>JBARER010000331.1:0-9816 GCA_049796395.1 Xanthobacteraceae bacterium
CCTCGCTCTTTGATCAGCCGCACCGCCTCAAGCTTGAACTCTCGAGTAAACTTCCGCCTCTCCATGATCCACCTCCGGTTCCATTAAAACACCTAACTCGGTGTCTGCGGAACCGGGTGCAGGCCAAGCCATCGGTCGAAATCTCAGGCACGCCGATCACGCGCTGGCGCACGTCTTGAATGAACTGATCGGTGTTTTCGGTCGTGCGCTTGCCAGTCAAATAACCGATGATCGCCCGCGTGGAGGACGCCAGCGCGACGTAGGTGTATTGGTCACCCTTTACCGGTGACGGATGGCGCATCGGGCCTTTCTGCGGATTGCGCTTGTGGCCGACATAGGCCCATAGCTCATCGCATTCGATCCGGTTCACACGAATGCCGACCATCATGCGATCGTGTAATTCAGCGGCGCCACGTCCGACTTGGAGGGCAAGCTTGCCGACCGTCTCACGGTTCACGCCGGTAATGCGTGCGGTGGCGCGGATGCCAAGACCTTCGGTCAAGGCGCTAATGACTTCAATTTGCTTTTCGCGAGAGAGGAAGTTCATGGCGGGTCCTATGGACGAGGCCGAGCGGGAGTAATGCGCCGGTTCATCGAGAACGGCATCAAGGAAGCGCTGGAAAAGAAGTTGGTTAAGCCGAAAGATGTTTCGGACTTCGGGGAGGTAGACGAAGATCGCGTCGACGACGACTGTTAACCGATTCTTTGCGGCTGCAATATGCCTCTCAGTCAAACAAATCGCCCTGGATTACCCGGAATGACTTACGCCGTTGCGCCGGGGTCGGCGTTGGCTTGGTCGGGACCGCCTTAAGTGCGGCATCGATCAGATCTGAAATCGACCAAACTCGATCCGCAATGCCGAGCGCCATTGCCGGCGTCATCCGCAGTGCCTCATGCGTGCGGCAGAGATTGTAGAACGCCACGTAGAGGCCCACGGCCGCAAGGTGGCAGTCGATCTTTTTAGAAAAGCCATTGCTCAACCGCGCGAACCGTTTTGACGCCATCCGCAGCGTCAGATTTGACCGTTCCACATAGCTTGTCGAAATGTGTTCGGGCTCGCCCTCTACTGCTACCCGTTCTACGGCTACTACTTGGGCAGGCGAATAGCGGCGCGATGCTTCGGTTACATTCAGGTGCGTTACGCTGTAGGTCTTATTGATGACGCCGTGCACCGCACGCTTGCCGAACGCATCGCGGATCGCGTTCTTGTAAAAGTGCAGGCCATCCGTGCTGATTTCCGGCACGCCGATAACGCGCTGGCGCAAGTCCTGAATAAAATCGTCCGTAACGGCCGTAGTACGCTTGCCGGTGCGATAGCCGATGATGGCGCGGGTGGACGAGGCCAAGGCAACGTAGGTGTATTGGTCGCCGAATACGGGTGACGGATGCCGCTTCGGTCCAGCTTGCGGATTTCGCTTATGGCCGACATAGGCCCAGAGCTCGTCGCATTCGATCCGGTGGACGTGAAGCCCGACCATCATCCGATCGTGCAATTCGGCGCACCCGGTGCCGATGGCGAGCGCCAGCCGGGCGACCGTCTTGCGGTCGGTGCTGGTGAGGCGGCTCACGGCGCGCTGGCCGACGCCCTCACAGAGCATTCCGATGATTTCAATTTGCTTGGATTTGGGAAGGTTGTTCATGGCGGCCGCAATCCGTCAGGTTGAGGGATTGATCCGCATGGAAAAACCGGGCCGAAGCTGCTATATTCGCTACGGTCGGATGCCAAGGGCCGCAATCCCAAGGTTGATGACACGGGCTCGCCGCTGTTTCCGCAGCGACGGGCCCACTTTTGGTGCAGGGAGCCAGGTTCGAACTGACGTTTCGGGGATGTACCCCCCGCGTCCTTACCGCTAGACGATCCCCGCGCCGCACAAAGAAAAACGCCTCGCCCGTTTTCCGACGGGTGAGGCGTTCTGCGTTGTGGATGCTGCTTAGCATTTCTGGATTATGCTTGACAGACCGGAGCCGTGTCAAGCATATTGTGAAGGTGCCAAGCATGGAGATTGTCTGTGGATAAGGACAAACAGAAGGCGGGTAAAATAGGGGGTGCCCGCCGCGCAGAAGTTGTTCCCGCTGATCGTCGTGCGGAGATTGCTCGTGCGGGCGCATTTGCCAGGTGGGGCCTAAAAGCGACTCACCGGGGCAACTTCAAGGAAGAATTTGGCATCGACGTTGATTGCTATGTCCTCGATGACCCGCAAAAGACTGCCGTTATTAGCCAGCGCGGCATGGGTGTTGCACTCGGTATGGGGGTTAGCGGGACCCGCCTTCCTAACTTTGTGAACAGCAAAAGAATGGCGGATTCCGTCGGGCAGGAATTGAGGGAAAAACTGCAAAATCCCCTTGTTTTTCAACCGCCGTGGGCGGGCGGAAATTCACCTCCACCCTCTAAAGTGAATGGCTACGACGTCACGATCCTGATTGATCTCTGTAAGGCGGTTGTCTCGGTTGAAGCGGAAGGCAGAAAGATCAACCCGTCTGTCGTTAGACAGGCGCATGTCGTTCTTAATGCCTCAGCCAAGGCGGGAATTAAGGGGCTCGTTTATGCCTTGGCGGGGTACGATGCGACACGGGAAGAAACCATTGCCGCGTTCAAGTTTTATGTCCGCGATGAAGCGCGCGACTACGAACGAGAGTTTCCAAACCAGCTATATCAAGAATGGTACCGTCTATATCAACTCCCCGCTCCGGAGCAGGGCAAAACATGGAAATTCAAGCACCTTACGGTCGATCAAGTTTATCGGCCGCTCGCCCATAGCAGCGGACGCATTCTGGAACTGACGCGAGCGCATCGGGCGTCTAGCGGAGAGCGACGCAAAAAACTTCATCAATTTCTTTCGGAGGTTGGAGTCAAAGCATTGCGTCAGCACCTTGGCCAACTGCTAGGCATTGCTCAGGTGTCGCGCGATAAGGCCGAATATGAGGGACACGTGAAAAGAATATTCGATGCGCAATTGGAAATGGATTTGTAGAATGAAAAAGGCCGCCAACTGAGGCGGCCTAATGTCTAATGGAATCCGTTGGCGGCGTCTTGATACAGAAATCGGAAGATTTCCCTGTTGATATGCAATGCCATTCCGGGCCAAAACCTGTAGCGAGCATCCAGTTGGGATATTTGAAATAGATGTATAGGCAGAAGGCGAGGATGGTCGCAGCAAACAAGAATGCTGGAACGTCCGCGCGTCTAAACCTAGTCAGTTTCACTTTCCTCTCCACTTCGCCGCGCAAATTAGGACAAACCAAAATTCAAATTAGGACAAACCCATCGGAATTAGGACAGCACCATTTTCTGCTCCCATGGGACCGGACGTAACATGGGCTAATTTTAAAAGGGACCACGTGAAAATTCAAAAGGGACCAGAGGGAATGGAAAGGGGCCAGTACCCACACCCCAAAAAGAACATATTGCGAAGGGGATGTTAGACATGACGTACCCAATGCGATATGTTCTCGGTGACAGCCGGGAATGTAATCCTATCTGCAATATGGAAGGGCATCCCGGCAGGCTACGGAGCTTGTGGGCTATCATGGAAAAATTCCATGCAGGGCGGCTGTTTGATGTTTGTCGGGTTGCCTCCTGGCAACAAAGCCGTTGGAAGGACGACAAGACTGTAATTCCCGAAGATGGTCGTTTCGGTCGAAAAGACCAAGCTACGGCAGTCAAGAGCTACATCGAAAGTCTTCGCCCTCTCGGTTTGTCAGCCGTGTGCGCAACCCTTGAAAAGATGATGGACAGATTTGAAACCGCTGGCTGTACTCGTCATGAAATAGCTCAGCTTTCGGAAGAGTTGATAGGCCGATTAATCGACGAATGCGATGACAAGGTCTTTTTCTCCTTGCTTCCTCGCGAGATTGACTATTTTGAGAATTATGCGCGCGGCTGGGAAATCGCGATAAAACGTTTCAACATACAGAGCGACGTTGAAGAAGCGTCCAAGTGCTTTGCCTTATCAAGGTACGCGGCTGCTGTGTTTCACAGCGTTCAGATCGTCGAAGCCGGACTGATCGAATTGGGTACTTTCATCAAGGTCGCTGATCCAAAATCCGGTTGGACCGCAGTTTCCAAGACACTTGATGGTATCATTCAGAAGCCTCACAAAAGTCGGACCCGTTTTGAGAAGAAAAATTTTGAGTTCCTTGAACAAGTCCAAGGTACGGTCCAGGGCCTCAAAAACGCTTGGCGAAACAAAATTAGTCACGTCCAAGGACGATTGGTTTTGATGAGTGCCGATTTTAGTCCGGAAATTGCCGAAGAAATCATCTTTGCGACTCGCGCGTTTATTCGTCGTCTCGCCGAGGGCGTCCCGCCACCGAAGGCGGCGAAGACCGCTTAGCCGGTACAATCTTGCGGAATTTGACCTGAAAATCTTCCATGCTCTCGTTGACGCCAAGCTTTCGAGCGGCTTCTACAAACCGCTCGAATTGCTGCTTATCAGTCTTTTTTGGCGTCTTTGGCTTTGCGTCTGCTTTTGCCATACGGATGCTCAGTGACGAGGCGTCGCATAGGTCAACCGCTTACCAATGATCCCTTTGATCGCGCGAGCGGTACGCTCCGCATCATCTACGCCTAGCTTGGTGCGGTTGCTATACCGGAAATCGAACTCAGCCAGATAGCGGTGCAAATGCTTCTCGCTGCAATGCTGATAAACGCCTTGCATTCCGCGTTTGAAGATCGAGAAAAAACCCTCGGCGGTGTTGGTATGGGCCTCGCCGCGAACATATTCATCTTCGCGATGCTTGACAGTTTCGTGGCGCGCGAATTGCCGACCAATTTCCCGATACCAAGTACCCTCGTCTGTCATCAACGCGCTTTCCTTTGCGATGTTCGCGTTAATGATGGGAGCTAGATCGGCAATGCGGGTGCCTTCCACATGAAAGCTGCGCGCCTCGCCACCGCGTTCGATTAGCGCCAGCACGACGTGCTTATGGCCGACGCCGCGCCGCTTGGGCTCGCCTTTTACCTGACCCCAATAGCTCTCGTCCGCTTCGACGGATTTACCCGCACCGCCCATTGGCTCCACGCCGACGACGCGCATTGCTTCGCGGATGCGGTGGCTCATGAACCATGCGGTTTTGAGGCTGACGCCCAGGCTGCGATGAAGCTGGTTGCTCGATACGCCCTTCTTGCTAGCGCACATCAGCACCATCGCCTGTAGCCAAACCCGCATGGGGACGTGGCTATCCTCGAAAACCGTGCCGACTTTGACCGTAAAGGGCTTGCGGCACTGGTAGCACTTGTAGGTGCCGATTCGGGTGCTTTTGCCCTTCATGGGTGAAATGCGATCTACCCCGCCGCAATGGGGGCAAACCGGCCCTTGCGGCCAGATTTGGGCTTCTACCCACCGATAGGCGGCGGTTTCGTCCTGCAAAGCCTTGGAATTGAATACTGAACTGGTCATGACTTAATTCCTCATTGTAAATCAAGGGTATCATGGCTTTTTGGGTACGTCAAGTCTAATAACGCGATTGCGAACGAAGAACAGATCGTGTACAGTGCCTTCCATCGACATTGGCCAGCGGGGATTTTGGGGCGCTTTCCCGTCCTTGCGAATCCGGATCATAAGGAGCACGGACATGAGTGCAGCGCTTCGTCTCGTTGAAGGACCGTCCATGGATAAATCGAAGGCCCTTGATGCCGCGCTCTCGCAGATCGAGCGCAATTTCGGCAAGGGCTCGATCATGCGGCTCGGCAAGAATGACAAGTCGATGGACATCGACACCGTGTCCACCGGCTCGCTCGGGCTCGATATCGCGCTTGGCATCGGCGGACTGCCGCGCGGCCGGGTGGTCGAAATCTACGGCCCGGAATCCTCCGGCAAGACTACGCTTGCTTTGCATTGTCTTGCCGAGGCCCAGAAGAAGGGCGGCATTTGCGCCTTTATCGACGCCGAACACGCGCTCGACCCGATCTATGCACGAAAACTCGGTGTCATGGTCGACGACCTGTTGATCTCGCAGCCCGATGCCGGCGAGCAGGCGCTGGAAATCGCCGATACGCTGGTGCGCTCCGGCGCGGTCGACGTGCTGGTCATCGATTCGGTGGCGGCGCTGGTGCCGCGCGCCGAGCTCGAAGGTGAGATGGGCGACAGCCAGCCGGGCTTGCAGGCCCGCTTGATGAGCCAGGCGCTGCGCAAGCTCACCGCCTCCATCAACCGCTCCAATACAATGGTGATCTTCATCAACCAGATCCGCATGAAGATCGGTGTCATGTACGGCTCGCCGGAAACCACCACCGGCGGCCATGCGCTCAAATTCTACGCTTCGGTCCGCCTCGATATCCGCCGCATCGGCGCGATCAAGGAACGCGACGAAGTGGTCGGCAATCAGACGCGGGTGAAGGTCGTCAAGAATAAGCTGGCGCCGCCGTTCAAGCAGGTCGAGTTCGATATCATGTACGGCGAGGGCGTCTCGAAGACCGGCGAATTGGTCGATCTCGGGGTGAAGGCCGGTGTGGTGGAAAAGTCCGGCTCCTGGTTCTCCTATGACAGCCAGCGCATCGGCCAGGGCCGCGAAAACGCCAAGGCGTTCTTGAAAGCCAATCCCGATATCGCCGGCAAGATCGAAGCCGCCGTCCGGCAGAATTCCGGGCTGATCGCCGAGCGCATTCTTGCCGGCGAAGAAGGCGAAGCCGAAGCCGACGACGCCGCAGAAGCTTGATGCATGATCCGGGAAATGCCGCCCTCGGATTGACCCGAGGGCGAGCCCGGTTTTTGAGAAAACATCATGTTCAAGTGAGCGACCCATGATCCGCTTCAACGCGGCTAGGACCATGCTCCGGGACGGTCGCAAACGAAGTCAGTAGCGTACCCGCGTCGTCCTCCCCCGTTCCGGCCCGGGCTTGCTGCTGCTTGCCCGTACGGAAGATTCAAGTGCTCGAGGCCGGTGACGATCGGCTTCGGCACAGGGGGAGGGCTGGGGATGCGCAGGAAATGGCCCAGGCCAAGTTCACGTGTGGCCGGATTGGAATCGCCTTTCGTTTGTCAGCCCTGGCGTGTTGGACGGCGGCGTGAACGTAACCAGGCTTCGCGATCGCCAGAGCATGTCCCGCAAAAGTGAAAACCGGTTTTGCGGAAAGGACATGCTGAAACAAACAGCTAGGGCGTATCCCGATTCCATTAAATCGGAATACGCCATGCAAGCGAGGGCGCCTCGAAGCAGGTTAAGAGGCGCGCCGTTCCGCGGTCCAATCGCCGGAACAGGCACCGCCGGTCCACTGGCCGCCGCCCCCGTCGCCGGCAAGCTGCCCGATGCCGGTGGCGCTCTTGCCGGCGGCGCTCACGGTGACGGTGATGGCGCCGGTCTGGGCGACATTGCCGGTAATGGTGAAGGCATTGTCGCCGGCATTGACGAGCTTGCCGTTGGAGATGCGGATCGGATAGCGGTAGCCCGGGTCGCAGTCGCCCTTCTTGGTCATCACCAGCACGCTCCAGGTGCCGTCATAACGCGGCATGGCAAAGCTGGCTGTCGATACCATCGTAGCGGTTGCGGCAACGAGCACGCACAGCGCTTTCCGGCTCTTGGTAAGTTCGCTCATGACTGCCGTCCCTGAAAGTCGGCGGAATGTATTTCCGCGCATTCGGTTAATTTGGAGGAAGGCCGGACACCGCGTCCGCTTTCATCCAGTTAGTCGCTTCGAATTGGGAAATCGTTCTAGCGGCGAAAAGTTCAAATCGCGTTGCAAGGTGTCACTAAATTGCCTGAATGCCGCCACGATGCGCATCAATTGGTAAAAACCTGCGCGCTGGGAAGGAGTTAGCAGGAGTTTAAATCGCGCGTCGCCGCTGCTATTTCGCCGGTTTGGGCCGCACGAGGGCCATAGCGACGACGGTTTTGGCGCCGCGTTAAGGCTTTCCCGCGGCCGCCGCGCGCGACGGCTGCCGGGCCGTATTGATTCCGGCGCTCGAACTGAAGAAGCAATCCGAACGCCGCCGCACAACCTGTTGCCGTAATTGTGTGGTTAGCCTTCGCCATCCGCGGCGGGAAGACTTACACCATCTTCAGCTTCCCCCTGCGGACCAATGAGCCCCCGGCGACTTCCCCGCCGGGGGTTTTTATTTGCGGGGTCGATAAGGCTAAGCCGTTACTTGCGGACCACGTCGCGATAACGCGGGGGCTCTTTGAGGAAGCCGCGGTCGATCATCCAGTCGACCTTCTCCTGAAACTCGTCCGGCTCATAGGCTTTGACGCCGACGAGTTCGGGCATCAGGCCATGCGCGCGCTGTTCCGGGGCGAGGTCACGCAACACTTCGTCACGCGACCGGCTTTCGTTTTCGCGCAGCCAGGCAATGGCGCGGTTGAGCGCGCGCCGCAGCTTTTCCGCGGTTTCGTCGTCGACGTCGGCGCCGGCGACGATGCCGCCGCGCCAGCGCAGATCGGCGATCGTGCGGGCGCCGGCCGCCAGCGCGCGGCTGACCCAGGGCTCCATCAGCGCGGCGGCCTCGGTCGTACCCGACAGCAGGCTGTCGAGCCGGTCGTTGGCATGCACAAGCGTGATGTCGTCGAAGGCAACGCCGGCTGCTTCCAAGACTTCGATGGCTGCATAGAAGGTGCCGGCATGCCAGGTCACCGCGATCGGCACCTTGCGCAGTTCGCGCACCGCCCGGATGTGCGATTGCTTGCGCACCATCAGCGCGCCGGTGCGCACCGTGGTGTCGAGTCCGATGATCTTGCCGCCGCCAAGCGACTGAACGCGCTCGATCGCGCCCCATTCGCACACCGGATAGACTTCAAGCGCGCCCTTCTGCAGTTGCGATTCCTTCCAACGCTGCGAAAAGTCAGCGACCCGGCCGGCCGTGCCCTTCGGATTATCCTCGTGATATTCGACGTCCAGACCTTCGGCGGCGAAAAAACCCTGTTCGACGGCTACGCGCCAGGGACGATCATGGGCGTTGCTGTCGCTCTGCAGGCGGATGGTTTTGCTCATTGCAGCTCTCTGTTCGGCGCAAAGCCGCGTCTAGAATTATTCGATGGAGCATGACCTTTTTGGAAAACCGGTCTCCACTTTTCCCGATCATGCTCTAATCGCGGTCGTCGTCGGACAGGCGCGAGAGATGACCTGCCTCATCGTCATAACCGTGACGGTTGGAGTAGAACACCAGCGCCATCAGGCCGAAGCCGACGGCGAGCGAAAACACCACACCAAGCACCATAAAGACGTAGCCGGATGCCGGCATCGGCGACGCCGCGGCCGAAATCCAGGTATCGACCGCAAGCCACAGCGCCGCCGTCAACAATCCCAGCAAGACCACTACCAGCGCGATCGATCCGAGCTTCGCCATCGCCGCCACGATAGGCCCCGGCGCGCTCCGTGTCAGTACGGTTGCGCACCCCGCAGCGGTCGCTGGCCGCCGCCTCGCGCCGACGGCCCATTTACGCCATCGCCGCCTTCAGATTGGCATCGATCTTGTCGAGGAAGCCGGTCGTGGTGAGCCATCTCTGGTCAGGGCCGACGAGGAGCGCGAGGTCCTTGGTCATGAAGCCCGCCTCCACCGTGCCGACGGTGACGTGCTCCAGCGTTGCGGCGAATTTCGCCAGCGCTGGGTTATTGTCGAGCTTGGCGCGGTGCGTCAGCCCACGGGTCCAGGCAAAAATCGAGGCGATCGAGTTGGTCGAGGTGTCGCGGCCCTTCTGATGCTCGCGGTAATGCCGCGTCACGGTGCCGTGGGCGGCCTCGGCCTCGACCACCTTGCCGTCGGGCGTCGTGAGCACCGAGGTCATCAGGCCAAGCGAGCCATAGCCTTGCGCCACCGTGTCCGACTGCACGTCGCCGTCGTAGTTCTTGCAGGCCCAGACATAACCACCCGACCACTTCAGCGC
>JBARER010000332.1:0-27295 GCA_049796395.1 Xanthobacteraceae bacterium
TCGTGCGGCTGCAGCGACGGCTCGATCGGCGGCTTCGATCCCCTCATGCGGATATAGACCTGCGAGCCAATCAGCAGCACGCACATCCCAACGAACACGGCGCTGATCGGCCGCTCGACGAACACGCCGAGATCGCCGCGGGAAATCAGCAGCGCCCGCCGGAAATTCTCTTCGAAGCGCGGTCCGAGCACAAAGCCCAGCAGGATCGGTGCCGGATGGAAGCCGAGCCGCAGCAGGATGTAGCCGAACATGCCGATGACCACGACTTCGCCAACCTGGAAGAAATCGTTGTTGGCGGCGTAGACGCCGATGCAGACGAAAAACATCGCGCTCGGGTAGAGGAAGCGATAGGGGATCGCCAGCATCTTCACCCAGATGCCGATCAGCGGCACGTTGAGCAGCACGAGCAGGATGTTGCCGATCCAGAAGCTCGCGACCAGTCCCCAGAAAATGTCGGCATGCTGCGAAATGAGCTGCGGACCCGGCACGATGCCCTGAATCATCAGCGCGCCGAGCAGGAGCGCCATCACCGCGTCGCCGGGAATGCCGAGGCTCATGGTCGGGATGAAATCGCCCTGCACCGAGGAGTGGGTGGCAGCTTCCGGGCAGACCACGCCTTCGATCATGCCGGTGCCGAATTTTTCCGGCGTCTTGGAAATCTTTTTCTCCGCCGCATAGGCGACGAACGAAGCGATCGTCGGTCCGGTGCCGGGAATAAGCGAGCACAGGCTGCCGCAAATGGTGCCGCGGAGCATCGGGAAGATCGAGCGTTTGAACTCGGCCATGGTCGGCCGCATGTCCTTGAGGCGGACATTGGTGTATTTGCCGGTCATAGGAGCGACCTGGTTGATGCTGCTCATGAACTCGGCGATGCCGAACAGTCCCAGCGCCAATGCGATCAGCTCGATGCCGTCGTCGAGCTCGGTCAGGCCGAACGTATAACGCTCCGAACCGGTCTCAAGGTCGGTGCCGATCGAGCCAAGGAACAGACCCACCACGGTCATCGCCACGCCCTTGATCGGCGAGCCGCGCGCCAATGTCGAACCGGCAAGCAGGCCGAGTAACATCAGCGAGCAGACTTCGGCTGGGCCGAACTGCAATGCTGCCTTCACCAGAAGCGGCGACAGGAAGATCATCTCGGTGATGCCCCAGGAGGCACCGACGAAGGAAGCAAACACGGTCAGGCCGAGCGCGACGCCGCCGCGGCCTTGCTTGGTCATCGGGAATCCGTCCAGACAGGTCACCGCATGCGGCGGATGGCAGGGCAGATTCAGCAAGATCGAGCAAATTGCGCCGCCATATTGGGCGCCATACATGACGCCGCCCAGCATCAGAATGGCGGCGACCGGCTTCATGCCGAATGTCAGCGGCAAGAGGATCGAGATGGTGGCCAGCGGGCCCATGCCCGGCAATACACCGACCATGTTGCCGACCAGAACGCCGAGGAAGCAAAACATCAGATTGTGCGGCTCGAGCGCGACGCCGAAGCCGTACATGAGATCGGTCAGCGATTGTCCTATCACTGGCTACCCCACCAGCTGAAGATCGGCATCGGCACCTGCAGGAAATAGGAGAACAGGCTGACGCCGAAGATGGTGACTATCGTCGCCAGGATGACCGTGCTTTTCCAGGTCGCTTGCTTGTCGCCGCAGGCGGCGATGGCGACACAGGCGAAAGTTCCCGGCGCCATGCCGAACTTACTGCCGAAGAAGATAAAAAACACCGGACTGAGGAGGATGCACAGCCAGCCCCACCATTGCGGATGTTCCGGCAGGATGCTGTCGCCGTGGTCATGCTCGCCAGCCGCCTGCGTAGGAGACGATGACAGCCCGGTTGCGGCAATGGCGATGCCGAGAATGACCAGGATCACGCCGAGGCTGGTCGGGAAGAAGCCCGGTCCCATATGCATGAGCGTGCCGGGCCGGTAGGTCGCGCCTTTGAGCGCGATACCAAGACCGAGCAAGAGCATCAGACCGCCCGCGTAAAAGTCACGCTTGCCCATCAGCGAGCGAAGAGGGCTGGTGGAAGGCCGCAATATTTCCTCCCGGCCGTCTGCGGGGCCGTCGCGTTAAGTCTCGCCCCGATTTGTTCGAAACGAGCAACTACTCTATCGGCCGCGACGTTCCGCGGTGACGCGGTGTCGCGGGTTTTGGCCTTGCTCCCCCCTGCAGAGTAGGTCGCCCCAGGGAGCCCTGCATCGGCAGGCGGCGAAACGATATAGGGCAAGGCGTGACTTCGCAACTCCCATCTAGAACGCCTGAAATATCAAAATATTCCCGGGCGTGCTGCGTTAAACCGGCTGGCCGATGGGCGCGAATAAATCGGGGTGGTCGTTCTTTATATTGCCGACGCGGCGGTCGACCGGCCAGAACGTCATGCCGCCGCCGGGATAAGGCTGCAACATAGCCTTGAGGTCGGCCTCGCCGGCGGTGGTTTCGCCGAGCCATGCCGGCCAGCGGTCTGGCGCCAGCAGAACCGGCATACGTGCATGTAATGGTTCAAGAAGTTCGTTCGCGCGGGTGGTGATGATGGTGAACGATTTGACGATGGTGCCGTCGGGGGCGTGCCATTGGTCCCACAGGCCGGCGAGGGTCATCGGACCGCGATTGCGTAAACTTACGGCAAAGGGTTGCCGGTCGGCATCGCGCCATTCGTAATAGGCGTCGGCAATGACGAGACAGCGGCGGCCCGCGCGCCAGGCCGAGCGGAAGGCGGGACGGTTGTCCACTCCCTCGGCACGGGCATTAAAGGTTGCATGGCCGATCTTGTGATCCTTGGCCCATGACGGAATCAGGCCCCAGCGCATCAAAGTGAGCACGCGTCGGCCACGGCTGGAGACCACCACCGGAAGTTTCGACGTCGGCGCCGCATTCCAGCGCGGCCGGTAATCGCCGGCGTCGTCGAAATCGATTTTGAGATCGAGTTTTATTTCCGTAACGTCGTCGGGCAGTTTGGCGCGGCCGGGCATACGGGCTCCATCTGGATTAATGAAAGTCGCGGCTTTTGAGCGGGAGCGCCGCATCGTCCGGGAACGCAATCGGCCCGCCGGAGAATTTCGGCGAGAACAGATCGCCGCCCTCGCGCAGCCACGGCAGTTGCGCGGAAAGATCGATGAAACGGTCCGCGACCACGTGGATGACGAGGCCAGCGCGCTGCAGGCGGCCGCGCACGGCGAGAAAGCGCGCCGTCATCACCGTACGGCGGTTTTTCTCGAAGACTTTCGGCCAGACGATGATGTTGACGATATCGGTCTCGTCTTCGAGCGTCATGAATACAACGCCTTTCGAAGTGCCCGGTCGCTGCCGGATCAGCACCAGCCCGGCGACCGTGACGACGCAATCCTGGGCCAAGCCGTCGCCGCGCAACGCGGTATTGCGGACGGCGCCGAGGATTGCGAGGCGATCGCGGAAGAAACGCACCGGATGCTCTTTCAGCGACAGTCCGGTGGCGACGTAATCCTCAACGACGTGCTCGCTCAGCCCCATGGTCGGCAGCGCGACGCTTTCCTCAGGGAAAAGCTCATCGCTCAGATGCTGCGTGAGCAGCGGCAGCGCCAAATCTTGCGTTTTATTTTTGGCATCTCCGCGCGGCGGCTGCGCGCCGATCATGTCGAGACGCCGCGCCGCCCATAGTGCGGCGCGCCGGTCGAGACCTAACGAACGGAACGCATCGGCCTCGGCAACGCGTTCGATGGTAAAGCGTGAAATGCTGGCGATTGCGGCAAGCCGTTCGATCGAGGAAAAACCGTTGCCGCGTGCGGCGATGAGCCTTTCCAGCTCCTTTTTGCTAAGCCCGTGAATGAGGCGGAAGCCGAGCCGCACGGCATGCTTGCCGTCCGTGCTTGGTTCTAACGTGCAATCCCAGGCGCTAAAATTGACGTCGGCCTCGCGGACCTCGACGCCATGCTGGCGCGCATCGCGCACGAGCTGTGCCGCCTGATAAAAGCCCATCGGTTGGCTATTGAGGATGGCGGCGCAGAACACGTCCGGATAGCGGCATTTGATCCAGGCAGAGGCGTAGACCAGAAGCGCGAAGCTTGCGGCATGGCTTTCCGGAAACCCGTATTCGCCGAAACCCTCGATCTGGCTAAAGCAATGCTCGGCGAAAGTGCGGTCATAGCCGCGCGTGGCCATGCCGTTAATGAATTTATCGCGGAACAGATGGACAGTGCCGTTGTGACGGAACGTAGCCATGGCACGGCGCAGTCCATCCGCCTCGTCAGGCGTGAATTTCGCCGCTGTAATGGCGATCTGCATCGCTTGTTCTTGGAATAGCGGTACGCCAAGCGTTCGTTTGAGCACTTCTTTCAATTCATCACGATCACCTTCGGCAGGCGACGGATAATCAGGTTCCTTACCGTTTTTCAGGTCTTCGCGTCGGCGCAGATAGGGATGCACCATGTCACCCTGGATCGGCCCCGGCCGCACGATCGCGACTTCGATGACGAGATCGTAAAAATTATCCGGCTTGAGCCGCGGCAGCATCGACATCTGGGCGCGGCTCTCGACTTGAAACACGCCGATCGAGTCGGCGCGCGACAGCATCTCGTAGACCGCGGGATCCTCCGCCGGTAGCGTGGCTAATGCATAATCACGGCCGTAATGGTTTTTGAGGAGATCGAGACCTCGGCGTAGGCAACTCAGCATGCCGAGCGCCAGCACGTCGACTTTCATCAACCGCAGCGTGTCGATGTCGTCCTTGTCCCATTCGATGAAGGTGCGCTTGTCCATGGCGGCATTGCCGATGGGCACCGTTTCGTCGAGCGGCCCGCGGGTGAGCACGAAGCCACCGACATGCTGCGACAGGTGGCGCGGAAAACCAATCAGCTCTCTGGCGAGCGCAATCGCTTGCTGAATCCCTGGATTTTTCGGATCGAGTCCGGCTTGGCGGATGTGATCGTCGGGCAAGCCGTCGTCGTAAGAACCCCACACCGTCTTTGCCAAGGCGGAGGTGACGTCCTCGGTCAATCCCAAAACCTTGCCGACTTCGCGGATGGCGCGGCGCGAGCGGTAATGCACGACGGTGGCGCAGATCGCCGCGCGATGGCGGCCATAACGCTCATAGATGTACTGGATCACCTCCTCGCGCTGCTCGTGCTCAAAATCGACGTCGATATCGGGGGGCTCATTGCGGTTTGCGGAAATAAAGCGCGCGAACAGAAGATTGCTTTTGTCCGGATTGACCTCGGTGATGCCGAGGCAATAGCAAACTGCGCTGTTCGCCGCCGAGCCGCGGCCCTGGCAGAGAATCTTCAGTACCTTACGCGCGTGAGCGACGATGTCGTGGACGGTGAGAAAATAACGGGCGTATTCGAGCTCCGCGATCAGCTTGAGCTCTTCATCCAGCCGCTTCGTGACGTCTTTCGGTATGCCTTCCGGAAATCGATCCTGGGGATAACGCTCCGCAGCGCCCGCCCAGGTCAGATCTTCGAGATGCTGCTGAGCGGTTTTTCCCTCCGGCACCGGCTCATCGGGATATTCGTTATGCAACTGACCGAGCGAAAAGCTGCAGGCTTCGGCAATCGCGACGGTGCGGGCAATGGCGTCGGGAAAGTTCGCGAATAGCCGCGCCATCTCGGACGGCGGTTTGATGTGGCGTTCGGCATTGACGGACAGCCGCAAGCCGGCGTCGGCGAGCGTGCATTTCTCGCGCACGCAAGTGAGTACGTCGGCGAGCGGCCGGCGGTCGGGGGCGTGATAGAGAACATCATTGACGGCGACGAGCGGCGCCTCAAGCCGCGCGCCAAGCTCGGCCAGCAGCCCGAGCCGCCGCGGCTCGTCGCCACGATGGTAATGCACACCGGCGAGAAAAGTGCGGCCCGGCGCGGCTTCAACCAAGGCGGCGAGGCGGGCGGTAAAGCCGTTTATTCCCCGCTCATTCCCGCGTAAACGGGAATCCAGGACTGGGTCTCCGCTTTCGCGGGGACGATCGGATAGAGTAAGAGGCGGCAATGCGATGAAAATCTGTCCCGCAGCGGCGCTGAGAATCTGCGTGAAGGTGAGGCGGCATTCGCCTTTCTTGGCTTGCAGATTGCCGGCGGTGATCAGGCGGCAGAGCCGGCCATACGCTGCCCGATCGGTCGGATAAGCGAGCACTTCGAAGCCCTCGACCGTGACTAGGCGGGTGCCGACGAGGAGCTTGATAGGACGGTTGCGCGCTTCGCCGTAAGCGCGCACTACGCCGGCAAAAGAATTGCGGTCGGCGATGCCGATGGCAGTGAGCCCAAGCGCGTCGGCCTGCGCCACCATTTCCTGCGGATGCGAGGCGCCGCGCAGAAAAGAAAAATTAGTCGTGATAGCGAGTTCGGCATAAGCGCTCATCTTTGTTTCCATCATCATTCCGGGGCCGAGCGAAGCGAGGAGTCCGCCGCTTTCCCCGGCAATCCGGAATGACCGCTCACGCAAACAGACCTTGTACGAACCAGCGCGCAGCGTGCGTTTCGCGCTCGTACAGGCCTTCGCGGTAGAGCCAGAAGCGGCGGCCGTCGCCATCCTCGACGAGGTAATAATCGCGGGTCAGAGCTTCCTGTCGCTCATTCCCGCGTAGGCGGGAATCCAGATCTGGGTCCCCGCCTTCGCGGGGACGAGCGGATGGACGCGTCTTGCGCCACCATGCGGTGCCGATGCGCTCAGGACCTTGGGCGCCGGCGACGTCATAGGTCACGCCGCGCCAGCGGAAACGGCGCGGCGGACCTTCGGGGATGAGCGCCATGACGTCTTCCGCCGGCTCGGCCTGCGGCAGCAGCAACAGCGGACGCGGCTGCGCCGGCTCCGCCCATTTTTTCTCCCCTTTCAGAGGAGGAAAGACTTCGCCATCGGCCTCGATCGTCGCTTCGGCCTGCTCGGGAATGTGACTCGCCACCGGCGCCAAACGCCGCACGCTTGACGGACCGAGACGCTGGCGCAGCGCATCGATCAGGGCGGCGCAGCGTTCGGCGCGGTCATTGTCTCTTCCGGCGGCAAATTCGATTTGCCGCGCCGGCATCGGCTCGGCGCGGATGACGGCAAGGCCTATGGCTTCGAAGCCGAAGCCGGCATCCTCCATCGCCGCCAGCGCTTCGAGCTTGAGCGCGATCAGCCGCGCCACATGGGGGATGCTGCGCGTCGGCGCCGTCAGCCCGATATCGATGGTCTCCACCGCGCCGTCGACGCGATAAAGGCAAAGCCTTAAAGCCCGCGCGCCGACGTCGTCGCGGACCAGCACGTGCACCAGGTTCTGCATCAGCCGGCTGGCGCGAGCGACGACCGCCTCTGCGGTGACGATCGGCTCGAGCAGATAGTTCAGGCTGTGATAGAGCGGCGGCGCGACGATCGGGACGATCGGCTCGTCGCTGCGGCCGAGCGCCTGGTCGAGACGGCGCAACAGTTCGGCGGCAAAACGCGCGGCAAACGGCGCGCGCGGCTTGTCGATCAGGGCACCCACGGTTTTGAAGCCGAGCCGGCGCAGGCCGTTGCGCGTTTCCGGCGACAGCCGCAAGGCGGCGATGGGCAGATCCGCAAGCGCTGCGGCTTCCCGGCCCGGCGGCAGCACCAACAAAGGCGCACGGTGAAAGTGCGACAGCGCCCAGGCTGCGCCGGGCGTATTGGCCACCGCCAGCCGCGCCGGCAACCCGAAACGATCGAGCCTGCCGGCAAGCTCGGCGAGCAATCTTTCCTCGCCGCCGAACAGATGCGCGGCGCCTGCGACGTCGAGAAAAAAACCGTCGGCGCCATTGTCCTCCCGCCATGGCGAGGCGGTCGGGGTGTAGCGCGTCGCCCATAATGTCAGGCGGCGCAAAGCGGCATCGTCGGCTTTGGCATCGACGCCGCGCAGTTGCAAAAACTCCGCTTTGGCCCGCGCATCGGCCACCGGTTCGCCGGGCATAAGCCCAGCCGCTTCCGCCGCTTCGTTCAAGGCGGCGATGCGTGGTCCGCCGGATGCGGTAACGGCAAGGACGAACGGACGGTCAGGATCGACCGGCGTGACTGAAGGCGCGATCGGCTGGGCCAAAGCCTGTGCCATGAGAAAACGCCGGATCGGCCAGCGTGGCAGCCAGACTGAAACGATGCGCGACATGATCGTACTCCACTACCCATTCGCCCGGCTGTCCGTTGCGGCAGCGCTCGAGTTGCAGATGCCATCGGGGATGCGCATAGGCGCCGAAGCGGTCGCAGGCGGCTTGTGCCGGGCCGATCCGCCAGCGCGTGGCTGCGGCGCTTGCTTCCAGCGTCCGGGCCGGCCGCAGTAACAGGAGCGGCAACCTGGCGTCGGTGGCGGCGAGATGTAGCTTTTGGCTGGTTTTCAGATCGAGTTTGTCGATCAAGCCGACGACCGCTTGTGGCGCCGCCGAGCGCAACGCTTCGGCTATCGCCCAGAGGGTTTCGTTGCGGTGCGCCGGCTCGACCAGGATCGCCCGCGACGGATCGAGGCCGAGACTGTTGAGGCCATGCCCGGAAAGCCGGCCATGCCGCCGCCGCCCATGGGCCGGCAGGACGAAAATGAGCGGGTGAGCTCGCACAAAGCGGGCCAGGAGTGCGACAATGAAACCAAAGGCGGCCGGGAGCGCCGCCTCGGTCGCGGGGACAACTTCGTGGAGCGCCCCGCAGGGCAAGCCGCCTCGCGGCAGGCGATCATCGAGCGCGGCGAGGCCGAAGGGTAGGATTTTGTCCGAACCGTCTGGCTCCAAGCTATGGCCGCCCAAGCTTTGGCGGGCGGGCAACAGGCGCCGCAATTCGTGCATCACGGCCGCCCGGCTTCGCGCAGGGGATAATTGTGGGGAAAGAGCAGCAGGCTCTTTCATGCAGCCAGCCTCTCGCAGGCCTTTCCGCAAGCTTTTCCAGCCGTGGAAAGGATGTGGATGTTCAGCGTATGTTCTGGATGGCGTCTTAGAACAAAAAGAGAACAAAGCCAAGGGGGGCATAGGAGGCAATAGTTCCCGCCACTAGGACAAGGGCAGAAATTTATCGCAGTCGCGCCGCGCCACGCTCGGCCCTGGTTCTTTGCGTTTCGGGCCGCGCGGCCTAAACTGTTGCGATGCAAATCACCTTCCGCAGATCGATATTCATGCTCGCTTTGGGCGTGGCAGCCCTAGGCTACGGCTTGGCCTTCAGCCTGGGCTTCAGCACCCCGAGCCGGGCCGGCACTTATGGGGATGAAAAATGGTGCGCCGTCACCAATACTGGCGGCGATGCCATGGACTGGGACTGCGAATACGATTCAGCCGTCGATTGCGAGCCGGCTGTCACCCAAGGCAACCGCGGCTTCTGCGCCATAAATCCGTATTATCAGCCGCCGCCGGGCTCGGCGCCGCAACGCTGACCCCGCAACCACCGCAGGACTGACGTAAGCCATGCCGGAAGCCGACAAAGCAGGGGAACGCTATTTCCTCGACCAGCCGCAACGCACGCCGGGCTTTTATCTGAAAGGCTCGCATCAGCTCGATTGGGGCATGAAGAACCGCATGGCGCGCGTGTTCGATCCGGCTTCGGGCCGCACCGTCATGCTCGCCGTCGACCACGGCTATTTTCAGGGGCCGACCACCGGGCTCGAGCGCATCGACCTGTCGATCGTGCCGCTATTGCCATCCTGCGATGCTCTGTTCTGCACCCGCGGCATTTTGCGCAGCGTCATTCCGGCGGAGTGCGGCAAGCCGATGGTGCTGCGGGCCTCCGGCGGACCCAGCATTCTGCGCGAGGAGCTGTCCGACGAACAGATCGCCATGGACATGGACGACGCGGTGCGGCTCAACGCCGCCGGCGTCGGCATTCAGGTCTTCATCGGCGGCGAGCACGAGACGCGCTCGGTGCACAACATGACCAAGCTCGTCGATGCGGGCTTGCGCGTCGGCGTGCCGGTCATGGGCATCACTGCCGTCGGCAAAGCCATGGCGCGTGACGCCAAATATTTCCGGCTCGCCTGCCGCATCATCGCCGAGCTCGGGGCGCAATATGTGAAGACCTATTACGTCGACGAGGATTTCGAGACCGTCACCGCCTCGTGCCCGGTGCCGATCGTGATGGCCGGCGGCAAGAAGCTGCCCGAGCTCGAGGCGCTGACCATGGCCTACAATGCCGTGCAGCAGGGCGCGGCCGGCGTCGACATGGGCCGCAATATTTTCCAATCCGAGGCGCCACAAGCGATGATCGCCGCGGTCGCAGCCGTCGTGCACAAGAATATGAAGCCGAAGGAAGCGCTCGATCTGTTCAGATCGCTCAGCGCGCGGCGCGAAGCGGCGGAGTAGCTTAACCGTAAGTCCGCACCGGCCCTCCGCCGATCAGGAACCAGGCCACGGCGCCAGCGGCGACAGCACCGCCGAGCGCGGCCAGCACCTGCGCGATCCATGACGCGCTGCCGACTGCGGTCGCGGTCATGCCGACCGGCTCTTTGCTCGCCGGTTCTTGCACGGACGCGGCCAGCACGGTTTGCGCGGGGGCCGAAGCCGGCGCGGCGACGGCGGTATCGGTTGTCGACGCCGTGGCGGATGCAACAGGCGCGGCGGCCGGATCGGAAAGACTGGCTGCATTTGCCGGGGTGATCTTGATCGTCTGCACCTTCGCGGTGTCCGGATTCTGATAAGCGCCGGCAGCGTCAGCATTCGCGGCTGCGTTTGTCGCGACCGGCGTGACCGCCGAGTCGGCTGCGGGTGGCGTGGA
The DNA here is from genome assembly GCA_049796395.1 of Xanthobacteraceae bacterium. GTDB lineage: Bacteria > Pseudomonadota > Alphaproteobacteria > Rhizobiales > Xanthobacteraceae > BOG-931. The sequence goes on from JBARER010000332.1 coordinate 10,632, forward strand.
TTCATTGGCCGGCGCTGCGTTCGCCACCGGCCAATTCGGCGCGGACGCGGACGGCGGAGCGGATGCTGCTTGCGGCGGCGGCTCGTCGGCGAAGGCGGAGGCCGTGACGGTCTTCTGCTCATGATGCGCGTGATGTTGCGCGGCGAGCTTGGCGGCCGAGGCGTGCCGTGCATGCGCGGTCATTCGGCCGCGGTGCCTTTCCGCGATTTTCTCATGCGTGGCTTTGGCGCGGGCGAGGTGTCGAATCTCTTTGTGCTTGGTCGCGTGCCTGGTTTCTTGCGGCGGCCGCAAGCCTGCCAACAGCGCCAGCGGTTTGCCGACTGGGGAGGCCGTTGCCGTCTGCGCGTAAACGGCACTCGCGGCGAAGGTCACAACAAGCACTGCGACTGCACCGAACAGCCTCAATCCGATCCCGTACCCGCGCATGACGCACTCCGTGACTTATCAACCACTTACCCAGAGCGCATAGGGCCCGCCCGGCGTGACCTCACGGTGACGCAATTGCGGATTTTTTTGACCAAATAACGGACAAAAAGCGGCGCGGTTAACCTTGCCGCTTAGCCGAGTTCGGTGATCTCTTCGGGAAAATGATGCAGCCGCTCGCCGGGCCCGTTCGGACCGATGAGCCAGTTGTCGCAGAACCATGACAGCATGCCGCCGTGCATATAAGTCGGATGCACGACGATGTTCATGTCCTTTTCGATTTTCATCGGCTCGTCCGAGCGGATCAGCGGACGCTCGACCAGATCGTAACCCTGGCCGTGGCAGTGCAGGCGCTTCTCCTCCGGCCTGCCGTTCTTGCGCATGAAGTCGTTATACGCCGCGAACACGTCCTTACACGGTGCGCCCGGCTTGAGCAGGCCGAGATTGAATTTCCGCGCTTCGAGCGCGAAGGCGTATTCGTCCTTCATCTCCTGCGATGCCTTGCCGACGACGGCCGTGCGGCCGAGTTCGGTATACATGCCGCCCGGGCCGGCATCCTCGACCAGGAGCGCCACCGCGTCGCCCTCCTGGATGACGCGGTTCTGGTAATGGCGAGCGGCGAATTGCGCCGGCTTGCCCGGCGGCATCGAGGCGCAAAGATAAATCCCATGCTCGCTGCCGTGACGCTGGCTGTAGCACTGCGCGATCGCCGCAACGTCGCGGTCGCGAAGGCCGGGTTCAATTGCGGCGAATGCCGCACGCATAGCCCCGTCCTGCATGGCCGCGGCGCGGCGCACGAGGTCTTGCTCCTCGGCGCTCTTGATCACCTTGATGCGGTCGACCAGATCCGAGGCATCGACGAATTTGGTGTTGGAGAAGCGGCCTTTCTGCATGTAGTCGACCATGGCAAACGACATCTGATAGCTGCCGACCAGGCCGATGGTCCCGCCGGCGTAGGGCTCAAGCGCCTTGGCCGCCAGCTCCGGATCGTAGGGTGCGGTGTAGTAGCAGGACGAATAGCTCGGCGTGGTGAACCAGGTTTTGACGCCGCGACGGATGCCGTCGCTCTTGCCGTTCAATTCGGTGACGCCACCGAACGGGCCCTGGCTGACCAGCGTCATCAGATCGTCGCGTGGAAATACGACGGTCAGCGGATAGCCGTTGGTCGCCGGTAGGTCGGTGAAATATTTGACGTAACCGCCCATCTGATCGCTGTTGTTCTGCATCAGCAGCACGTCGATCTTGGCGTGCTCCATCGCGGCGCGCACCGCTTTCCAGCGTCGCTCCAGTTCGGCGGTCGAGATCGGGGTCTGCAGGCGTTCGGACAGCTGTTCCATATGTCACTCCCTATTTCCGCTCATTCCCGCGCGAGCGGGAATCCAGCCTGGGTCCCCGCTTCCGCGGGGACGAACGGAATTTGTTTCTTAATGCTCCACCACATTGATCATGGCGCCAAGATCACCTTTGAGAAAGGCGCGCATATTGGTTTCGACAGTCGGCAGAGCATAGTCGATATAGACGTCGCAGAAGCCGCCCTGGTGGGTGGTGATGATGACATTCTCCATCGCCCAAAACGGATGCCCGGGCGGCAGCGGCTCCTGGTTGAACACATCGAGCGCCGCCCCGGCAATGCGCTTCTCGCGCAACGCCTCAACCAAAGCCGGCTCATCCACAACGCCGCCGCGCGCCAGATTGATCAGAAAGCTCGACGGCTTCATTGCCTTCAGCACTTTGGCGTCGATGCTATTGCGGGTCTGCGGTGTCAGCGGCGTCAGTAGCACGAAGAAATCGAAATCACCGACCACCTGGGTGAGCTCGTCACGGCTATGCATGCGGTCGAAGCCGGCAATGGCGCGCGGCGACGAGCTGACGCCGACCACCTGCATGCCGAAGGCTTTGCACATTGGCGCCAGTGTCTCGGCGATCAGCCCGACGCCGAAAATGCCGACCGTCTTGTTGTGCAGGAGCTGTGCCGGCCAGCGCCGCCATTCGCGGGCATCCTGGCCGCGGACCGCGCCCGGCAGATTCCGCGCCAGCGCCAGCATGGTGGCAAGCGCGGCTTCCGAAACCGGCGGTCCATGGATGCCGCGGACATTGGTGACGATGACATCCTTGCGCAGCGTCGGCTGGTCGATGAGGTTGTCGACCCCGGTGCCGAGCGTCTGAATCCATTTCAAGCTGTTCGCCTGCTCCAGCACCTTGGGCGTCATCATCGGTGTGAAAGTAACGAGTGCGTCGGCGGCCGCGATGTGGGGCGCGACCTTGGAATGGTGATCGACCAGCGTCATCGCCACTTCGGGGAAGCGGGCCTGCAGCCGGTCGCGGTATTGCGTGCGGATGTCCGGCGTCAAGCCGAGCAAAATGAGCAGGTTGGTCATCGGGCTGGGTACCTGTGCCGCGCCGTGCCATGAAACCGTCATACCGCCGGCGGGTTGGGCCTTATACCGTCCCGACCGCTATGGCGGCTAGTGGCGGTCGGTCGGCCAAGAGCTAGTCGCGCAAAATCGTTGCATTGGGTAAGCTTGCCGTGACGGTCTAACCAGGAGCTAACGATGCCTATCGATCTCGCGGCGGTGAATTGGGCCTATGTCGCCATACTGGCGCTGTTTGTCTTTGTGGCGGCGCTGCTCGGAAGCCTCATTTCGTTTCGCAACCGTTTCGGCGGGGCGGTCGTAGCGGCCATCTTGTTCGCCGTGGTCTTCGTCTATTGGACCTACTACCCGCATCCCAATGTTCCCGGACCGATCACGGTCGGCGATGTCAGTGCGACCGCCTCGGCTCCTGCACCGGCGGCCTCGGCGTCCAGCCCCGCCAACCCCGTAAGCACGATGAGGCAGGCTCCGTCGAACCCGGTGAGCACCATGAGTCCGCCGCCGGCCAATCCGACGACCACGGTGAGTCCGCCGCCCTCGAATGCGCCGCCGGCCAAGTAGCATGGTGGAGGCGGCACGGGGCTTGGACGAAAGCCGGCGATGACGGTCGCAGCGGTTGACCTTTCCGCCCGCGCGGTTATGCGTATCTCAACTGGGCTGGGGGAAGTGGAGCGGTCATGAATAAGGTCTATGCGGACGCGCGTTCCGCACTGGCCGGGTTGCTGAAGGATGGCATGACGATCATGGCCGGCGGCTTCGGCCTGTGCGGCATTCCGGAAACTCTCATTCTCGCAATCCGCGATTCAGGAGTGAAGAACCTCACCGTCGTGTCGAACAATTGCGGCACCGACGGCAAGGGCCTGGGCATTCTGCTGGACACCCGGCAGATCAAGAAGATGATCTCGTCCTATGTCGGCGAGAACAAGACCTTCATGAACCAGTTCCTGGCGAACGAGCTGGAGATCGAGTTCAACCCGCAAGGTACGCTGGCGGAGCGCATCCGCGCCGGCGGCGCCGGCATACCGGCTTTTTTCACCAAGACCGGCTACGGCACCAAGATCGCCGAGGGCAAGGACACGCGCGAATTCGACGGCGAGAAATACGTCATGGAGCGCGGGCTCGTCGCCGACCTGTCGATCGTGCACGCCTATCGCGGCGACACTGAAGGCAATCTCGCTTATCGCAAGACCGCGCGTAACTTTAATCCGCCGATGGCGACAGCGGGAAAGGTCACCGTGGCCGAGGTCGAGCAACTCGTTAAGCCGGGCGATATCAATCCGGACCACATCATCACCCCCGGCATTTACGTGCAGCGCATCGTCCACGTGCCGAGCGCGACCAAGCACATCGAGCAGCGCACGGTTCGCAAACGCGTGAAAGCCGATGCGCCGGCCGGCGCTGGAGAGGAGGTCTGACCATGCCCTGGACCCGCGATCAGATGGCCGAACGCGCCGCCAAAGAATTGGAAGACGGATTCTACGTCAATCTCGGCATCGGCATTCCCACTCTGGTGTCGAATTACATCCCCGATGGCATGAGCGTGCAGCTACAATCGGAGAACGGCATGCTTGGTACTGGCCCATTTCCGTTTGAGGGCGAGGAAGATCCCGATCTGATCAATGCCGGCAAGCAAACCGTCACCGAGCTACCGACCACGAGCTATTTCAATTCGGCGGATAGTTTCGCGATGATCCGCGGCGGCCACATCAATATCGCCATCCTCGGCGCCATGGAGGTCGCGGAAAACGGCGACCTCGCCAACTGGATGATCCCCGGCAAGATGGTCAAAGGCATGGGTGGCGCCATGGACTTGGTTGGCGGCGTGAAGAAGGTTGTCGTCGTCATGGAGCATTCGGCCAAGGGCGACTCCAAGCTCAAGAAGCACTGCACGCTGCCGCTCACCGGCGCCGGCGTCGTCGACATGGTGATCACCGACCTCGGCGTATTCACGCTCGACCGCCACGGTGGCGGCCTGACACTGATCGAATTGGCGCCCGAGGTGACGCTCGACGATATCAAGGGCAAGACCGAAGCGAGCTTCAAGGTCGCCAATACGCTCAAGCAGTAGGGCTAAAGCCGCTGCTCACGCCGTCTCGCCGGTGGTGCGGGTCGCTTCGAACAGGAACCAGGTCCGCCGTTCGGCCTCGTCGATCCAATTCTCGATCAGGCTCGCAGTGGCGACGTCGCGGTGCTCGTCGCACAGATCGTGGGTCTCCCGCAGGTGGGCAATGAGCTGCTTGTTGTCGTCGCGCAGCTCGGCCAGCATGTCGAGCGGCGTGACGAACTCGGCGTCGTTGTCGAGGACGCGCTGCAGGCGGCCGATATGGCCGATCGAGCGAATGGTCGTGCCGCCGATCTTGCGGACTCGCTCGGCGATGTCGTCGGTCGTGGCGAAGATCTGATCGCCATGCTCGTCCAGCAAGAGATGATAGTCGCGAAAATGCGGGCCGGACATGTGCCAGTGGTAATTCTTGGTCTTTAGGTAGAGCGCAAACATGTCGGCCAGCAGAATATTGAGCGCGCCGGCAAGATCGCGCACGGCGTTCGAGCCGAGGTCTGTCGGCGTTTGGAGCGGCCCGGTTTGCAGTCCTTTAGGATCACGGGAGTTCATTTGTTATCTCCTGCTGAATTTCAAGCTGTCGGCGCCAAGTCTGAGTGAAACTTGGCCGGGTGAAACTTGCGTAGCGCAAGGAATCCCAGCACCACAAACAGTGCCAGGACGACCGCCTGCGCCACCAGAAACGGTGGCTCGGATTGGGTCGGCGCCAAGACGTGCAAGGAAGGTATCTTCATAAAGGATTGAATAACGCCAACGAACACGTCCAAGTAAAGCGCCAGCAAGGCGGTGACAACATATATCCAGCGCCAAGCCCCAGCGAGCTGAAACAAATAGTAGGCGCCGACCGCGACCGCCAGCAGGACGAGCGTAAGAATGCCGATCGCGCGCGGCGGATCGAAGCCGAACGGGGCCAGCGGGAAGCCGGTTAAGCTGGTTAGGATGGCAGTGGCGAGGAACAGAGCGGTCCAGACGCCAAATGCTCGTCCCGTTATCAGGCCGTATAGCATGATCAGGCCGGCCGCGATTTCGACCAGACTGATGAGAACGTGAAATTCGAGAAGCGTCATGGCATCCACCCCCGGGTTTTCTGGCTGTCTACGAAGATCTGATCATATTCGGCTGCGTTGATGACTCCCAGTACGAGCACGGCATATTTTACACGATGGTGCGTGCTCTGGGGCCGTCCTCGGTAAAGATGTGATGGGGAGGACACCGATTTGTGACATCGCTTGGCGGGTTGCCGTCCGGAGCCGGCCGAAGGGCTGCCATGCGTCAATTTCGGCCTTGGCGGGCACTGCGCATATGACACTGGCCACCTTTGCCGGTATTGCTCGCTCGTGATTCCGTCGGGGACGCTGGGTGTCGCAGCGTAAATTCGCTTTATGAATGACGAGCGCGAAAGCGCCGCGTTTTTGCGTGAGGAAGCGGTTGCGAGGCCCGATCTATCCGGGCCGATTGCGGCTGCCGAAGCCGTGCCGTCCGCCGCGCCTGCCGGGCCGCAGCCGCTGACGCACGGCGAAAAGCGGCTGATCGTCATGAGCATGATGCTACCGGTGTTCCTCGGCTCGATCGATCAATCGATACTCGCCAGCGCGCTCCCGACGATCGGCCGCGTCTTCGGCGACGTCACCGAGTTGCCTTGGGTCATCACCTCGTACCTGATCGCGGCAACGGCGCTGACCCGCTGTACGGCAAATTCGCCGATATCCACGGCCGGCGGGCGTCGCTATTGATCGCGTTGACGATCTATATGACCGGCGCGCTGATCTCGGCCAGCGCGTCGAGCATGCTGATGCTGATCTGCGGCCGCGTGGTGCAGGGCATGGGCGGCGGTGGCATGATTTCGAGCGCGCAGATGGTGCTCGGCGATATGGCGCCGCCCAAGGAGCGCGCCAAGTATTACACCTATTTTTCCATTGCCTTCACCACCGCCGGCGGCTGCGGCCCGGCGCTCGGCGGCTGGATTTGCGATCATCTGTATTGGTGGATGATCTTCATCTGGAAAATCCCGTTTTGTCTTCTCACCATCGCGCTGGCACAGACCATGTTGCGGCGGCTGCCGCGCTACGGGCGGCCGCATCGTCTGGATTTTGCCGGTGCGCTTTTGGTCATGGCGTCGAGCGCCTGCTTCATGCTGGCGCTTAATCTCGGCGGCGTGCACTATTCGTGGCTGTCGATGCCGGTGCTGTCGCTGCTCGGCTGCGCGCTGGTCTTGGGCGTGGGATTTGTGCTGCGGCTGCTCACCGCCGTGGAGCCGCTGATCCCGATCGCGATTCTCGCCGACGCCGCCGCCCGGTTGACCATGGTGGCGCATTCCTTCGGCTGGGGGGCGATCATCTGCCTTAACATCTTTCTGCCGATCTATCTGCAAAGCGCGCTCGGCTGGTCGGCGACTTCGTCAGGCCTGAGCCTTGTCATCCTGATGGTCACGCTCAACGTCAGTGCCGGCCTGTCCAGCCAACTGATCGGCAGGGTCCGGCGCTACAAGCTTCTGCCGCTGTGTTTCCTTGTGGTCGGTCTCGGCGCCGTCATGGCGCTGGCGCTGTCGGCCGCGGGCATGAGCTCGCTCAAGCTCGAGATCATTCTGTTTTTGATCGGCATCGGCTTCGGGCCGACGGCGCCGCTGACACAAGTGGCGCTGCAGAATACCGTTTCGATCCACGATCTCGGCGCGGCCATTGGCACCATGAATTTCACCCGGACCCTGATGGGCACCATGCTGATCGCGATATTCGGCGCGGTCGTGCTGGCCCATGCGCCGGTGGACGCGGCGCCGGGGTCGCTCAGTCATGCCTTTCTCGGCAGCGCGTCGGTGGCGACCTTCCAGACCGTCTTTTTCGCCATTGCCGCAACGCTGGCGATTTCGTTCCTGGCCGTGATCTTGCTGGAGGAGAAACCGCTCGGCGAGACGCTGCCGGCCGGTAGCCGGTAGGCCCCAATCGCCGCCAACTGTTCCGGGCGGACGAAACTCTTGCGTGCCGACACATTTGGAGCGCAAGTTGGCCCGACCAAGCCCGGTTGGGCTAAGACTCTGAGAAAATGCGAGAATTTCACTCTACGCAGTGAAACTCACAGCGTTGAAAATCACCTATATTCACAAGCGGTTGAACCGATTGGTTGCCGCCGGCGACTTAATTCATGAGCCGATTTTATGCCCATGCAAGCACCGGCCGACGAAGCACTGATCGGTCGAATTGCCCGGGGTGACCGGCTGGCAATGCAGGTGCTTTTCGCACGGCACCATGTCCGCGTTTATCGTTTTGTCTTGCGTCTGTTGCGTGAAGAGACGGCGGCGGAAGACGTCATCGGGGAGGTATTTTTGGACGTGTGGCGGCAGGCTGGCCGTTTCGAAGGCAGAAGTGCCGTTTCGACCTGGCTTATCGCCATTGCGCGGTTCAAGGCGCTGTCGCTCTTGCGCAAGCGGCGCGAGGACAGACTGGACGATGAAGCGGCGGAACAGATCGAGGAACCTTCCGATGATCCAGAGCTTGCTTTGGCGAAGCTCGATAAAGGCGAGAAGCTGCGCAAATGCCTCGCCGCGCTGTCCCGCGAGCAACGGGAGGTTATCGATCTCGTCTATTATCACGAGAAATCGGTGGAAGAGGCCGCGCACATTATCGGCATTCCAGAGAATACGGTGAAGACGCGAATGTTTTACGCGCGCAAGAAACTCGGAGAGTTGTGCAGGATGGCGGGAATCGATCGAGGTTGGCCATGACGCTGAGTGACGCTGCACGCGATCCGGCGCGCAATGGCGAACCCGGCGACATCGAGGCTTTGCTGCCATGGTACGTGGCCGGCACCTTGCGCAGGCGCGATCGGCAGCGCGTCGAAGAGGCGCTGCGGCAAGACGACGACTTGGCGCGTCAGGTTGCTCGCCAGGTCGAACTGGCGCGCGAAGAGCTGGCCGAAACCATTCATCTCAACGAAACGCTCGGCGCGCCGCCGCCCTATGTCGCCGATCGGCTGATGGCGGCAATCGATGCCGAGGCCAATGCCGCGCGCAAACGCGCGCCGGGCGCGGTCGCCGGCTGGCTGACCGGCTTTTTCGCCAATCTGCCGCCGCGCACGCTGGCGGTGGCCGCTTCCTTTGCCGTTCTCGCCATCGCGTTGCAGGCGTTCATGCTGGTCGATCTTTTCACCAAGCCGCAAATCACGTCGCAGCAGGCGGCGCTCGAATCCGGAAATCGTAACGGCACGTTCGCGATGGTGCGCTTCGCCCAAGCCGCGAGCGCAGGCGAGATCACGAACTTTTTGCACAATTATCAAGCGGCGCTGGTCGATGGTCCCACCCCGGGCGGGCTTTATCGCGTGCGGATCGCGGTGACTTCGCTCGCCAAGGCAGAATTAGGCAAGATCATCGACCGGATGCGGCAGGACCGTGTTGTGATGTCGGCCGAGCCCGCCGTCGAGCCCGTCCCACCGCCGCAACCGGACAAGTAATGGCAGGCCGTTGCCAGCGCTGTGGCTATCCCGCTGTAAGCCCGATGCTTTTTCTCTTTGAACGCGTTTGCGTTTGGCGGCGACCAATATTCGGAGCGTTCTTAAAGCCCCATCGGCGCACCCCGACCCCCCGACCCCAGCGCCGATATTAAGACCCGCCCGGCCCCTGTCCCCTCCGGGCGGGTCGTCTTTTTTCCGATCTGCGAAAATTAGCCCGGCTTCTCGGCGGGGCGCGTCATTCATCTCGCATCGTTCTCGCGTTGTCCTCTTTACGCGCATGGTGCGGATAGCGGAGAATGGCGCAGTGGGGGATTGACGGTGGGTGACGATAGCGTCCTCGAAACGGAGGACCTAACCAAGGATTTCGCCGGCTTTGTCGCGGTGCGTTCGGTCAATCTTCGCGTCGCGCGCGGCAGCATTCACGCCATGATCGGCCCGAACGGCGCCGGCAAGACCACCTGCTTCAATCTGCTCAGTAAATTCCTGACTCCGACGCGCGGCCGCATCGTATTCGACGGCCGCGACATCACCGCGCTCAAGCCGGCAGACGTAGCGCGGCTTGGACTGGTGCGGTCGTTTCAGATCTCCGCGGTGTTCCCCCATCTCACCGTGCTCGAAAACGTTCGCATCGCATTGCAGCGCCGCCGCGGCGGCTCGTTCGATTTCTGGCGCAGCAAACGCGTTCTGCGTGCGCTCGACGAACGCGCACTTTCGCTGATCGACGACGTCGGCTTATCGGCTTACGCCGATACGCTCGCGGTCGAGTTGCCCTACGGACACAAGCGGGCGCTCGAAATCGCCACCACCTTGGCGCTGGACCCGCCGATGCTGTTGCTCGACGAACCGACTGCAGGCATGGGGCACGACGACATCAAGCGGATCAGTGCGCTGATCAAGGCGGTTTCGGCGAAGCGCACGGTGCTGATGGTCGAGCACAATCTCAGCGTGGTCGCTGACTTGTGCGACCGCATTACGGTGCTTACCCGCGGACAGGTGCTCGCCGAGGGCGATTACCAGACTGTCGCAGCGAACCCGGCGGTGCGCGAAGCGTATTTGGGCACCGGCCATGCTTGAGAAGGCCCCGCCACCCACACGCGCCCTGCTGGCGGTCCAGCGGCTCGAAGCGTGGTACGGCGAGTCCCACATTCTTCACGGTACGAGCTTCGACGTGCAACCCGGCGAGGTGGTGACGCTGCTCGGCCGCAATGGCGTCGGCAAGACCACGACGCTGAAGTCGATCATGGGCATCGTCGCGCAAAGGAGCGGCTCGGTGCGGTTCGAAGGCCGCGAACTGATTGGCGCGACCTCGGACTCGATCGCGCGTGCCGGCATCGCCTTCTGCCCCGAGGAACGCGGCATCTTCGCCAGCCTCGACGTGCGCGAAAATCTGCTACTGCCGCCGCAGGTCCGGCCCGGCGGGCTCGATCTGGAGCGGATCTTCGCGCTGTTTCCCAATTTGCGTGAGCGGCTCAACAGCCAAGGCACGAAACTTTCGGGCGGCGAGCAGCAGATGCTGGCGATCGGCCGTATCCTGCGCACCGGTGCCAGATTGCTTCTGCTCGACGAACCGACCGAGGGATTGGCGCCGGTCATCATCCAGCAAATCCGCGAGACCATCGCCTCGCTGAAGGCGCAAGGCTTCACCGTTCTGCTCGTCGAGCAGAACTTCCACTTCGCGGCCGCGGTCGCCGACCGGCACTACATCATGGAACACGGCCGTGTTGTCGACGAATTCTCGACGGCGCAACTCAAGGCCAATGCGGAAAAGCTGCACGACTATCTCGGAGTTTGATAAGTTGGCAGGCATATGAAGGGCCGGAACGGCCCAAAAGAGGAGGGAGCGATGAGGCTAGCAGTAAGTCTGGCATTTGCCGCCGCGTTGATGACGACGGCCGCGCAAGGCCAAACCACCAACGTCAAGATCGGCGTGCTCACCGACATGTCGAGCCTCTATGCCGACGACACCGGCCCCGGCTCGGTGGCTGCGGCCAAATTGGCGGTGGCCGATTTCAATCCGGCCGCTCACAACATGAAAGTCGACATCGTCGTTGCCGATCACCAGAACAAGCCCGACGTCGGCTCGAACATTGCCCGGCAATGGTTCGACGCTGACGGCGTCGATATGATTGTTGACGTGCCGAATTCCGCCGTGGCTCTGGCGGTGAGCGACGCCACGCGCGAAAAAAACAAGGTCTTCCTGGTCTCCGGCGCGGCGATCTCCGATCTGACCGGGCCGAAATGCTCGCCTAATACCATCCACTGGACCTACGACACCTGGATGCTCGCCAATTCGACGGGCAAGTCGGTGGTAAAAACCGGCGGCGACACATGGTTCTTCCTGACGTCGGACTACGCTTTCGGCCACGCGCTCGAGCGTGACACGACCGCGGTCATCCTCGCCAATGGCGGCAAAGTGCTCGGCAGCGTCTCCCATCCGCTGAACACCCAGGACTTTTCCTCGTTCCTACTGCAGGCGCAGCAATCGAAGGCGAAAATCATCGGGCTGGCCAATGCCGGTGGCGACACCATCAACGCGATCAAGCAGGGCGCCGAATTCGGCATTACCGCCGGCGGTCAGCACTTCGCCGGATTGCTCGTCTTCATCGGCGACGTCGAAGCGATGGGTCTGAAAGTCGCTCAGGGTCTTGTTCTGACAGAAACGTTCTATTGGGACATGAACGACGGCACGCGCGCCTGGACCAAGCGCTGGCAGGTCGACCGGCCGGGAAAATTCCCGACCATGAACCAGGCCGGCGTCTATTCGGCGACCTTGCATTACCTCAAAGCGGTCGCCGCGCTCAAAAGCGCGGCCGACGGCAAAGCGGTAGTCGACGAGATGAAGAAAATGCCGACGGACGATCCGCTGTTCGGCAAGGGCCTTATCCGCGCCGACGGCCGCAAGATACATCCGGCCTATCTGTTCCAGGTGAAGTCGCCGGCCGAATCCAAGTATCCGGGCGACGATTACATCCTCAAAGCCACTATTCCCGCCGACCAGGCGTTCCGGCCGATGAAGGATGACAATTGTCCGCTGGTGACGAACTGACGGGCTTCACATCCCTGCCATGAAGGGGGTGGGCGCGGAACCGCTCCACCCACTGCGCTAACCCCTCCCGCTAAAAGGGAGGGGCAAAGGCTTGCGAAGAGGACAGAGCGAGCGGCGGCATGTTCGAGATTTTCGGCGTTCCATCCTACGCGCTGTTCGGACAATTGCTGCTCGGCCTGATCAATGGCTCGTTCTATGCGCTGTTGAGTCTGGGCCTCGCCGTCATCTTCGGCATGCTCAATATCATCAATTTCACCCACGGTGCGCAGTACATGATGGGCGCGTTCGCCGCCTATATGCTGCTGCACTATCTCGGCATCAACTACTGGGCTGCGCTGGTCATCGTGCCGATCCTGGTCGGGGCGACCGGCATCGTCATCGAGCGGTTGTTTCTGCGGCGCCTGCAGAATCTCGATCACCTTTACGGTCTGTTGCTGACGTTCGGACTGGCGCTGATCATCGAAGGGGTGTTCCGCAATTATTATGGCTCGTCCGGCAAGCCCTATGACATACCCGACGCGCTTTCGGGCGGCCACAATCTCGGCTTCATGTTCCTGCCGAACTATCGCGCCTGGGTCATCGCGTTCTCGCTGATCGTCTGCTTCGGCACCTGGTTCGCCATCGAGCAGACGCGGCTCGGCTCCTATCTGCGCGCGGCGACGGAAAATCCGACGCTGGTGCGGGCCTTCGGCATCAATGTGCCGCGGATGGTGACGCTCACCTATGGCTTCGGCGTCGGTCTCGCCGGTCTGGCCGGCGTGATGGCGGCGCCGATCTACAACGTGTCGCCGCAAATGGGCTCCGACATCATCATCGTGGTGTTCGCGGTCGTGGTGATCGGCGGCATGGGCTCGATCATGGGAGCGATTCTCACCGGCTTCGCGCTCGGCATCGTCGAGGGCTTCACCAAGGTATTCTTCCCGGAAGGCTCCGGCACGGTGATCTTCGTGATCATGGTGATCGTGCTGTTGGTCCGGCCGTCGGGTTTGTTCGGGCGGGGTACTTGATGGCAAGCAGGGTCGATGCGGCGGTCGGATTTCGCCGCCGCGCGAATTCGGGGCTCGGCGTGGCCGCCGTGGTGATGGTCGCGGCTCTCGCCGCCGCGCCGTTTCTGCTCTATCCGGTTTTCCTGATGAAGGCGTTGTGCTTTGCGCTGTTTGCCTGCGCCTTCAATCTTCTGGTCGGCTATGTCGGACTGTTGTCGTTCGGTCATGCGCTGTATTTCGGCTGGGCCGGTTATCTGTGTGCCTATGCGGCCAAGAATTGGGGGTTGCCGCCCGAAGTCGCGGTCCTCATCGGCGCGGCCACGGCAGCCGTGCTGGGCTTAATCGCCGGCGCGCTCGCCATCCGCCGCCAGGGCATCTATTTCGCGATGATCACGCTCGCTCTGGCGCAGATGATGTACCTCGTTTCGTTGCGCGTGAAGCTGACCGGTGGCGAGGACGGCATTCAGGACGTGCCGCGCGGGCGCCTGTTCGGCGCGTTCGACCTCAATAACGAGATGACGATGTACGCCTTCGTGCTCGTCATCGTGCTGGCGGCGCTGTTCTTGATCTATCGAATCATCAATTCGCCGTTCGGCGAAGTGCTCAAGGCAATCCGCGAGAACGAGCAGCGTGCCATTTCGCTGGGCTATCGCACCGACCGCTACAAGCTCGTCGCCTTCGTGCTGTCAGCAACGCTCGCGGGGGTGGCTGGCTCGCTGAAGGCGATCGTATTTCAGCTCGCCTCGCTGACCGACGTGCATTGGACGATGTCCGGCGAGGTGGTGCTGATGACGCTGGTCGGCGGGCTCGGCACCATATTCGGCCCGGTGGTCGGCGCCTTTTTCATCGTGGCGATGGAGAATTATCTGGCGCCGCTCGGCCAATGGGTGCTGGTAATCCAAGGCGTCATTTTTGTCGCTTGCGTGCTGCTGTTTCGCCGCGGCATTGTCGGCGAATTGGCCCATTGGCTGCGTGTGCGGCTTTGAAGCATGATCCGGAAAATGCCTGCCATTGGCCTTGATCCGAGGGTGGATACCGATTTTCTGAAAAGACTATGCTCCATCGAATAATTCCAGGCCATGATTCGATTCAACCATGATCGGATCATGGCTGGAGTGCCAATCGCTTCCATTTGAAGCGAGCGCACGCACGAAAACGTCGCCCGGACGAATCAATTTTATCTGTTATTTGCGAGCTGAAAGTCAACAAAAAGTCCGCATGCCGCCACATTCATTTTTGTTGCCGAATCAATCAATACACGCTGTTTATTTGGAAGTGCCGATTTCAAACGCGTTTTTCACCTCGCTCTTCTGGTTGCTCTTTTCATGTCGGAGCCGCAATACGGACGGTACGACAGCGTCGCTCGGCGATGGCTCGCGCTGATCGAGCGCCGGCAGGAAAATTTTCTTGACCTCTCCGACACCGGACGCTGGCGACACTACTACACCGAGGCCGGTTTTCTCGATGAAATGCGGAAATTGCTGCACCTGCGCGAGCAATGGGCGGCACTGGCCGGGGTGTCGCTGGGGGACGGCGAACTGGCGTCCGACGAGGATCTGATGCCAGGGGCTGATTTGGTGCCTCGGCCGCCCTGGGCCGGCATGGCGGCCTAGGCAGGCATTTTGCCGGACATGCCCTGGATTCCGGCGGCAAGACGCGTTATCCACTCCGCGAAACTGCGAGCAGCAAAGGCGCGCCGGCCCCGGTGCGCCGTCCTTGCAACCCCTTCCGAACCTCCAGAATTTGCGAGCATCAATGTCGAGCGCTTTGTTCTCAGCAATAAAACTTGCCGATCTGACCCTGGCGAACCGCATCGTCGTATCGCCGATGTGCCAGTACAGCGCCGACGACGGCGTCGGCAACGACTGGCACATGACCCATCTCGGCATGCTGTCCAATTCCGGTGCCGGCATGCTGGTGATCGAAGCCACGCACGTCGAGCGGCGGGGCCGCATTACCCATGGCTGTCTGGGACTTTATTCCGATGCCTGCGAAGCAGCGCTCGAGCGCATCGTCTATCACTGCAAGCATATCGGTCACGCCAAGCTCGCCATTCAGCTTGCCCATGCCGGCCGCAAGGCTTCGTCGCAGCGGCCCTGGGAAGGCGCCAAGGCGCTCAGCGATGCCGAAGACGCTTGGCCGACGATCGGGCCTTCGGCGGTGCCGTTCGGACCCGGCTGGCACACGCCGCGCGCCATGACCGAAGACGACATGGCGCATGTTACCGCGTCCTTCACTGATGCCGCCAAGCGCGCGCTGCGGGTCGGCTTTGATGCCGTCGAATTGCATTTTGCCCACGGCTATCTGCTGCACAGCTTTGTTTCGCCGCTGGCGAACAAGCGCAATGACGCTTACGGCGGCTCGTTCGAGGGGCGCATGAAGTTTCCGCTCGAAGTGGTGCGTTCGGTGCGCGCGGCGGTGCCGCGCGGCGTTCCGCTCGGCGCGCGCATTACCGGGACCGATTGGCTTGAGGGCGGTCTCACAGCCGACGATGCGGTGGCCACCGGCAAAGCGCTCAAGGCGGCTGGGCTCGATTATATCGATGTTTCGTCGGCCAATATCACGCCGGACAGCCGCTGGCCGAGCGATCCCGGATTCAATGTACCGATCACCGAGCGGGTGCGCCACGAATGCGGCATCGCAGTGCGCGCCGTCGGCATGATCGCGGGCGCCAAGCAGGCCGAAGAGATCGTCGCCAGCGGCAAAGCCGACATGATCGCGATGGCGCGCGCTTTCCTCGATGATCCGCATTGGGCCTGGCATGCCGCGCAAGAGCTCGGTGCGGAGGTGGCGCGGCCGCCGCAATATGCCCGCACCGCCCCAAAACTATGGCCCGGCACGGCCTTGCGCGGCTGACGGCGGTACCGGCGGGTAGCGCAGCGCCAGACCCGCGGGCTCGGCGCCGAAGTAATAGGCAAGGCGCAGCCGCCACATCAAGACAACCGTGCGCAGCACACCGTGATGCTCCCAGCGGCGGCCGGAGGTGACGACCGGCGTGCCGATGCAATAGGGCCGGCACAGGCGCTTGAGCCGCCGCGATAGGGCGATGTCTTCCATCAGCGGCAGGTCGGGATAGCCGCCGACCGACAGGAACGCCTCGCGCCGCACGAAGATGGCTTGATCGCCGGTGGCTATCCCGGTCAGCCGCGAGCGCCAATTGATCATGCGCGCCACCACGGCGAGGAAAGGATGAGCCCCGGCGATGCGCAGATCGAACCGGCCCCACGGGCGGACTGTCAATGCGGCGGCGATCAGCCGCTCGGCATCATCCGGCAGCGCGGTGTCGGCGTGCAGGAACAACAGCGCGTCGCCGCCGGCCACCGCCGCGCCGGCGT
>JBARER010000333.1:0-2408 GCA_049796395.1 Xanthobacteraceae bacterium
TCGACGCGCCGCTCCTCTTCAAGGGCGGCGATTTTTCGCAAACCGATATCAAAGCGGCCTGATTGTCAGCCCCAGGATTGTAGAACGTCATGACAACGCGCGTCTCCATCCGCGAGCATAAAATCCCGACGCCGGACGCAAAGCCTTACATCGCTGCCGAAGGACCGGACGGCGCGCTGTGGTTCTGCGAGAGCGGCGCCGCCAAAATCGGCCGCTTCGATCCGGATCGCAGCAGCTTTACCGAATTTGCTTTGCCGACCAAAAACGCCACGCCGATCGGCATCATTGCCGGTGCCGACGGGGCGCTGTGGTTTGCCGAAAAAGCCGCCAACCAGATCGGCCGCATCACCTTGCAGGGCGACATCACTGAGTTCGCACTGCCGACACCGGACGCCAGTCCCGACGGCATCATGCTGGGGCCCGACGGCGCCATCTGGTTCTCGGAGACCGAAGTCAGCCGCATCGGCCGGATCGCGGCGGACGGTTCCGTCACCGAATATTCCGACGGCATCACGCCGGGTGCGAGGCCGCTGTCGCTCGTGGTGCGCGACGGCGCGCTGTGGTTTTCCGAAGCCGCCGGCAACCGCGTCGGCTGCATCACCATGGACGGTCAAGTCACTGAGTTTCCGATTCCCTCCCACGACAGCCAGCCGCGCGCCATGGTCAGCCACCCGGACGGCAGCATCTGGTTCGTCGAGACCTCGACCAATGCGCTCGGCCGCATCGACCGCTCAGGCCGCATCACCGAGCACCCGGTGCCGACGCCGAACGCCTCGCTGCGCGGCGTCACCGTCGGCGCGAACGGCGAGCTCTGGTACACCGCCAACTTCGCCAACAAGATCGGCCGCATGGCGCCGGACGGCACGGTGATCGGCGAATACGATATCCCGACGCGAAACAGCGGCGCGCGCTGCATCACAGCGCTGGCCGACGGCCGGCTGTTTTTCACGCAATACGATGCGGGGGCGATTGGGGAAGTTGTTGTAGGGTGAGATCGTTATTCCGCGCGTCCCGCGCAAGGGGGGACCCAGCGGGTCGTCACGACCAACAAATAGAAACATCTGGATTCCCGCATTCGCGGGAATGAGCGGAAAAAGAGGGGAAGAAACGCCGTGAAGAGATACCTGCTTGCTTTGATCGCTTGTGCCGCGCTCACCGCGCCCGCCCACGCGCAAACCTATCCCAGCCATCCGATCAGGATGATCGTGCCGATCTCGGCCGGCTCGGTCACCGACGTCGCGGCGCGGCTTACCGCGGCCGAATTGCAGCAGCGGCTCGGCCAGCCGGTCGTCGTCGTCGACAAGCCGGGCGCCGCCATGGTGCTCGGCGGAGCCGAATGCGCCAAGTCGCCGCCGGACGGCTATACGCTGTGTGTCGTCTCGCCCGACACCATGTCGTTCAACCCGCTCACCGTGCCGAACCTGCCCTACGATCCGGTCAAGGACTTCGTCCCGGTGATCGACATGTATCACGTCATGGAAGGCATCATGGTGCCGGAGTCCTCGAGCGCCGGCACGCTCGATGCGCTGCGCGCCAAGGCCGCGGCGGCGCCCGGCAAGCTCAATTACGGCACGCTCGGCGAAAAGACCACCACCGACGCCTTCCGCCAGTGGCTCGGCGAATTCTGGCACACCAGCTTCGTCGCCATTCCCTACAAGGGCGGCAGCGAGATCAGCAATGCGCTGTTGGAGAACACCATTGACCTCACCAAGATCGGTGTCGGCAACATGGTGAGCCAGCTCAAGGCCGGAAAGATCAAAATCCTGGCGCTCAACGCCTCGCAGCGTTCGTCCGAATTGCCCAACGTGCCGACGTTCAAGGAAACCGGCCTCGACGGTTTCCCCGGCGGCCCGATCTTCTGGGGCGTGGTGGTGCCCACCGGCACGCCGGCGCCGATCGTCGCGCGCCTGCATGACGAACTGGCCGCGATCTTTCACGGCCAGAAGTTCCTCGATTTCGCCAAGCAGAACTATCTCGAGCCGGTCGGCAACTCGACCGGCGAATTTGCCGCCTTCCTCAAGCACGACCGCCTCGCGGCCAAGACGGTGGTGGATAAGTATATGAAGTGACGGCGGACGTTATCCGCCCCCGCGGCAGCGGGGGAGGGGGACCGCGCCCTTGCGCGGTGGAGGGGGCGTCTGACTCACCGCTTCGCTTACGCTGCAGAAAGATCGTCACGGCCCACGCCCCTTCCACCATCCTCGCGCTGCGCGCTTCGGATGGTCCCCCTCCCCCATTTGCACGGGGGAGGATGAGCGCACAGCCTCGTAAAAGCCGCTTCCAAGTGCCATCTTTGCCGCATGAGAATCACCGAGCCGCGGCATCGTGGCTGACCCGTTGAAGCGCAGCATCGCGCCCACCGAGCCGCCGGCGCCCGCGCCGGGCGGCATTGCCGCGCGCGCCCGCGC
>JBARER010000334.1:0-5923 GCA_049796395.1 Xanthobacteraceae bacterium
GGCTCGATCGCCTGCGGATTGGCCGACGCCACGTGCATTGCCACCAGCCGGCCGAACGCTTTGAGCTCGTCCGCATCGCCGGCCGACTCCAGCGCTACGATCACGCCGATACGGCCAAGCCCGTCGCTCACCGAGCTGTGCACATAGCTGGCGATGACGCCTTTGCCGACCGAAAGCTCGGCGGCGCGACGCAAGGTCATGTTCTCGCCGACCTTGGCGATAGTGTCGGCGATCGCCTCGGCAATGCTGATACTGCCGGCACGAGCCGCTAGAATTTTGTCGACGTCCGAACCGGCGCTGAGCGCGGCATTGGCGATCATCTTGACGAGACCCTGGAACAGATCGTTGCGGGCAACGAAGTCGGTCTCGGAATTGACTTCGACCAGAATTCCCTTGGTCGGAGATACGGCGATGCCGACCAGACCTTCGGCCGCGACCCGTCCCGCCTTCTTCGCCGCTTTGGACAGGCCTTTCTTGCGCAGCCAATCGACCGCCGCGTCGAGATTGCCGTCGGATTCGGCAAGGGCTGCTTTGCAATCCATCATGCCGGCTCCGGTCTGCTCGCGGAGCTCCTTGACCATGGATGCGCTGATCGGGGTGTTCATGGACGTGTCCTTGTTCGTAGTCGCATGGCGCTCACAGCGCGGCGATGGAGAAACCTCTCATGCGGCCGCCCGGATTACTTGTCGTTGCTTGGCTCCGCGCAGTGACGGCGCGGGCGGGCGGCTAAACTTCCTCGGCGGTAAGCTCTTTCGCCTTGGCGACCCAACTCTCGACACGGCCGGGCAAGCCGACCTCCTCGCCGACATTATGCGAGGCTGTGGGCGACAGATCGGCAATCTGCTGAAAGTGGAAAATGCCGAGGTCGTTGAGCTGCTTCTCGATCGCCGGCGATACGGCCGGCAACTTCTTGAGATCGTCGGCAACGCCGCGCGGGCCCGACAGCGGCTCAAAGCCAAGCTTGCTGGTCTCGGCCGGCATGTCCTCGGCAACCACCGGCTCGGCCTGGGCGCCGACATCGATGCCGTGGGAGCCTTGCGCCCGCGAAATGCCGTCGATGGCGGCCTTGGCGATCAGATCGCAGTAGAGCGTGATCGCGCGGCTGGCGTCGTCATTGCCGGGCACGACGTAAGTGATGCCGTCCGGATCGCAATTGGTATCGACCACGGCCGCGACCGGAATGTTCAGCCGGCGCGCTTCCTTGATCGCGATGTCTTCCTTGTTGGTGTCGATCACAAAGATGAGGTCGGGAAGACCGCCCATATCCTTGATGCCGCCCAGCGAACGGTCGAGCTTGTCGCGCTCGCGTTGCAACGTCAGCCGTTCTTTTTTGGTATAGCCCTGGCCCTCATTCGACGAGAGCATCTCTTCCAGCGCGCGCAGCCGCTTGATCGAGTTGGACACCGTCTTCCAGTTCGTCAGCGTGCCGCCGAGCCAGCGCGAATTGACGAAATATTGCGCCGACCGCTTGGCGGCCTCGGCGATGCCGTCCTGCGCCTGGCGCTTGGTGCCGACGAACAGGATACGGCCGCCTTGGGCCACGGTATCGCTGACCGCCTGCAAGGCGCGATGCAGCATCGGCACCGATTGCGTCAGGTCGATGATGTGGATGTTGTTGCGGGTGCCGAAGATGTACTCGGACATCTTCGGGTTCCAACGATGGGATTGATGGCCGAAATGAACGCCAGCTTCCAAAAGCTGACGCATGCTGTAGTCGGGCAGCGACATAGTCATTCTCCGGTTGATCCGCCGCGGACCGCTGAGTCCGGCCTTTTGGGGAGAGTCCCTTTTGGGAAACCCCGTTTGGCCGAACACCGGACGGCTGTTTAAGGCCAAGATCCGCGTGTGAAGTTGGCGCCTTATATAGGGATAGACCCTACCGATGCAACTTGAACCTGACCCGGCCTTCTAAAGGCCCCGCCGCCGGCGTTTCTGCTTGGCCTTTTTGGCCTCGAGCCGGGCGGCGGCCGCGGCATCGAAGGTGGGCAGCGCACCGGCCGCTGCGCCGGCGTCACCGGACTCGCCCTGCGCCGGGGCAACGCCGGGCCTCGCCCGCTCCAGAACGAAGCGCGCGTAGTCGTCCATATCGCCGCCGAACGGCTTGATCCGGCCGTCGGCGGTCAGCCACAGCCGGTCGGCAACCAGTTCGATCAGCGAGCGGTCGTGGGTGATGAGGATGACCGCGCCCTCGTAGTCGTTGAGCGCGTCGAGCAGCGCGCGACGGCTGTCGATATCGAGATGATTGGTCGGTTCGTCGAGGATCAACAGGTGCGGCGCGGCCATGGCGACGAGATTGAGGAGAAGCCTTGCGCGCTCGCCACCGGACAGGTTGGCGACGGTGGTCTCCTGCTTGTCGAAGGACAAGCCGAACTGCGCCAGCCGGGACCGGCGCGACGATTCGCTGTCATCGGGCCGCTCGCGCCGCAAAATATCGAGCGGCGTGTCGGCGGGATCGAGCGCCTCGATCTGGTGCTGATGAAACCAGCCGACGCGGATGCGCTGCTCGCGCTTCATCTGGCCCGACAGGAGCGGCAGCGCCCCTGCCACCATCTTGGCGAAGGTCGATTTGCCGGCGCCGTTGACGCCAAGAAGCCCGATGCGGTCGTCGACGTCGAGCCGCAGATTGAGGTTGCGCAGGATCGGCGTGCCGTCATAGCCGACCGAAGCGCTCTCGAGCGCGATCAGTGGCGGCGCCAGCGGCCGGGCCGGTGACGGCAGCGTGAACGGCGCGACACGTTCCTCGACCACCTCGGCGATCGGCTCGAGCTTGGCGAGGCGCTTGATGCGCGACTGCGCCTGCGTCGCCTTGCTCGCCGTGGCTCGGAAACGATCGATGAATTTCTGCAGGTGCGCACGCTCGGCCTCCTGCTTGGACCGGGTCGCGGCTTGCAGTCGGCTGTTTTCCGCGCGCCGCGTCTCGAACTGGTTGTAGCCGCCGCTGTAGAGTTCGAGCTTGCCGGCGCTCAGGTGCAAGATCGCGTCGACCGAGTTGTTCAGGAGCTCGCGGTCGTGGCTGACGATCAGCGCCGTGTTCGGATATTTCTTCAGCCGCGCTTCCAGCCAAAGCGCGCCTTCGAGGTCGAGATAGTTGGTCGGCTCGTCGAGCAGCAACAGATCGGGCTCGGCGAACAGCGCCGCCGCGAGCGCCACCCGCATGCGCCAACCGCCGGAAAACTCCGCCATCGGCCGCTGCAGATCGGCAGTGCCAAAACCCAGGCCGTTGAGGATTTCGGCCGCGCGGGCCGGCGCGCGATCGGCGTCAATGGTGTTGAGATGCGCATAAATCTCGGCAAGCTCTTCCGGCGCAGCAACCTCGAGCGCAGCCGTCAGCGCCTCGCGCCGGGTGTCGGCCGCCAGCACGGTGTCGAGGAGAGAGATCGGCGTCGCCGGATGTTCCTGGTCGACTGAGCCGATGCGGGCCGCTTTCGGCAGCACGATATCGCCGCTCAGCGGCACCAGTTCGCCGACAATGAGCTTGAACAGCGTCGATTTGCCCACCCCGTTGCGGCCGACCAGGCCGACCTTGGTGCCGGACGGAATCGCCACGCTCGCCGCGTCGAAAAAGCGGCGGCCCCAGGCGTCAAAGACGAGATTCTCGATCCGAAGCATCGTTCGGCGTTGCCATTCTGCGGTTGAAGGTTGTTATGGTTGAAGGTCGGCGGCCGTTCTCTATCGCGCGACGCGCTCAAATGCAAAACGTCATTGCCGGGATGCGCCATCTGGCGGCGCTCATGCGGAATTGCCCGCCCGGGCAAGGTCCTCGCGCAGAATTTCAAGTTGCAGCCACTCGTCTTCCGCCGCTGCGACTTTGCGTTGAAGATCGCCGAGAGTGGCGGTCGCTTGCTCGAATCCGGCGCGGTCGCGCGCATAGAAATCGGGATCGCCGAGCTTTGCTTGCAGCACGTTCATTTGCTTTTGCAGCTTGGCGATGGTTTTGGGCAGCGTCTCGAGCGCGTGTTTTTCTTTGAATAGCAGGCGCCTTTTCGGCGGCGCCGCCGCTGCCGCCTTCGCCGTTTCACGGCCGGGCGTCGGCGGTGCTCCTTTAGGTTCGGTTTTGCGGCTGGCGCGAGCGAGATCGACGCCGCGCTGCGCCAGCATATCGCTGTAGCCGCCGGCATAGTCGATCCAAGCGCCGTCACCCTCCGGAACGATCACGCCGGTCACCAGGCGGTCGAGAAAATCGCGGTCATGGCTGATGAGGAGAACCGTGCCCGCATAATCGGCGAGCATGTCCTCGAGCACGTCCAAGGTTTCCATGTCGAGATCGTTGGTCGGCTCGTCGAGGACTAACAGGTTCGACGGCTTGGCGAGAACCCGCGCCAGCATGAGCCGGCCGCGCTCGCCGCCCGATAATTTGCCGAGCGGCGTGCGCGCCTGCTCGCTGGTGAACAGAAAATCCTTCAGATAGCTGACGACATGCTTGGCATGGCCGTTGACCATCACCGTATCGCCGCCGCCGCCGGTCAAGGCATCGACCGCCGTGACGGCGGCATCGAGGCTGTCGCGATGTTGATCGAGGGTGGCGAGCGCCAATGTTGAGCCGAGCCGCACCGAGCCTGCGTCCGGCGACAACGCGCCGGTCAACAGATTGATCAATGTGGTCTTGCCGCTGCCGTTCGGCCCGACGATGCCGATGCGGTCGCCGCGCGCCACGCGGATGGAGAAATCGCGCACGATCGGGCGCTCGCCGTAGGACTTGCCGAGCCCTTTGGCCTCGATGACCAAAGCGCCGGACGGCGGCGCCGACCCGGCGACGATCGATGCATCGCCGATGACGCCGCGATAGGCGCGGCGCTCCTGCCGCAGCTCCCGCAACAGGCCGACGCGGCGCATATTGCGCTTGCGCCGGCCGGTGACGCCATAGCGCAGCCAGTGCTCTTCGGCGACGATCTTTCGGTCGAGTTTATGCTGCTCGCGCTCTTCCTCCTCAAGGACCGTATCGCGCCATTCCTCGAAATGCGAAAAACCGCGATCCAACCGCCGCGTCAGGCCGCGGTCGAGCCAGACCGTGCTGCGCGACAGCGTCGACAAAAACCTCCGATCATGACTGATGATCACCAGCGCGGTCCGCCGGCTGTCGAGTTCGGCTTCCAGCCATTCGATCGCGGTGAGGTCGAGATGATTGGTCGGCTCGTCGAGCAGCAGGATGTCCGGATTTGGCGCCAGAACACGCGCCAGCGAGGCGCGGCGGGCCTCGCCGCCGGAGAGTTCGGCGGGGTCCTCATCGCCGGCAAGCCCGAGTTGCTCGATCATGACGCGGGCGGCATGGCGGTCGTCGTCTGGGCGCAGTCCAGCCTCGACGTAAGCGAGCGTCGACGCGAAGCCGGAGAAATCCGGCTCCTGCGGCAGGTAGCGCACCAGCGCCCCCGGCTGCACGAACACCGAGCCGCGGTCCGGTTCGATTTCTCCCGCCGCGATTTTCAACAGTGTCGATTTGCCCGAACCGTTGCGGCCGACCAGACCCACGCGTTCGCCGGCCGAAACCGAAAGCTCGGCCGCGGTGAGCAGCGGCGTGCCGCCAAAAGTCAGCGCAATGTTTCTCAGCTGCAGAAGGGGGGCCATGCCTGCTCGGCAAACTTTCCAGGTTTTGGGAAACCGAGAGGCGGCTCATGACCGCATCCCAGGTCTTTACCGCGTCTCGCGCCAGATGGGGAGTGGCGGCGTGAATTGCAAAGTCCTCGTGATCCGCCCATTCCCGCGAAAGCGGGAATCCAGCCACGCGAGCCTGGGTCCCCGCCTTCGCGGGGACGAGCGGCAACCGGCTTTTACAGCGCCTCGACCGTGACCACGCCGGTGACGGCCTTGATTGCGCCGGCGATCTGCGGCGACACCTTGAAGCGTCCCGGCAGCTTCACTTCGACCTCGCTGCCGTTCTTCAGCAACAAGACCATGCTGACCTCGCCTTCGCCGGTTTGTTGCGCGC
>JBARER010000335.1:0-24540 GCA_049796395.1 Xanthobacteraceae bacterium
GTCCTTACTGGAACAGCTTCATCGCGTTCAGGACCGTTTCCCAAACGCCCCACGCCAATGGGATTCCAACCCAACCCCAGGCAAGGAAAAGATGCAGCGCCGTGGTGCCGTTGTGATTTTCCGTGGCCATGATTCTCTCCTTAGGCTCCAGCCGGCTCGCCGGCCACGTCGACTTGCATTTGCGCCCTGATCGCCTCGTGATCCGGCTTCATGTGGAAGCGCGCATGCACGGCCTTCACCATCAGATTGCAGAGGAAGCCGATGACCAACAGCCCAGCCATGATGTACATGGTGACGTTGTAGGCATCCGCCTTCGGCACGCCGTGATCGATCTGATATTGGCGGATATAGTTCACCAGCACCGGACCGAACACGCCGGCCGCCGACCATGCGGTGATCAGCCAGCCATGAATGGCGCCGACATAGCGTGTGCCGAACATGTCCTTCAGATAGGCCGGCACGGTGGCGAAGCCGCCGCCGTACATCGAGATGATGACCAGGAAGCAGATCACGAACCCTGCGATGCTTCCGATCGAGCCGGTATAGGGCACGGTGCAATACAAGATGAAGCCAAGCACCATGAAGACGAAGTAGGTGTTCTTACGGCCGATATAGTCGGAGGTCGACGCCCAGAAGAAACGGCCGAGCATGTTGAACAGGCTCAGCAGTCCGACAAAGCCCGCCGCGGCGAGCGCCGTCACTTTGCCGGGGAACATCTCTTGGCTCATGGCGGAAGCCTGCCCGAGCACGCCGATGCCGGCGGTCACATTGAGGCAGAGTACCCACCAGATCAGCCAGAACTGCGGCGTCTTGATCGCGTCGTAGACGTAGACGTCGGCCCTGGTGATCAATTTCTGTTCCATCACCGGAGCCGTATAGCCCGCCGGCTTCCAGCCCGGCGCCGGAATGCGGACGATCGCCGCGCCGACCCACATGAAGATCAGGTAGATGATACCGAGACCGATAAATGCCTCGGCCACGCCGATATGGGTGGGCGTCGAGAATTTGGCCATGAGCCAGACTGAGAGCGGTGAAGCGATAAATGCGCCACCGCCGAAACCCATGATGGCCAATCCGGTCGCCATGCCGGGCCGGTCGGGAAACCATTTGATCAGGGTCGATACCGGCGAGATGTAGCCGATGCCGAGCCCCAGGCCGCCGAACACGCCGTAGCCCAGATAGACGATCCAAAGATTATGCGCATAGACGCCGACAGCGGAAACGAAGAAACCGACGGCCCAGGACAGACCGGCAAAGAACATGGCCTTGCGCGGTCCGCCTTCCTCGACCCAGCGGCCACCCGTCGCCGCCGCTACACCGAGGACAAAAATGGCGATCGAGAAAATCCAACCGAGTTCGGTCAGCTTCCAGTCGTCCGGCGCCGATTTGGTGATGCCGATAAGCTTGGTCATCGGCAGATTGAACACGCTGAAGGCGTAAGCTTGGCCGATGCACAGATGGATGCACAGCGCCGCAGGCGGCACCATCCACCGGCTGAAGCCGGGTTCGGCGATCGAGTGGCTGCGATCGAGAAAACTCATCGCGTTGTCCTCCTTGGTTTCCCCATTAGTCCGCAGCCTGTTTTTGCGTTTGGCTGGCGGCCTCGCCCCGTGCGTCATCCAGATTCGGCGCAACGGCGAATTCCCAAAAATCTCCTATAGCGGGAGGCGAATAGCAAGTTCGACCATCGTTTGGGTGGGTAAGCCGAGCGAGCCTGTGCCGGTCCAAAGACCGAAAGAGCCCGCTAAGCCGGTGCTGTGGCGGCGGCCAGACGAAGAAAGTTATGCTCTTGAGCCTTTGCGGGGCCGATAAAAATCACTATTTATCAATGTGTTGATCGTAACCAACGACCTTTGCCGCGAAGGCACTAAAAAGGTGGGCATAAAGCAGCGCGACCTGAGGCCAAGTGTCGCGGCCAAGTCGAAATTCGGTGACCCGCTGAGGCATGGACTGCTGTTCCAATCGAGCCTTCGGCGTCCTAGAAAGAAAACGATGACGTTGATCACGCCGCCGCCGACAACATTGCCGCCCCGGACCGGTTCGGACAGCGGCCAAACTGGCCGCCGCCGGCCGCTACGTACGCCCAAAGGCCGTCAGGTCGACCCCCAGGCGCTGGCGGAAGTGCGGGATTTATTGATCGACCGGTCGCGCCGTCGCGACTTGCTTATCGAGCATCTGCACCTGATCCAGGATCATTACGGGCATCTCTCCGCCGCCCATCTCGCGGCGCTGGCGCAAGAGATGAAGCTCGCCTTGACCGAGGTTTACGAGGTCGCGACCTTCTACGCACATTTCGACGTGGTGAAGGAGGGTGAGACGCCGCCGCCCGTGGTGACGGTCCGGGTCTGCGATTCGCTGTCTTGTGCGCTCCTTGGCGCCGAACGCCTCCTTGCCGACCTCACGGCGAAGCTCGGCCCTGACGTGCGCGTCGTGCGTGCGCCGTGCATGGGCGCCTGCGATCGCGCGCCGGTTTGCGCCGTCGGTCATGTTCAAGTGATGCATGCGGATGCGGCCAAGGTTGCGGAGGCCGCCGCCAAGCCCGCCCATGCTGAGTGCTATCCGACTCCAACCGGTTTTGACGCCTATGTGAAGAGCGGCGGCTATGAGCTGCTCACGGCTTGCCTTGGCGGCAAGCGGACGCGCGACGAGCTTATCAAGATCGTCGGCGATTCCGGTTTGCGCGGTCTCGGCGGCGCGGGTTTCCCCACGGGACGAAAATGGTCGCTGGTGCGCGCCGAGCCGGCGCCGCGCCTGTTCGCTGTCAACTGCGACGAAGGCGAGCCCGGCACGTTTAAGGATCGCTACTATCTCGAACGCGATCCGCACCGCTTCATCGAAGGCATGCTGATCGCGGCCTGGGTGGTCGAGGCGCCGGAAACCTACATCTATGTCCGCGACGAATACCCCGAAGTGATCCTGTTGCTTGAGCAAGAAATCGCCAAGGTCGAGGAGGCAGGGCTTTCCAAACATACCAAGATTCATATGCGCCGCGGCGCCGGCGCTTACATCTGCGGCGAAGAATCGGCGATGATCGAATCGATCGAGGGCAAGCGCGGCTTGCCTCGCCATCGTCCGCCTTATGTCGCACAGGTCGGCCTGTTCGGCCGCCCGACGCTCGAACAGAATGTCGAGACCCTGTTCTGGGTGCGCGACATTGTCGAAAAGGGCGTCACTTGGTTCACGTCGCAAGGTCGCCACGAGCGCAAGGGTTTCCGCAGCTTTTCGGTTTCCGGCCGGGTCAAGAACCCGGGCGTGAAACTCGCTCCCGCCGGCGTCACCGCGCGCGAGCTGATCGAGGAGTTTTGCGGCGGTATGGCCGACGGCCATGTCTTCAAGGGCTATCTGCCAGGCGGCGCCTCGGGCGGGATCCTACCGGCAGCCATGGCCGATATCCCGCTCGACTTCGGCACGCTTGAAAAATACGGCTGCTTCGTCGGCTCCCACGCGGTTGTGATCTTGTCCGACAAGGACGATATGAAGGCCGTGGCGCTGAATCTCATCAGATTCTTTGAGGATGAAAGTTGCGGCCAGTGCACGCCGTGCCGGGTCGGCACCGAAAAGGCGGCGCAACTGATGGCCAAAGGGCCGTGGGACCCCGCCCTACTCGACGAACTATCGGCGCTGATGCGGGACGCCTCGATCTGCGGGCTCGGCCAGGCGGCGCCCAATCCGCTTTTGTGTGTGCTAAAATACTTCCCGGACGAACTGAAGAAGCCGCTGGGGCATTGGTGATCCAAAGGTCCGCGCCATGAACGATCGCAAGGAACAGAAACCAGTCGGCTACGGCCACGACAAGAAAGGCGTTGCCGGCGGTGCCGACTATGGCGAGGGCAAGCCCGCAGTGGCGCATACCGCCCCGGCCGATAAGGTCGCCGGCAAGGGCGGCGCGCCTACGGCCAAGACGTTCACCATCGACGATCGCGAGATCGACATCCGCGACGGCGAGACGATCTTTCGCGCCGCGGGCCGGCTCGGCATCGAGCTGCCGCATCTGTGCTACACGCCGCAACCCGGATACCGGCCGGACGGCAATTGCCGTGTCTGCATGGTCGAAATCGAAGGCGAGCGCGTCTTGGCGGCGAGCTGCATCCGTACGCCCTCGCCGGGCATGAAGGTCAAGACCCAGACCGACCGGGCCAAGACGGCGCGCAAGATGGTCGCCGAGCTCTTGCTCACCGATCAGCCCGAAATCAAGGTGGCCCACGATCCGGATTCCGAACTCTGGAAAACGGTCACGCAGCTTAAGGTCGAAGCCGGCCGCTTCCCGAAGCGCAAATCCGCCGAAGTGCCGCCGCCCGATCGCAGCCACGTGGCGATGGCGGTCAACCTCGACGCCTGCATCCAGTGCAATCTCTGCGTCCGTGCCTGCCGCGAAGTGCAAGTCAACGACGTCATCGGCATGGCGGGACGCGGCCACGGCGAAAAAATTGTGTTCGACTTCGACGATCCGATGGGAGCTTCGACTTGCGTCGCCTGTGGCGAATGCGTGCAGGCCTGCCCGACCGGCGCGCTGATGCCGGCAACCATGGTGGACGCGAACAACGTCTACAAAGGAAAGCCCGATCGAACAGTCGACAGCGTTTGTCCCTATTGCGGCGTCGGTTGCCAGCTCACCTATGAGATCAAGGACGACACGATCGTCGCGGTCGAGGGCAGGAACGGTCCGGCCAACCAGAACCGGCTGTGCGTCAAGGGTCGTTTCGGCTTTGACTATGTACACAATCCTCAGCGGCTTTTAAAGCCGATGATTCGCAAGGACGGCGTGGCGAAAATCCCGCACGAATATATCGATCCGTCCAATCCCTGGACCCATTTCCGCGAAGCGACCTGGGACGAAGCCCTCGATCGCGCCGCCGGGGGCTTGAAGAAAATTCGCGACCGCGACGGGCCGCAGGCATTGGCCGGATTTGGCTCGGCCAAGGGCTCAAACGAGGAAGCCTATCTTTTTCAGAAACTGGTGCGCACCGGTTTCGGTACCAACAACGTCGATCACTGCACCCGGCTGTGCCACGCCTCGTCGGTGGCGGCGCTGCTCGAAGGCGTCGGTTCGGCGGCGGTGACTGCGACCTTTAACGAGTGCAAGAATTCCGACGTCATCGTCGTCATCGGCGCCAATCCGACGGAAAATCATCCCGTGGCGGCGACTTTCTTTAAGCAGGCGGCCAAGCGCGGCGCCAAGCTCATCGTGATGGATCCGCGCGGTCAGGCGCTCAAACGCCATGCTTGGCAGATGATGCAGTTCAAGAACGGCACTGACGTGGCGGTGCTCAACGCCATACTCAACGTCATCGTCGCCGAGAAGCTTTACGACCAGCAATACATTCAGACCTATGTCGAAGGCTTCGATGCCTGGAAGGAAAACGTCAAGGACTTCACGCCGGAGGAAATGGCGCCGATCTGCGGCATTCCGGCCGACACGTTGCGTGAGGTCGCGCGCACTTATGCGCGCGCCGAGAGTGCCATCATCTTCTGGGGCATGGGCGTGTCGCAGCACACCCACGGCACCGATAATGCGCGCTGCCTGATCGCGCTGTCGCTGATCACCGGCCAGATCGGGCGGCCGGGCACGGGGCTGCATCCGCTGCGCGGCCAGAACAACGTGCAGGGCGCGTCCGACGCCGGTCTCATTCCGATGTTCTTCCCCGATTATAAGTCGGTGGAGGATCCGGCGATCCGCGGCCAATATGAGAAGGCCTGGGGCGTCAAGCTTAACCCGAAGAAGGGCAAGACTGTCGTCGAGATCATGGACGCGGTCCATCACGACGAAATCAAGGGCATGTATATCGAGGGTGAAAATCCCGCGATGTCCGATCCCGATCTCAATCACGCGCGCCAGGCTCTGGCGCATCTCGAGCACCTCGTAGTCCAGGACCTCTTCCTCACCGAGACCGCGGTCTATGCCGACGTGGTTCTGCCGGCTTCCGGCTGGCCGGAAAAAGACGGCACTGTCACCAATACCAATCGCCAGGTGCAGATGGGTCGCCAAGCGCTGCCGCTGCCGGGCAACACGCGTCATGATCTCTGGATCATCCAGGAAATCGCCAATCGCATGGGCTGCGGCTGGACCTACAAGCACGTGAGCGAGGTCTTCACCGAGATGGCGTCGATGATGCCGGCGCTCGCCAATATTTCCTGGGACCGCGTCGAGCGCGAGGACCACGTCACCTATCCCGTTGACGGGCCGGACGTGCCCGGCCGCGATGTCGTGTTCGACGAGGGCTTTCCGCGCCCCGGTGGCTTCGCCAAGCTCGTCGCGACCAAGCTGCAGCCGCCGGACGAAGTACCGGACGACAAGTTTCCCTTTATCCTCACCACCGGCCGAGAGCTCGAGCATTGGCACACCGGCGCGATGACGCGCCGCGCCACGGTGCTCGATGCGCTGGAGCCGAGCGCGGTCGCTTCGGTGTCGCGCGGCACCATCGCCAAGCTCGGCATCCAGCCGGGCGACATGATCCGCGTCACCACTCGCCGTGGCGCGGTCGAGCTCTACTCGCGTCAGGACGACGCCATCCCCGACGGGGTCGTATTTATCCCGTTTGCTTTCGTTGAGGCGGCCGCGAACCTGCTCACCAATCCGAAGCTTGATCCATTCGGCAAGATTCCGGAATTCAAGTTCTGCGCCGCCAAGGTCGAGGCGATCGATCCGGCGGCGCTGGTGGCGGCGGAGTAGCGCAACGCCGAGCGGCGGAAAGCGCGATGGACGACCGCGACCCGCACGACGAGATCGTGCGCCTCGAAGCGCGGATCGAACAACTGACCGATAGGCTTGAGAACTGCCGGAAATTTGTCCTGGCGGGCCGGGTGGCCGCGGCGGCGGGATTTATCATCCTGATTGCGCTCTTATTTGGCGCGATCCGCTTCGATCCGGCGGTGATGGCTTGCGCCGCCGCAGCGCTGCTCGGCGGTTTGGTCGCCTGGGGGTCCAACAGCTCAACCGCAAATGAAGCGACGGGCGAGATCGCCGCGGCGGAAGCGCAGCGTGCAGCGCTGATTGGCGAGATCGAGCTCCGCGTGATCGACGGCGGCCGCACGCTGCACTGAGATGTGCCGGCGCCGCCGGATGCTGGTCAGGCCCCGTCAGCGTCACCTTTCGCATCGCGGAAATAGGCTTCCACCTTGCCATTGAGCTTGATGGTGAGCGGATTGCCGTGCCGATCCTTGGTCTTGCCCGCCTCGACGCGGATCCAGCCTTCGCTGATGCAATATTCGGCGACGTTGGTTTTCTCCACGCCCTTGAAGCGGATGCCGACGTCGCGTGCGAGTACGGCTTCGTCGTAATACGGGCTTCTCGGATCGGTCGACAGGTGGTCGGGCGGGGTGTCGGACATGGATTTTCTCTGCCTATCAAACGGACTTTCCGCAAGGGGGGGCACGCGTTACACTGGCATAATGTCCCTTGCCGCCGACGCTTCATCGCGATTCCCGACCTCCGCTCTGCCGCGCCACGATTGGACACGCGAGCAGGTGCGCGCGCTGTTCGAACTGCCGTTTCCGGACCTGATGTTCCAAGCGCAAAGCGTGCATCGGCAGAATTTTGACCCCGCGGAAGTGCAGATTTCGACCCTGTTGTCGATCAAAACCGGCGGGTGTCCCGAGGATTGCGCTTATTGTCCGCAAAGCGCGCGCTACGATACCGGCGTGCATGCCGAAAAGCTGATGGCGCTCGATGCCGTGCTGTCGGAGGCGCGCGCGGCCAAAGCCGCCGGCGCCAGCCGCTTTTGTATGGGCGCCGCATGGCGCGAGCCGAAGGATCGCGATCTCGAGACCGTGTGCACCATGGTCGAGGGCGTCAAATCGTTGGGACTGGAAACCTGCGTCACACTCGGCATGCTTACGGCGCCGCAGGCCCGGCGGCTGAAGGAGGCGGGCCTCGATTTCTACAACCACAACCTCGATACATCGCCGGAATTCTATGGCGAGATCATCACCACGCGTAGCTATCAGGATCGCCTGGACACGCTCGATCATGTCCGCGACGCCGGCGTGCATGTCTGCTGTGGCGGCATCGTCGGAATGGGTGAGAGCCGGGAGGACCGCGTCGGCATGATCGCGACGTTGGCGAGCTTGCCGGTACATCCGGAGTCGGTGCCGATCAATATGCTGGTGCGCGTGGCCGGCACGCCGCTCGTCGGGCAAGTTGAACTCGACGGCATCGAATTCGTGCGTACCATCGCCGCCGCCCGCATCGCCATGCCGCGTTCGATGGTACGCTTGTCCGCCGGCCGCGAAGACATGAGCGATGAGACCCAGGCCTTATGTTTCCTTGCCGGCGCCAATTCGATCTTCTATGGACCGAAACTCCTCATCACGCCGAACCCGGGCCGCGATCATGATCGCGAACTGATGGATCGCCTGGGCCTGTCGCCGATGGTGTGAGATTGCTTTAAATACCGCATGGAGCGCTTCTCTCGGGAACCGCAATTCCGCTCCGCATCGGCGTGGAATTATCGGCATATCTATTGAACTGTTGCCCGTTCGCAACAGACTCCCGATGTGTCTCCCCTATAGTTTGGACGACTCAGGAGAGACGGTATGAAAAGCCGCTTGCTGCGCAGCGTCGCGTTGATCGCCCTGATGACGAGTCCCGCTGTGGCGGCGGATTTTTCGTTCAAGGCGCCTCAGGGGGAACCGGCATCGGTCCACA
The DNA here is from genome assembly GCA_049796395.1 of Xanthobacteraceae bacterium. Classification (GTDB taxonomy): domain Bacteria; phylum Pseudomonadota; class Alphaproteobacteria; order Rhizobiales; family Xanthobacteraceae; genus BOG-931. The sequence continues at coordinate 8,645 of JBARER010000335.1, forward strand.
ACTGGACCGGATTTTACGTTGGATTGAACGCAGGCGGCGCCTTGGCTCGCTCGGGCGATCCAACCACCACGATTTCGTGCGCAAGTGCGCCTGGCTACGGATTTCCCTACTTCGCCAATTGTCCTGATGCGCCGGTCGTGGCCGCAGCCGGAACCGGATCAATGTCGAAGGCCGCCTTCGTCGGTGGCGGTCAGGCCGGCTACAATTGGCAAGTCAACGCTGTCGTTTTTGGCGGCGAGGTCGACTTCGATTCCTTCCATGCCAGGCTATCGCGCACAGGCAGCGGCGTGTTGCCGTTCGCGGGAGGCACCTTCACGATCACATCGTCGGCCAGCACAGACGTGCTGTTCACCGCGCGCGGCCGCATTGGCTGGGCCTTCGATAACCTGCTGTTGTATGGCACCGGCGGCCTCGCGGAAACCAAACTGAGCGCCAGCAATTCCTACGCCGATACGTCCACCCCTCCCGGTCCGGGCATAGGAGCTTGGAACGCTTCGGCGATCAAAATCGGCTGGACGGCCGGCGGCGGCCTCGAATGGGCTTTGAATCGAAACTGGTCCGTGAAGGCAGAGTATCTTTTTGTGAAGTTCGGTTCGATCAATGCTTCTGGCACTGTTATCAGTGGTAGTTTAACTGGCTACGGCAGTGCCATCAACACATCGACAGACTTGACGGCACAGATCGCCCGCGCTGGCTTCAACTATAAGTTCTGATCGACCGCTCTCGATGGCGCTCCACAATCGGCGCATAGGCAGGTGCGCGACGGTTAGACATACGCTGCGAACGCCATGAACGACTGGTTCGACCACATCCTGTTCAATACGCGGGTCCAGCCGGAGACGTCCGCGATCCTGATGGAGGATCGGGGCGTCACTTACGGCATGCTTGGTTCCGCAATCGAATCCTGCGCGCATCGCATCGCGGCGCTCGATTTTGCCAAGGACGGGCTGGTCGCGGTTTGTATCGGCAATCCGATCCGTCATCTCACCATAAGCTTGGCCCTGTTCCGCATCGGCATCCGCGCGATCTCACTGGATCGCACGCACCAAGGCATTCCCGGCCTGAACGTCGCGCTTGTTTTAGGTGACGCCGAAGCGAAGCCGGTATTCTCCGCCGGCAATCGTTTCGTCGAGGTTGCGGATGACTGGTTCGCGCTTGACGGTCCTGTTGCCGCCGGCACCTTGCCCGCCGCCTTTGCGGGCGATCGAACGGTTTGCCGCTGGGCCCTCACGTCCGGCTCGACCGGCGAACCGAAGATATTGCCCAACACGGTGGGTTATATCGGCCTCCATGTTGGTTCGGACATCGGGATGTTCAACTGCGACCTGGTCCTGTCGATGCCGGGGCTGACGTCGGTGTTCGGCTTCACTATCGCCTTCGCGGTCCTCGCCAGCAGGAAAACCCTGTGCCTTGCCGCGTCTCCCTTCCAGGCGATCAGGATAATCGAGCTGTTCTCGATCGACTTTGTTTTGACATCGATGGATCAGCTGATTGCGCTGACGCGGGCCGCCCGTAAATCCGACGCGCAACTGCGCAGTCTGCGCACGGTCGCGTCCGGCGGCGGCATTCCAACGCGCGCCATGCTCGAAGCGGCGGCTATCCATCTTTGCAAGAATGTCCGCTGCCGCTACGGCACGTCGGAGGTCGGCCTGTTGGCCGACGCGCCGGCCGCTGAAGTGCTGTCGAAGCCGGGCTTTGTCGGCCACGTGCGGCCGGGCTTTGAAATGGCCGCCTTCGATGCAAACGGCAGCCGATGCCGCGCCGGCGAGATCGGCATCGTCAAGGGCCGGGTCAAGCCCAGTCCGGACCGGGCGGAGGACGATTGGACCGATCACGGCGATGTCGGCTGGATGACGGCCGAGGGCGACGTGTTCGTCGTTGGCCGCACTACGGACTTTGCGCCTGCGGATTATTCCAAGGCCTCAGCGCGCGAGATTTCCCCGGTCCACGAGGTCGAACATCTGTTGCGTCTGGAATGGGACGCGGCCGATGCCGCCGCGATCCAGGTCGAGGGTGCAGCCGGAGCAGGTCCGGAAATCTGGGTGGGAACAGTCGATTGCAAGGACGCGCGCGCGGAGAAGCTTGAGGCGATCCTGCGCCACAGAGGCATCGAGGGAATGGTTCGTATTTTCCCGGTGGCCGCAATTCCGCGCGGCGCCGCCGGTAAGGTACAGCGTGCCCAATTGAAGTCGCTGATTCTGGCGACCGCCGGGAAGACTCGCTAATCGGTTCTTGCTATGGCATCGCTGGCGTGCCGGACGACGCCAGCAAGGTTGAGGCCGATAGTTCATGATGCCAGTTAAATTTATTCGAGGCCGCACGCGGCTCGCGGCGCTCGCCGCTCTCTGCGCCGTGGCCATTGCCGCCGTGGCGCTGTCGGCTGTGGCGTTAGCCGAACAACCGAACGACATCCTCAGCCGAGACAGCGTGCTGCGCGATCCCGAAATTCCGCCTTTGGGAAATTCCAATGGCGACCTGACGGTCGTCGAATATTTCGACTATCAATGCCCCTATTGCAAAAAGATGGCGCCCGAGCTCACCCAGCTGCTGCGGGAAGACGGCCATATCAGGCTGGTCTTGAAAGATTGGCCGGTGTTCGGTCCGATTTCGACCGCGGCTGCGGAAATAGTGCTGGCGGCGAAATATCAAAACAAATACGCCGAAGGTCATGATGCGCTGATCGGTGCCGACGCCAAGCTCACAAAGGCCAGCATCGCCGACCTACTGGTTAAGGCCGGTGTCGACATCGACTTGGCGATCAAGGACCTTCAGGCGCATCAAAAGACCATCGACGACCTTTTGGCGCGAAATGAAGCCCAAGCCGAGGCCTTCGGTTTTGACGGCACGCCTGGGTTCATCGTCGGCACGTTCCGGGTGCCGGGCGTGGTGGAAATGAAAGTGTTCAAGCAAATCGTCGCCGACGCCCGCGCCCGCGCCAAGAAGCGGAAATCTTGAACCTGTACTGTGCAGCGTGCGCTCCCAACGCCCAATTCAGGTTCGAATTTTTGATCCGCATTTGCTACAATTTTAGAAGCCATGTCGAAAAATGCTTCACCTTTGCGGTCTAAGCTTGCTTGGTCCGAGGTGGTGGTCGATGCGTCAAACCCAGTCGACAATCGAATATTTTCTCCGCGAGGCCAAGCAGCAAGCCTCGCAGCGCGACGTCAACGACAGCCTGATCCGGGCTATCAATGAGCTTATTCGTGAAGTGAAGCGCATCGATGACTCGGTTCAGCGAGCGCGGCGCGATATTCGCGTCGGTCGTCGGTTCTGAACCTTTCGCGCTAGACGCCCGCCGCGCCGCCGTCGGCGCGCGGATCGTGGCCGCCCTCCAAGGCGCCCTTCGGATGCAGCACCACCGCACGGATGTAAACGGAATCGACGTGTAATTGACCTTATACCGGTATACGGTATGATGCCTGAATGATTGGCTCGTTCGGCGACAACGCCACCGAAGCCCTGTTCAAAGACGAGCGGGTTCGCCAATTCGCGGGGATCGCCCACAAGGCAAAACGTAAACTTGAGGCCTTGAATGCCGCGAGCCGCCTTGAGGACATGGCAGTACCGCCGTCGAACCGCTTGGAAAAGCTTTCGGGCAATCTGAAGGAGTTTTATTCGATCCGCGTCGATAAACAATGGCGGGTTGTTTTCAAATGGATCGACGGCGAGCCGCACGAAGTTCGGATCGTGGACTATCACTGAGGAGCGAATGATGGCGAAGAACGAATTCGCGCCGGTCACGCCCGGCGAAATGCTGAAAGAGGAATTTCTCGCCGAATACGGCCTCTCGCAGAACCGCCTTGCGAAAGCGATCGGGATTTCACCAAACCGCCTCACCGATATTGTCAACAATCGGCGACGCATTACGGCGGATACCGCGCTTCGGCTCAGTCTGTATTTTGGCAATAGTGCGGAGTTTTGGATGAATCTTCAGAGCTATTACGATCTGAAATTAGCCCGGCGGAACCTCAAGCCCGGCGATGCCAGGCGGATCAAGGGCGTTCGCGCGGCCTGATAGTCAGGCACATCCGGTTTACGCTTGCTAAGCGGGCCTTCGTCATGGAGGCGCTTCATAGGTTCAGATTGCCGCTGCATCTTCTAGACGCCCGCCGCGCCGCCGTCGGCGCGCGGATCGTGGCCGCCTTCCAAGGCGCCGTTCGGATGCAGCACCACCGCGCCGGCATGGCCCATGACGTCGGAATAGGCCTCGGGCAGAACGTCGACGTCATGGCCCGCCGACATTAGTGCGTCGATAAGGGCTTCGTTGAAACGCGGCTCAAGCCGCAGTGCAGTGCGCGGCGCGCCCCAGGTGCGGCCGAGCACCCAGCGCGGCAGGTCGAGCGCTTCCAGTAGTGGAATACCGAAGTCAATGGCGCGGGTAAACAGCGCGGCTTGTGTCTGCGGCTGGCCGTCCCCGCCCATGCAGCCATAGGCCATGATCCGGCCGTCCTTGAGGACGGCGAGCGCCGGATTGAGCGTGTGGAACGGCACGCGGCCCGGCGCGAGGTAATTGAGTGCGCCGGTACGAAGCGAAAAGCTTGCGCCGCGGTTCTGCATCAGGATGCCGGTCGCCGGCAGCACGCAGCCGGAACCGAACTCCCAATACAGCGACTGGATATAGGAGACGACGAGACCGCCGGCGTCGGCCGCCCCCATCCAAACCGTGTCGCCGGCGCCGGCGGCAAGCGGCCAGCGCGCGGCTTTCTTGCGATCGATCTTCAGTACTTCCTCGGCGATAAAGCTATGGTCGAGCACGCGGTCGAGCGGATGCGCAAGAAATCTCGGGTCGGTGACGGTCCGGTCGCGCATCCGCAACGCGCGCTTGGTCGCCTCGACCAGGCCGTGAATGTGGTCGAAGCTTTCCGCCTGGGTTACGTTCAGCCTGGCAAATAGCGAAAGAATCATCAGCGATACGACGCCCTGGGTCGGGGCGTCCGTGTTGTAAACCGCGCCCGACGGCAGGCCGACGTGCAACGGGTCGGCGAGCGTGGCGCGGTAGCGTTCGAGGTCGAGCCGCGCGACGGGACTTTGGATGCGATCGAGATCGGCGGCGATCTCACGCCCGACGTCACCGCGATAAAAATCGTCGAGTCCGGCATCCGCCAACTGCAACAATGTGGCGGCGAGGGCAGTCTGCTTGAGGACGTTGCCGATTGCCGGAGGCTTGCCCTGCGGTAGGAACGTCGCGGCAAAGCCCGGCGCCTCCTTCAGCTCGGCGGCATGGTCTTGCGTCAACCGCGCTTGGCTGCGCGTGACGGCATAGCCGCTTCCGGCCTGGGCGATAGCCGGGGCCAGGAGAACCTCGAGCGGCAAGGTCCCGCCGTGGGCCTGCGCGGCCTCGAGCGCCAGCGCCCAGCCGGAGACCGCGCCGGGCACGGTGAGCGCCGCGAGCGGGCCGCGCGGCGGTATCGTCTCATAATCGCGGTAGAGTTCGGGCTTCGCCTGCGCGGCCGCCGGGCCGGCCGCCATGATGGCGCGCACACGGCCGGAGCGCTCGCGGATGAGCCAAAATCCATCGCCGCCGAGATGGTTCATATGCGGGTAAACCGCGGCAATGGATGCGGCCATGGCGACCATCGCCTCAATCGCATTGCCGCCTTCGGCCAGGATCGTGCGGCCGGCTTCAACCGCGGCGAAGTGCGGCGCGCACACAACGCCGCGGCGATGACCGCCGCTGTGCAGGTCCGTCATGCTCGAGGCGCCGCTGCCGTCGCGAAGCCGCGTTTGCGCAACAGCGCGTCGGCGCTCGGCAGCCGGCCGCGAAACGCCTTGTAGGCGTCCGCTGGCTCCTGCGAGCCGCCGGCGGCATAGATGCATTCGCGCAGGCGTTTCGCCGTGGCGGGATCGAAAATATCGCCGGTCTCTTCGAACGCCGCGAAAGCATCGGCGTCGAGTACTTCCGACCACATATAGCTGTAATAGGCGGCGGCATAGCCGCCGCCGGAGAAGATATGGGCGAAGTGCGGCGGCCGGTGCCGCATGGCGATCTCGCGCGGCATGCCGATGCGCGCCAGCGCCTGGGCTTCGAATGCGGCCGAATCGATCTCCTGTGGCTCTGTCAGCGAATGGAAATCGAGATCGACCATGGAGCAGGCGATGTATTCCACCGTGGCAAAACCCTTGTTGAAATTGCGCGCCGCGAGTAGCCGCTGCAAGAGCTTGCCGGGCATCGGTGCGCCGGTCTGATAGTGGCGGGCGAAGCGGCGCAGCACGTCCGGTTGCTCCAGCCAATGCTCGTAAAGCTGGGACGGTAGTTCGACGAAGTCGGTGGCGACGTTGGTGCCGGCGATGGTGGGATAGGTGACGGAGGACAAAAGTCCGTGCAAAGCGTGTCCGAATTCGTGAAACAGCGTTCGCGCGTCCTCGAACGACAGCAGCGTCGGCTCGCCGTCGGCTGCCTTGGCGAAGTTGCAAACATTGACGATGAGCGGCCGAACCTCGCCGGAAAGCCGTTCTTGGTCGCGCAATGACGTCATCCAGGCGCCGCTGCGCTTGGACGACCGCGCGAAATAATCGCCGAAGAACAGCCCGACTTGCTTGCCGTCGGCGTCGCGCACCTCAAAGGCGCGGACGTCGGGGTGCCAGGTCGGCACACGGCTGGGCTTGAAAGTAAGGCCGAACAGGCGCTCTGCCGTATAGAACGCCGCCTCGATCATGCGATCGAGATTGAGATAGGGCTTGATCGCCGATTCGTCGAATTCGCACAGGCGATGCCGCAGCTTTTCCGCGTAGTAGCGCCAGTCCCACGGCTCCAGTTTGAAATTGCCGCCGTCTTCCTGGATCAACGCCTGCATGGCGTCGCGGTCCGCCAGCGCCCGCGAGCGCGCCGGTGACCATACCGTGTCGAGAAGTTGCCGCGCCGCTTGCGGCGTCTTGGCCATCGCGTCATCGAGCCGGTAATGCGCGAAATCGTCGTAGCCAAGAAGCCGTGCGCGCTCGGCGCGCAGTTGCACCGTTTCCGCGATGATTTCCTTGTTGTCGGTCGGGCCGCTGTTGTCGCCGCGCGCGTTAAAGCCGCGAAATATTTTTTCCCGTAAGTCGCGCCGTTCGGCGAATTGCAGAAAAGGCTCGATGCTTGAGCGCGACAGCGTCACAGCATAGCCGGTTAGACCGCGGTCGCGCGCTTCCGCGCGCATCGCATCGCGCATGAAATCCGGCAAACCGGCCAATTCCGCTTCAGCTGTTAATTCAAGAACAAACGCCTGTTAGTCGGCGAGCACATTCTGGCTGAAGGACGTGCCGAGCTCCGCCAGCCGCCCGATGATCTCACCGAGGCGCTTTTTCGCCGCCTCGCCCAAGGCCGCGCCGGCGCGGCGGAAGCTGGTGTGATAGCGCTCGGTGACCCGCTTTTGCTCGCTGTCGAGTCCAAGCCTGCCGGCCTCGCCCATGACGGTGTCGATGCGCCGGTACAGCGCGGCATTGGTATGGATCTTGTTCCAGTGCAGGGCAATCTGGGGTGATATCTCGCGCTCAAGTTCGAGCAGCGCATCGTTGGTATGCGCGCCGGCGAGCAGCCAGAACACATTGCCGACGCGCTCCAGCGTCCGGCCGCTCAATTCCAGGGCGGCAATGGTGTTGTCGAAGGTCGGCGCCGCGGCGGCACTGGCGATCGCCGCGATTTCGGCGTCGTGCTCGGCAAGGGCGCGCGCATAGGCGTCGCGGAAGTGCTCCGGCGCAATACGCTCGAAAGGCGGAACACCGTCGGGGGTGTTCCAGGCCTCGGAAAACGGATTGGCGGCGGCGGAACTGGGGAGCGCTTCGGACATCTGGGGTCTTACCAATAGCGGGGGCAGGCGTGATATATGTCTTTCCGCGAGCGCCGCCAAAGGCGTCAAGGAGAGCGAAAAATGCCCCGCCATGCCCATTATCTGCCGCACGGCGTCATCCCGGCGGTCATTCTGCCGTTTACCGACGATTTGGCGATCGACGAAGCGGGCTTTCGCAAACACCTGCGTGACGTCACGGCTGTCGAGGGCCTCTCCGCGATCACTATTAATGCCCACTCGACCGAGGTGGCGTCGTGCAGCTTCGACGAGCAGCGCCGGGTCCTGGACATTGCCCAGGACGAGATCGGCGGCCGCTTTCCCATCGTGAACGGAGTATGGGCTGACGGCAGCCTCGAAGCCGCGCGGATCGCGCGCATGGCCGAGGCGGGGGGCGCCTCCGCGCTCCTGGTGTTCCCGCCGGCGCCGTTCACGCTTGGGCAGTCGCCGGCCATGGCGATCGAGCATTTCAAGCGCATCGCCGAAGCCACAAGCCTGCCTCTGATCGCGTTCCAGTACCCCCTCTCTACCGGTCAGGGCTATCCGCGCGACACCCTGCTGCGGATGGTCGATGAGGTGCCAACGATCCGCGCCATCAAGGACTGGTGCGGCAATGTTCCGCAGCACGAAATGCACGTGCGCGAGCTGCAAAGCCTCAAGCGTCCGGTTAACGTGCTGTCCACCCACAGCGCTTGGCTGTTGAGTTCGCTGGTCCTCGGCTGCAACGGGCTCCTCTCCGGCTCGGGCAGCGTCATCGCCGATTTGCAGGCGGCGCTGTTCCGGGCGGTCAAGGCCAACGACCTCGCCGAGGCCCGCCAGCTCAACGACCGTATTTATCCGCTGGCCAAGGTGTTCTATTCCGAGCCGTGGGCGGACATGCATAACCGGATGAAGGAAGCGCTGGTCCTGCTGGGCAGGCTGCCGCGGGCCGTGGTACGGCCGCCGCTGGTCAAGATCACCCGCGGCGAGATCGAGCGTATTCGCCTGGCGCTGTTGGAGGCCGGCCTGTTATCCGCCAAAGCCGCGCGGGACGCGGCGTAACTGTCGAGAATCGGAATCATGGACAACACCACGCCCAACACCAGACAGCCACGCCGCAGCAGGCGCATCCTCTGGCCGAACGTGCTGACCGTATTCAGCGCGGCGATCCTGATCAGCGCCGAAGTGTTTGGCGCGGCCTTCGCCGGCAGTTGGGCGATCGCCAACCTGTTCGCGCTCGGCACGCTTGGCGCTCATGTGCTCGACGGCCTCTTCATGGCGTGTGGCGTCGCCGTGATGGTGCAGTTCATTCGCGCGGCGCATCACGTCGAGCCGTTCGTCACGGGCTGACGTCGCGGCGCTCGGCCGTTGCGGGTGATTTTTACTCTTCCTTAAAACTAAAACGCTTGCGCGCTTAGGCTAAATCGCTTATTGCGGATTTGCCCAATTTCGCACGTGCCTGTGGCCGTGTGTCGGTCGGTGGGCATCCGGACAAGAGGCCGGACAGCCGCCTAAGGAAGAGACGCTACTTCCTTGCACCCGCGACCGGCAGCCGGAGGCGAAACCGGCAATGCCAGCTCTCCACTGGCGACGCGGCTTAAAGCAACGACGGAAGGGCTTTTTTGGTTACTGCCGGCGCGAATGCCGGGGACACCGAAGAGGCTTGTCCTTCTTTGCCAGCAGTGCGGAACGGGATCTCCCTCATCCGGACCAAGGCAGACATCACGGTGACGCTAACGGCTCCGCAATCGTGCGGAATCGTTCGCGTTACAGGAGGTTAACCTGGCGGCTACGCCGCCTGCCGGATCAGGGGAGCTGGGTGGCATGACCACACGCATCCGCGAATTTCTCAAGCATCGTACCGATAATGGACCCTGCCTCGTCGTCGATCTCGACGTCGTGCGGGAGAACTACCAGAACTTCGCCAAGGTTCTGCCGGACACCAAGGTGTTCTACGCGGTGAAGGCCAATCCGGCGCCGGAAATCCTCAAGCTGTTGACCGAGAACGGTTGCTGCTTTGACGTCGCGTCCTTGCCGGAGACCCAGCAAGTGCTGGCCGCCGGCGCTACGCCGGATCGCATTTCCTACGGCAACACCATCAAGAAAGAGAGCGAGATCGCCGAAGCCTTCCGGCTTGGGGTGACGCTGTTTGCAGTCGACTGCGAGGCCGAGGTCGAGAAGGTTGCCCGCGCCGCGCCGGGAAGCCGGGTGATCTGCCGCATCCATTGCGACGGTTCCGGCGCCGAATGGCCGCTGTCGCGCAAGTTCGGCTGCGAGCCCGCTTATGCCGCCGACATTCTCGAACTGGCCCATCGCGGCGGATTGACCGCCCACGGCATCTCCTTCCATGTCGGCTCGCAGCAGCACAATGTCGAAGCCTGGGACCGAGCGCTGGCCTCCGCCGCAGGCATCTTCCGCACTTGTGCCGAGCGCGGCATTGCGCTCTCGATCGTCAATCTCGGCGGCGGCTTTCCTGCCCGCTACGTGCGCAAGACCCCCAAACTGGAATCCTACGGCAAGGCGATCTTCAAGGCGCTGCGCAAGCATTTTGGCAACAATCTGCCGAATACCTTCGTGGAGCCCGGCCGTGGGCTGGTCGGCAACGCCGGCGTCATCGAGGCTGAGGTGGTGCTCATTGCCAAGCGGTCGCCGGAAGATGAGGTGCGCTGGGTCTATCTCGACATCGGCAAGTTCCATGGCCTGGCCGAAACCATCGGCGAGTCGATCCGCTATCCGATCCGCACCACGCACGATCGCGACGAGATGGCGCCGTGCATCATCGCCGGGCCGACCTGCGATTCGGTCGACGTGCTCTACGAGAAGACGCCCTATCCGTTGCCGGTGTCGCTCGCCATCGGCGACAAGGTTTTGATCGAGGCGGCCGGCGCCTATACAGCGACCTATTCCTCGGTCGGCTTCAATGGCTACCCGCCGCTACGGCAGTACGTGATCTAAGCCGGATTATTTCGGTTGAACGTTAGGATTCCCGCCCGGACTTCCAGGCGGCGGGATGACCGGCATTTTGCCGGCATTCGGCGTTGGCGCCTTCATGGCGGGATCGATATTGCGGGGCGGGCAGATCACGCCGCCGGATTGGGCGAGCTTGTCGCTGAGGTTCTTATCCGCGGGGTTGCCCGTGTTATTGGCGCACGCTTTCTGATCGGTCGGTTGCGCCTGTGCGAAGGCGGCCGAGCGTATCCCGTGGGTGATCAGGATGGCTGTGAAGAGGAGTTTAACAATTGCATTCACCTGGCAATAACGAGCGGAAAAAGCTCAGGTTCCCAAATCGCTATGTCAGGTCGACGACACCCGCTTCCCCATCTTCGGCCCCCCAGGCGAGGAACAGCCCATCGGCGCTCCACGCCAGCGCCGTGACCCGTGCGTCGCCCGGCTTTTTGGCCAAAATCTCTGCACCGTCGTCAATCCGCACCAAGAGAACTATGCCATCCCCGTAACCGGCGGCGACGATTGCCTGTCTCGGATGGCAGGCGACCACCTCGATGCGGTGTTCGGATGGCGCCAGCAAGCGGGGTTGCTTGCCCATGGGACCGTCCTTGCTCTGGAACGGCCATAGGATCAGTTGCGTCGCGCCCGACGTCGCCAGCCAATCGCCGCCGGCGCTCCAGCCGAAAGACGTGACACGGGCGGCGTAGCCGGACATGCGCATGTGCTGGCGGTCGACCAGGCGCCAGCCGTGCAGTATCGGCTCTTGCATGGTGGTGACAAGGAAGCGGCCGTCGGGGCTCACCGTCGCGCCGAGATGTGAGCCTTTCCACTCCAGCCGCTCCGGGGTAGCGCCGGCTGCGTTTGGGAACCACAGCGTGGCGCCGTTGTAGTGCGCAATCGCCAGCCGAAAGCCCTTCGGCAAAAAGGCCAAGCCACCGACCGTTGACGGTGCTTCGAACTCGCGCAACTCCTTCGCCTGGACAAAGGCGGTCTTGCCGGCGGACCAGGCCAGCGCGCCTTCGGGCCCGAACGCGACGTGGTCGATCCAGCGATGCTTGGCGTCGGTGGCGCGCGTCTCGAATGCGCCGCTGACATCGGTGGCGACCAGCTTGCCGTCATCGCCGCCGGTGAGCAGAATCTCGCCGTCAGTCGTGCTTGTAAGGATGGCGCCGCCGTGCACGGTGACACGGCGCGTCTCGCCCTTCGGGGTCGCCAATACGATCGCTTCCTCGCCGAGAACGAAAGCAGCGGTTCGGCCGAGATAATGCACGGCAATCACGGCGCCGCCCACGCTCAGGGGGCGCGTGCGCTCGACCACCGAGACGGTATCGTTGCGAGTGTCGCTCATTCCGGGCGACCTAGGCGACGCAAGCCTCGAATCCTTCGGTGATCTTCTTGCCCGGCAGGTTGCGGCCGATGAAGACGATACGGCTCTCGCGCTTCTCGTCCTTGTTCCACGCCCGCTGATGGTCGCCGTCGAGGATCATGTGCACGCCTTGGAAGACGAAGCGCTTGTCGTCGTTCTTGAACGACAGAATGCCCTTGCAGCGCAGAATGCTCGGACCTTCCTTCTGCACCAGGTCCTGAACCCAGGGGAAGAACTTGTCCGGATCGAGCGGTTTGTCGTTTTTCAGCGCAATCGATTGCATGTCCTCGTCGTGATAATGTTTGAGGCCGCGATGCGAATGCGCAGGTTTGTGGCCGTGCTCGTGATGATGATCATGGTCATGACCATGCGCGTGACCATGCGCATGATCGTGGTCATGGTCGTGATCGTCGCTTTCGAGGAAATCGGGCTCGAGATTGAGAATGCGGTCGAGGTCGAAAGCGTTGCGGCCGAGCACCGCGTCGAGCGGGACCTGCGAACGTTGGGTCTTGTGTAGCTTGGCGTAGGGGTTAATGCCGCGGATGCGTGCCTCGACCTCGTTGAGTTCCTCGGGTGTAACGAGATCGGTTTTGTTGAGCAGGATGACGTCGGCGAAGGCGATCTGGTTCTTGGCTTCCGGCGCGTCCTTGAGCCGCTCGTTGAGCCACTTGGCGTCGGCGACAGTGACCACGGCATCGAGCCTGGTTTTGCGCCCGACATTCTCGTCGACGAAGAAGGTTTGCGCCACCGGCGCCGGATCGGCGAGACCCGTGGTCTCCACGATAATGGCGTCGAACTTGCCCTTGCGCCGCATCAATCCGTCGAGGATGCGCACCAGGTCGCCGCGCACGGTGCAGCAGATGCAGCCGTTATTCATCTCGAACACTTCCTCGTCGGCACCAACGACGAGGTCGTTATCGATGCCGATTTCGCCGAATTCATTGACGATCACAGCGTATTTCTTGCCGTGCGGCTCGGACAGAATGCGATTGAGCAGGGTGGTCTTGCCGGCGCCCAAATAGCCTGTCAGCACCGTCACGGGTACCTTTTCTTGGACCTTTTCTTGCGATTTTTCTTGAACTTCGCTGGCCATTTTGTCCCTCCGTTGGCCTCTCCTATATAGGTATCCGGCGGGCCTTGCATCACCGGGCCGGGATGCGTTCGGGAATGCAAAAGCGTCCCCACGGCCGGGTATTTTGCCCTCTTAAGCCTCCAGGTGCCGGCCGGGAATGGCCCGCCATACCACGCCGCCGTTCGGACCGAACAGCACCGATGCAGCATACAGAAGACCGGCAATCAAAGTGGCGGCGGGGCCGGAGGGAATCGCGAGATGATACGCGAACAGCACACCGGCGATGCCGGAGAACAGCGCCGTGGCGATTGCCAGCGCGATCATGATCGTAATGTCGCGCGTCCAAAATCGGGCGATGGCCGCCGGGATGATGATGACGCCGATGCCGAGCAACGTGCCCAGCGCGTGAAAGGCGTTGACCAGGTTGAGCACAAGCACAGCCTGAAACGTCAAATGGGCAATGCCATCGTCGCGGCCGACCGAACGTAGAAATCCGGGATCGACACAATCGATCACCAGCGGACGGTAGATCAGCGCCATCGCGATAAGGCTGATCGTCGAGTTGACTGCAATGACCAAAAGCTTGTCAGTATTCATTTTTGCCGCCGTCTCGCCGAACAGGAACGTCATAAGCCGTTCGATGTCGATGCCGGCAAGCGTGACCAGCACGACGCCGAATGCGAGCGAGATGAGGAGAAAGACCGCAAGCGAGGCGTCCTCTTGTAAAGCGGTCGTCCGGCTGACGACGCCGGCAAGCACGGCAATCAAAAGCCCGGCGGCAAGACCGCCGAGCGTCATGGCATATACGTTTAGCCCAGCGACGAGAAAGCCGATGGCGACGCCCGGCAGGATCGCGTGCGACATGGCATCGCCGATCAGGCTCATTCGGCGCAGCATCAAAAAGACGCCGATCGGGCCGGCGCTCAGCGCCAGCGCCAGAATGGCGGCGAGCGAGTGCCGGACGGCGGTGTCTGCAAGCGGTGCGAGCAAGTAGCGAGACAGCATGGCGGCTAGACCGTTTCCGCCACGGCGCAGGCTGCGGCGCCGTCGTCGAAAGCCTCGCACATGTGGCGTGCCTTGGCGAGGTTCTCGGCGGTCAGCACGCTTTCGGTCGTTCCCCAGGCGACCGGCTCGCGCGCCATGAGCAAGGTACGCGGAAAGTTCGCCTTGACCAGGTCGATATCGTGCAGCGCGACCAGCACGGTGCGACGTTCCTCGTGCCAGCGCCGCACCAGATCGAGGAGGTCGGCCGAGGTTTTGGCATCGATGGCGGTGAACGGCTCGTCGAGCACGATGACGCGGGCATCCTGGACCAGGAGCCGGGCAAACAGCATGCGCTGCATCTGCCCCCCGGACAGCGTGCCGATGGCGCGCTGCTCAAAGCCGCTCAGCCCCACGGCGGCGATGGCTGCCTCGATGATCGCCTGATCCTTGCGGCCGATGCCGCCGAATGCACCATGGCTGTGCCACAACCCCATCGACACGATGTCATAGATGGTTATCGGGAACGTGCGGTCGATCTCGGCGACTTGCGGCAGGTAGCCGATATCCTTGGCGGAAAGTCCCTGGAAGTCGATCGAGCCGGAGAGCGGCTTCAATGCGCCGGTGATCCCCTTGAACAAGGTCGACTTGCCGGCGCCGTTCGGGCCGACGATCGCCGTCAGCGAGCCGCCGTCGACGACGCCGTCGAGATGATGCACTGCCGGGTGGCGCTCATAGCCGAGAGTGAGATTATGGAACCGCAGCGTTGCCATTGCCCATTCACCGCGTCGCCCAGAAGACCGCGGCCCAGATCAGCGCGATAAAGACGGCCGCGATGGCCAGGCGCTGTGATGCCGAGAGCCGCAGCAGGGATGGAGTAATGGTCGGCGGAGGATGCGGTCCGCCGGTGTGGTGATGATGGGTCACGTAATTCCCGGCTGGTGAGCCCTGGCGATATTGTTACAATATAACAATCTGTCCCAGCGGCACCAGTATGGCGCGCAGGAAAAACGGCGAGCAGCGAAATGACCGGACAAAATGCCGGCGCCATATGTATCGGTGAAGTCGTCATCGAGCTTGTGCGCCGTGCCGACGGCGCGTTTGGGCTAACCTGCGGCGGCGATGTGTTCAACACCGCGATCTACTTGGCGCGATCCGGTATTGCGACGGCTTTCGCTACCGCCGTCGGCGACGATGTTTATTCCGACGGCATCTTGGCGCTTACCGCCGCCGAGGGGGTCTCGTCGGGTCTTATTTTGCGTTTGCCCGGTCGCCTGCCGGCGGTGTGCTTAAGCGAAAACGGAGTGCGCGAACAACGCACTGCACGCTATTGGCGTCACGGCGCCCCGGCGGGCGAGCTGTTCGAATTGCCCGACTGGATGAAGATAGCCGAAGCCCTCACGGCGGCAAGGCTGGTCTATTTCTCGGGCATCACGCTCTCGCTGTATTCGAATGCCGGCCTTGGCCGCCTGTTCGCCGTGCTCGAAGTTGCCCGGCAGCAGGGCGCCAAGATCGCGTTCGACGGCAATTTCCGGCCGCGCGGCTGGAAGGGCGATCTGGCACGAGCCCGCGCCGTGTTCGTCGAAGCGCTCAAGCGTGTCGACATCGCTCTGCCGACATTCGGCGATGACGCGGTGTTGTGGGGCGATCCGAGCCCCGAAGCGACGGTCGCCCGGCTGCAAGCGTTCGGCATCGGCGAAATCGTGGTCAAAAACGGGCCCAACAACGCGCTGGTCGCCGCTGGCCCGGCGTGTGAACTGGTACCAGTGCCGGAAGTGCTGGTCCCGGT
>JBARER010000336.1:0-11272 GCA_049796395.1 Xanthobacteraceae bacterium
GGGTAAGCCCAATAAAGACGAAAGGGCTCTTAACGAGTTCACCTTGAAATGCCAGTTCGCCGAGGCGGCAGTTTGGTCCTTTCTACTTTACGGCAAAGGCCGACGAGTCAGACGTGCGCCACGCACTGCATGGCGCGATATATTTCGGCGGCCGCTGACCTATCCGCCTCCAGATGACCACCCGATATGCCAAAGATGGCCAAAACGGATTCTGGTTGCAGTATTGCCTCGGTAGCGTCCTCTCACGCTTTATGGGCGCCCAGATTGCGTCCGTCTCATCTTCTTTGTCCAAAGTATAATTCCCCCTTGACTCCTCAGAACAAATAGGGAACATTCGCCGGTTCGGATCAAGACCGAGGCGGAGAGAGATTCGGGTAGAAATCATGGATTCGGACCAGAAAAGCGCGTGGGTCGCTAAGCTCGACGAGGAATGCCCTTATCAGGTCGTGCTGCCGCGGCGGCAGCTCGCCGACGACAGCGAGATTTTGGATTTCCTCATCGAATACGTCGAGAAGTTCGACATGTATGTCGAGGACGATTACGCCGCCTTCGTGCGCTATTGCTTCGCCGATCCGTTGGACGCCGAGATTTTCCGCTCGCGCTTCGAGCCGAAGGGCGAGCGATTTCGGCTGGCGGGGTAATCGCTTCCCCTCCCCCTTGTGGGGAGGGGCCAGGGGTGGGGGTCGGCAGGCGGTGCACAAACATCGACGAACTGTTTTGCGCCCGTCGACAAAAACGCGTCACCTGCCGACCCCCCTCCCCACCCTCCCCCACAGGGGGGGAGGGATATTCATAGTCGCGGCAGCTTCTGTTTGACCTTCGCCATCTCGGCCCAGGCGTCGGCCTTGAGCAGCTTCTTCACATTGAGCACGGTGAACGCATTGGCGCCGCTGGTGCGGGCCAGCGCCTGCCAGGTCACCGGCATCGACACCGGCGCGCCGGGACGCGCGCGGGTCGAATAGGCCGCCACCGCTGTCGCCTCGCGCGAATTGCGGAAATAATCGATGAAGATTTTGTCGTGACGCAGCGCCTTGGTCATTTTCGCGAGATAAAGCTTTGGCGAATCCGCCGCCATCGCATTGGCGATCGACGATGCGAAGTTTTTGGTGGCGTCCCAATCGGCGCCGTCGATCGGCAGCACGACGTGCAGGCCCTTGCCCCCGGACAGCTTGACGAAGCTCGTCAACTTTAGCGCCTTGAGCCGGTCACGCACCTCTTGGGCGCCGGTAACAATCTCCTGCCAGGCGACGCCCTCGCCCGGATCAAGATCGAAAACGATGCGGTCGCAGATTTCCAGCCGATCGAGCCGCGAGCCGCGGGTATGGACTTCCAGCGCGCCGGACTGCACCAGCGCGATCAGATCGTCGAGCGTCTCCACGGCGATGACATCATGCTCCTTGGCATCGACGACATGCCGCAGCCGCGACTCTTTTATGGTGGAGGCGATGTGCTTCTGAAAGAAGGTCTCGCCGTTGATACCCTCCGGCGCGCGCACGATCGCCAGCGGCCGGTCGACGATATGCGGCGCCATATGGCGCCAAACGCCGACGTAATATTCCGCCAAGTCCTGTTTGGTGACGCCGGCTTCGGGCCAGTAGATTTTGTCGGGATGGGTCAATCGGACGTTCGCAACCTCGGCGGCCTTGCTGCCCGAACGTGAGCGAGAGCTTGTTTTTCCGCCGCCGGCCGCCGGCGATTTGCGCACGGCCTGACGCCGGGTCGCAGCAGCCGGCTGCGGCGTTTCGCGCACCACCTCACGCGCCGGCTTGTCCTCTCGCAGGCCCTTATAGGCCGCCTGCCGCAACAGTCCGTCGTGGGTGGTGCCGCGATATTCGGCCTCGATGACGAGCTCCGGCTTCACCCAGATGACATCTTTACGCCGCTCGTCGGCAGGCAGGCTCACCGGCGGCCGATCGACCCGCAACGGCCCGAGCCGCTGCCACAGATCGCGCGCCGTCGTGCGGGTATAA
Source organism: Xanthobacteraceae bacterium (assembly GCA_049796395.1). Taxonomy (GTDB): domain Bacteria; phylum Pseudomonadota; class Alphaproteobacteria; order Rhizobiales; family Xanthobacteraceae; genus BOG-931. Next base: position 1,971 of record JBARER010000336.1, read on the forward strand.
CCGGTGCCGACGCGTCCCGCGTAACGCAGCTTGCCGTCTTCGTGGAACGCAACAGTCAAGGCGCCGACGGATTTCGGCGCCGCGTTCGAGGGCGAAAAACCGGCGACGACGAATTCCTGCTCATTGTGGCATTTGGTTTTGACGAAATTGTCCGTCCGTCCGGAACGATACGGCGCGTCCCGCAGCTTCGAGATGATGCCTTCGAGATTCATCTCGCAGGCGCTTTTGAAGATCGCCGGGCCGTTGCCCTCGAAATCTTCGGCATAGCGGATCGGCCCGCTGCGGCTGGCACCTTTCAACAGCCGCTGCAACGCCGCCTTGCGTTCGACCAGCGGCGCATCGGCCAGATCGCGGCCGTCGAGATGAAGCAGATCGAAAACCCAGTAGACGAAACGGTTGCCGCGGCCGTCTTTGAGATCGGTTTGCAGCAGCGAGAAGCTTGAAATGCCGTGTTCATCCTCGACCACCAGTTCACCGTCCAAGACCGCCGTCTGCGCGGGCAGCGCCGCGACGGCATCGGCGATGCGCGCAAAGCGATTGGTCCAGTCCAAGGCCTTGCGGGTGAACAACCCGACTTTGCCGCGATCGAGCCGCGCTTCGATGCGATAGCCATCGAACTTGATCTCATGAATCCATTGCGGGCCGCTCGGCGCGGTATCGCGCAGCGTCGCCAGACTCGGCGGAATGAAGTCGGGCAGTCGTTGGCTTTTCGCCCCGCGCGACGATTCGGCGGAGCGTTTGCGGGCAACCGTAGCCACCGCGGCCTTGGCCGTTGGTCGTGCAGGCGCGGCGCGGCGCGATTGCTTGGTGGTCGTTTTCTCGGTGGCCGTTTTCTTATCGACCGCCTTTCTGTTCCGCGACGACGATGCCTCCTTCGTCCGTGGGCCGGTGGCCGCACGCAATTCGGCTTTGAAATCGCGCTGCGTTTGTGCCGCAGAAACGGCCGACCGCTTTTCGGGCTTGCCGTCCGATTTGCCGTCGGAATCGCCCGTGGATTTGCGGTTGCTGTGCCACACCCGCTTCTTGCCTTTACCGGCGGCGATTTCGTCCATCGTGCGGCCGGTTGCGACCGAGAGCGGCTGGTCTTCGAGGATATCGGCCTTGCGTCCGCTTCGTGACTCTTCATCCTTGCCTTTGATCAGGAGCCAGTTCTCGTGCTTGTCGCCTTGGCGCTTGCTCATGCGCACGAGGTGCCAGCGGCCGCGCAGTTTTTCTCCCGCAAGCTCGAAATCGAGGTGACCTTTGGCGTAGCCGCGATGCGCATCGCCATCGGGCGCCCAGGTGCCGCGGTCCCAGATCATGACCGTGCCGCCGCCATACTCGCCTTCGGGAATGGTGCCTTCGAAGCTGTTGTATTCGACCGGATGATCCTCGACGTGAACGGCCAGCCGCTTGTCGTTCGGATCAAGGCTGGGGCCGCGGGTGACGGCCCAGCTCTTCATGACGCCATCGAGCTCGAGCCGCAGATCGTAGTGCAGCCGCGTCGCATCGTGCTTCTGGATCACGTAGCGGTTGCCGCCGCGGCGGTCTTTGCGGCCGCGCGGCTCGGCGGTGACATCAAATTTCCGTTTTCTGCGGTAGGTTTCGAGAGCCACGGAATGTCTCGCTCGCTTCGGTTAAGCCTAGTTAATAGGCTGAAATCCCACCAAATTGGCCGCGGTACCCTGGTAAATTTTTGAACGCGACATAGGTTGAACGATACATATGGGACGGGGTTGTAGGGATAGTCCCAAACTCCACGTATAAGGCCTTGGAAAGGCTTGGAGTTCCCTCCAAGCCGTGCCTTGGCCACAGGCCTGTTTAAATTGCGTCACCGGCGCAGAATGGTGTAAGCACGCTGTATCTGCATGAATCATGACCGGGCCCCTTCAAGCAGCCCCAACAATCGGCATTGGGCCGAAACAACCTATTGGTCTGAAATAAGGAGCGTAGCGTGACGGTTTCAAAGACCCCATTGCTCGACCAAATCAAGACCCCGCAAGACTTAAGGCGTCTTAAACCCGCCCAGTTGCGGCAATTTGCCGACGAGTTGCGGCGTGAAACCATCGACGTCGTCGCGGTCACCGGCGGCCATCTCGGCGCCGGCTTGGGCGTGATCGAGCTGACCGTAGCGCTGCATTACGTGTTCGACACTCCCACTGACCGGCTGATCTGGGACGTCGGCCATCAGGCCTATCCGCACAAGATTCTGACCAACCGCCGCGAGCGCATTCGCACACTGCGCCAGGGGGGCGGACTGTCCGGCTTCACCAAGCGCGCCGAGAGCGAATACGATCCGTTCGGCGCCGCGCATTCGTCGACGTCGATTTCGGCCGGCCTCGGCATGGCCGTCGCCCGCGATCTGCAGAACAAGCAGAACAACGTCGTCGCCGTCATCGGCGACGGCGCGATGTCGGCCGGCATGGCCTATGAGGCCATGAACAATGCCGGCGCGATGAATTCGCGGCTGATCGTCGTGCTCAACGACAACGACATGTCGATCGCGCCGCCGGTCGGCGCGCTCTCAGCCTATCTCGCGCGCCGGGTTTCGGGACGCGGCTATCATCGCCTGCGCAAATTGATCCGCAATGTCGCCAAGCACATGCCGAGCAAAATGCTCGAGCAGCGGGCGATGGCGATGGAGGAATATGCGCGCGGCCTGTTGACGGGCGGCACGCTGTTTGACGAACTCGGTTTCTTCTATGTTGGCCCGATCGATGGACACAACATCGATCATCTCTTGCCGGTGCTGGAAAACGTGCGTGACATGAAGAACGGGCCGATCCTGGTTCATGTCGTCACGCAAAAAGGCAAAGGCTATGCGCCCGCGGAGAAATCGGCGGACAAATACCACGGCGTCGTCAAATTCGACGTCGCCACCGGCGCGCAGCAGAAATCGAAGACCGCCGCGCCCGCCTATCAGAAGGTCTACGGCGAAAGCCTGATCAAGGAAGCCCGCAAGGACGACAAGATCGTCGCCATCACGGCGGCAATGCCGTCGGGCACCGGCGTCGACCTGTTCCAGAAGGAATTCCCGGACCGCACCTTCGACGTCGGCATCGCCGAGCAGCATGGCGTCACCTTCGCCGCCGGCTTGGCGACGGAAGGCTTCAAGCCGTTCGCGACGATCTATTCGACATTCCTGCAGCGCGCCTACGACCAAGTCGTGCATGACGTCGCCATTCAGCGGCTGCCGGTGCGTTTCGCGATGGACCGTGCCGGCCTGGTCGGCGCCGACGGACCGACCCATGCCGGCGCTTTCGATGTCGCCTATCTCGGGTGCCTGCCCGGTTTCGTGCTGATGGCCGCGGGCGACGAGGCCGACCTCGTGCACATGGTGGCGACCGCGGTCGCGATCGACGATCGCCCCTCGGCGCTGCGCTATCCGCGCGGCGAAGGCAGAGGCGTTCCCATGCCGGAGGAGGGTATCCCCCTCGAGATCGGCAAGGGCCGTATCCTGCGCGAAGGCACCAAGATCGCACTGTTCTCCTATGGCGCGAGGCTTGGCGAATGCCTCAAGGCCGCCGACGAATTGGCCGGTTACGGGCTGCCGACCACCGTCGCCGATGCGCGCTTCGCCAAGCCGCTCGACGTCGACCTGTTGCTGCGGCTCGCCCGCGAGCACGAAGTGCTGCTCACCATCGAGGAAGGCTCGATCGGCGGCTTCGGCTCCTTCGTGCTGCAGAACCTGGCCGAACACGGCGCGCTCGACCGCGGTCTCAAGGTTCGCTCGATGGTGTTGCCGGATCTGTTCATCGACCAGGACTCGCCGAATGCGATGTACGCCAAGGCCGGTCTCGACGCCAAGGGCATCGTCACCAAGGCCTTCGAGGCGCTCGGCCAGAACATACGCGGCGAAGTGGTGAAACTCGCCTAGACGCCGCAACCGCGATAACCGCTCATTCCCGCGACAGCGGGAATCCAGAGAATCCGCGATGTCCTGGGTCCTCGCTTTCGCGGGGAGGAGCGGAGATGTAAGCCACCTGCCATGACGTCCAAAGAGCGAGCCGACCGTTTATTGGTCGCGCGCGGCTTCTTCGAAAGCCGCGCCCGGGCGCAAGCGGCCGTCGCCGCCGGCCGGGTGACCGTGGACGGCAGTCTGCTCCGTAAGGCCTCCGATCAAATCCCCGCCGCCGCCGTCATCGCGGCCGAACCCGAGCACCCTTATGTCTCGCGTGGCGGGCTCAAGCTCGCCGCGGCGCTCGACCAGTTTACGCTCGACGTGACGGATCGCATCTGCCTCGATGTCGGCGCCTCGACCGGCGGCTTCACTGAAGTGCTGCTGGCGCGCGGCGCCAAGCGCGTCTACGCGATCGATGTCGGCAGCAATCAATTACATCCCCGGCTGCGCGGCCGTGACGATGTCGTCAGCCTGGAACAGACCGACATCCGCAAACTCGATCCGTCGCAGTTGCCGCAAATTCCCGACTTCGCGGCGATCGATGTAAGCTTCATCTCGCTGAAGCTGGTTTTGCCGGCGGTCGGCCGATTGCTGGCCGCCGAAGCGACGATTTTGGCGCTGATCAAGCCGCAATTTGAAACCGGCCCCCGTCCTGGCAAGAAAGGTGTCGTCCGCGACGCGACGGTGCATGCGGCGGTCTGCGCCGACATCGCCGGGTCCATGTCTTCGCTCGGCTGGCGCGTCGGCAGCGTGGTGCCGTCCGCGATCCTTGGCGGCGACGGCAACCGCGAGTTTTTCATCGGGGCCGAGCGTGGTTGCAAGAGTGGTTGCAAGCGTGATTGAACGTCTGGCTGTTACCCGCCTCGGCCATCGCGGCGACGGGGTGGCCGACGCGGCCGAGGAACCACTGTTCATTCCCGGCACGCTGCCCGGCGAGACGGTCGAGGTCGTATCCGTGCCGGGCCATCCCGACCGGCGGCGGCTCCTCAGCATCGAACAGGGAAGCCCGGATCGCATCGCTCCGATTTGCCCGCATTTCGGCATTTGCGGCGGCTGCGCCTTGCAGCATTGGCGGAGCGCTCCCTACCAGGCCTGGAAGCGCGATCTGGTCGCAGCCGCATTGCGTCAAGCCGGCATCGACGCGCCGGCCGCCGATCTCGTCGACGCCCACGGCGACGGCCGCCGGCGCGCGGTTTTCCATGCCCGGCGCGGCACGCATGATGTGCTCGCGGTCGGTTTTGCCGCGATGCGCGCACATCACATCATTGCCATCGACCGCTGCCCAATCCTGTCCCAGGGGCTCGATGGAGCGCTGAAAGCCGCCTGGGCGATTGCCGAAGCGCTGACGCCGGCGGACAAGCCGCTGGATATCCAGGTGACGGCGACCGATGCCGGCCTTGACGTCGATGTCCGCGGCTCGGGTCCGCTGACCGCGGCTTTGACGTCGGCGCTCGCACGAATCGCCGCGCGATATAATCTGGCGCGCCTCACCCGGCACGGCGACCTCGTCGCCCAAGCGCGGCCGCCAACGCTGCGAATGGGCGCCGCCACCGTCTCGCTGCCGCCTGCCGCCTTCTTACAAGCGACCGCGCAAGGCGAAGCCGTCCTGGCCGGTCTCGTGCTGGAGCATTGTGGCGATGCGAAGCATGTCGCCGATCTATTTGCCGGCGTCGGGCCATTTGCGCTGCGGCTTGCCGAACGGGCGCGCGTTCGCGCCATCGACAACGATGAAGCGGCCGTCGGCGCACTCAAGCGCGCTGCGGCGAGCACATCGGGGCTGAAGCCGGTCGCGGCCGAGCGCCGCGATTTGTTCAAGAATCCGCTCGTCGCCGCCGAACTCAACGCATTCGACGCCGTCGTGTTCGATCCGCCGCGTCAAGGCGCCCAAGCGCAGTCGATGCAATTGACGTCAAGCCGCGTGCCGCTCGTCGTCGCGGTGTCCTGCAATCCGGCGACGTTTGCACGCGACCTGCGCATTCTCGTCGACGGCGGCTACCGGCTCACCGCCGTCACGCCGGTGGATCAATTTCGTTATTCGCCGCATGTCGAGATCGTCGCGCGACTGAAGAAATGACGCGCGGCTATTTGAACGCCGGCATCACGTCTTTGGCGAACCAGCGTAGCTGCTCCTTGAATTCCTTGGGCGAAAGGCCTTCGGCCCAGTGGATCATGAAATGTTCGAGGCCCGGATATTTTGCCTCGATCGATTTGATGCCGTCGATCACTTCGGCCGGCGGACCGCAGAACCACGCTTTCTGCGCCACGCCGTCTTTGAGCAGCGGCGTTCGCGACGGCGCGCCCGGCGTGCCCCAGGTGCGGCCTTGTTCGTCGGCATAGCGCACGAAGCCGAACGGCGCGAACCACTTGAAGCGCTCGTCGTGCGCCGGTTCGAGTTTTTTGATCGCCTCATCGCGGCTGTCGGCGAGATAAACGCCGGCGCCCCAGATCACGTCCTCGCCTAATTGTTTCTTGCGGCCATGCTTGAGGCAGGCGGCGTGATACGCACGCAGCACGTCATCGAGAATTTTCTCGCCGTTGAGCGTCGCCATCGCCTTCAGCCCGTATTGCACCATCATGTCGATGGTCTTGCCGCTGGCGACCGGCATCCAAATTTCCACCGGAAGATGTTTCGGCCGCGGCACCAGCGTGATGTCCTTCAGCGTGTAACCGCGATAATCGACCGGCGGCGGCGCCTCGTAGTATTTGCCCTTGAAATGGAACGATTGCTGGTTGAAGCAGGTCAGCAGCAAACGCAGCTGTTCCTCGAAGAATTCCCGATTCTTGTCCGCGTCGAGCAGCGGCGCGCCGAACGATTCCACCTCGCGGCTGTGATAACCGCGCCCGACACCGAGAACGACGCGGCCGTCGGTGACGATGTCGGCCATGGCGTAATCCTCGGCCATGCGGATCGGATGCCACATCGGCAGCACGTTGAAGGCGCAACCGAACTTCAAACGCTTGGTCTGGGTCGCAAGCCACAGACCGAGCTGGATCAGGTTGGGAAAAACCTCATAGCCTTCGCGCTGGAAATGATGCTCGGCGGTCCACAGCGTCTCGAAGCCGAGTTCGTCCATGAGCTGGGCGACGTCGCGGGCGGTAAAAAACGCCTCCCGCAGCCGCTCGTCGGAATAGCGGCGTTCGTTGGCCGGCGTGCCGCTCAGGCCGACATTGTCGAGTTCAATCTGGCCGACATAGAGAACGTGGAATTTCTTGATCATGTGTTCCTACCCCGCCCTATTCGGGAACGGCTTAGCGGCGGAGTCAAGAACAACTCGCGGTGCATTGCCGGACGCCAGCGAAGGCTGGACAGGAACTGGTTTATTGGGCTCGCAACCGTCAGCGGCGCCTAGACGGCCTGAGCGGCTGGTAGGTGTTGTTGAGCATGCAGAAGCCGCCGATGCCGCTCACCGTCGCCATGCACTGTTCGCGGCTGACAAACCCGCAATTGACCGACTGGTCCTCGCCGCCATCGTAGAATGCGCACCATGGGTAATCTCGCGCCTGCGCGGGGATGTCCATCGCGACACCGGCCGCCAAAATAGCCAAGACGAACAGCGTTACCCTCATGGGAACTCCTTGCGCGACGATTGCTCTACGCTCCTAACACCGTACCCCAGCCTTTAGTTCTCAACCCGGGATTCTTTAGAGCATCATCCGGAAAATGCCTGCCCTCGGACTTGATCCGAGGGTGGATGCCCAGCCGGACCTATAACCACAGTGCCAAACGGCGGAGCCTTGGCTAAGCTTTGGCCACTGATTCGCTGCGAGACATGATGATGCGACCACGCTTGCCGTTGAGGCTGTTGGCCGGCGCCGCCCTTATCGGCGCCTTGCATGCGTCTGCGGCCTCGGCCGCGGACTGGCGCTACTGCCTCGCGGTCTCGCCTGCGCGCCACACTGTCTACATGTCTCCGCCATTTGCCGACAATCAGCCGATGGAATCAACCGAGGGTGAGTTCAGCCAAGCCCTCGATCATGCGCTCTTGCAACATGACGCGGTCCAGTGTCCGCTCGGCAACGCCCAATCGATCACGACCATGAAATCCCAGGCCATCCAGTATAACCAGGCCAGCGGCAATAAGGTCGTTCAGCTCAACTGGCGGCCTTGAGATTCACGGTCGGATTTCAAATTCCCAAAAACCGCGACTTCACCTCCTCGTTGGCCCACAGTTCCTCCGGCCGAGCCGAATAGACCAAGCGGCCCTTGCTCATCACGTGGACGAAATCGACCAGCTTGAGCGCCAAGGCCGCATTCTGCTCGACTAGGAGAATCGACAGGCCTTCCTGCTTGAGCTTGGCGATGGCTTCCCAGAGGCCCTGGATGATGATCGGCGCCAACCCCTCCGTCGGCTCATCCATAATCAGGCAGTCGGGGTTGGTCATCAGACCGCGGCCGATCGCCAGCATTTGCTGCTCGCCCCCCGAAAGCGTCTTGGCGCGCTGGCTTCGGCGCTCGCGCAGCCGCGGGAACAGCGCATAGACCCGCTGCAGACTCCAGCCGTGCCGTTCGGCACCGTGCTCGGCGACCAGCAGATTGTCCTCGACGCTCAAGCTCGGGAACACCCGGCGGCCCTGCGGCACCAGCCCGACGCCGCCGCGCACGATCGCGAACGATGCCTGGCCGGTGATATCGGCACCCTTGAAAAAGATTTTGCCGCGGCGCGGCGGAACGAAACCTACGATCGAATTGACCAGCGTGGTCTTGCCGACGCCATTTCTCCCGAGCAGACCGAGAATCTGGCCCTGCTCGACCGCAAGCGACAGACCTTGCAGCACATAGGCGTCACCGTAGTAGGTGTGGATGTCTTGAACTTCGAGGATCGCCATTGCCAAGCCGGCGTTCAGCCGGTTCCCAGATAAATTTCTTGCACCTTGGCGCTCGAGCGGATGCGCGCAGCAGGGCCGCTTTCCAGCACCTCGCCGAAATGCAGAACCGAGATTTCGTCGGCGACGTCGAAAACGATATCCATATCGTGTTCGATCAGCAGCATCGCGATTTTGGAATCGAGCCGCTGAAGAAACTGCGTCATCTCCACCGATTCGCCGGACGACAGGCCGGCCGCCGGCTCATCCAGCAAAAGCACATCGGGATCGGCGGCAAGTCCCACCACGATTTCGAGCTGACGCTGCTCGCCGTGCGACAGATGGCGCACCTCGACATCCTTGCGGTCGATAAAGGCGGCACGCTCCAATAAATCGCAAGCCTTGCCGTGGACCTCGCGATAGGACGACAAGAACCGCCACATCACGAATTTCGATGCGCGCCGTCCCTTGATAGCGAGCAGCACATTGTCCAGCACGGTCAATTTCGGAAACAGGCTGGTGACCTGAAAGGTGCGCGCCATTCCCAGCCTGGCGCGGCGATGACAGGACCAGCCGGTCACGTCATGACCGAACAGCAGCACCTGCCCCGACGTCGCCG
>JBARER010000337.1:0-2024 GCA_049796395.1 Xanthobacteraceae bacterium
CCGCACGCCGATCACTTCCGGCAGCAGCATCGAATAGGGCTGGCCGAGCATGGCGGCTTCCGCCTCGATGCCGCCGACGCCCCAGCCGAGCACGGACAGTCCATTGACCATGGTGGTGTGCGAATCGGTACCGACCAGCGTGTCCGGATAGGCAAGCTCGGTGGCGACGGTCTTCTTGTACGGAAACTGGATTTTGGCTTTGGACGTCCACACCGTCTGCGACAGATATTCGAGATTGACCTGATGACAAATGCCGGTACCGGGCGGCACGACGCGAAAATCTTCGAACGAGCGCTGCGCCCATTTCAGGAAGCGGTAGCGCTCCTGGTTCTGCTTGTATTCTTCTTCGACGTTCTGCTTGAACGCCAGCGCATTGCCGAAATGATTGACCGCAACCGAGTGGTCGATAACGAGATCCACCGGAACCAGCGGATTGATCTTCTTCGCCTCACCGCCGAGATGCTGCATGGCGTCGCGCATGGCGGCCAGATCGACCACCGCCGGCACGCCGGTGAAATCCTGCATCAGCACCCGCGCCGGCCGGAATGCGATCTCGCGCTCGGAGGTTTTGTTTTTCAGCCATTGCGCGACGGCCTGAATGTCCTCCTTGGAAACCGAGCGGCCGTCCTCGTTACGCAGCAGATTCTCCAGCAGGACCTTCAGCGAAAAAGGCAGCCGGGAAATGCCTTTCAGGCCGTTTTTCTCGGCCACCGGCAGGCTGTAATAGGCGTAGGTTTTGGACCCGACCTTGAGAGGCCGCAGACACTTGAAGCTGTCGAGCGATTCCATGACTTTTTTCCTATGCCGCCGGCGGGGAAGCCGGGGTAAATCGGAGGCAATGGATTGCCGAAACGGGCTCCGACGGAGCACTGGCAGCCGGACACTGTGGCGTCACCGGCGCGCCAAAGTCCGACCTCCGGCTTATAGGGTCTTTTCGGCGGTTGTGCCAGTTCGGCAAGGAATGGTCGGCTAACATGTCGTGCATGACACAAAGGACCGGGACATCGCGTCAAAAATCGCGGCGGGATCGTTGCTGATGCGTCTCACCGCCGTCGACCTCGTGTGTCACCGCGGCGGACGCGAGGTCTTTGCCGGGGTCAGTTTCGCGGTGGCGGGCGGCGACGCCTTGATCATTAGCGGCCGCAATGGCGCCGGAAAATCCTCGCTTTTACGCATGCTGGTCGGCCTCGTCCGCGTGGCAGCGGGCCGGCTCGCGCTCGAGGGCGGCGATCCCGAGCTCTCGATCGCCGAACAGGCGCATTATCTCGGCCACCAGGACGCGCTGAAGGGCTCGCTTTCCGTGGCGGAGAATTTGCGCTTTTGGACTGGCTTTTTCGGCGGAACGGGAGACGTTGCCGGGCCGCTCGATGCGGTCGGGCTCGGCGGCCTCGCCGCGTTGCCCGCCGCCACTTTGTCCGCCGGCCAGCGCCGACGGCTGTCCATCGCCCGGCTCATTGCCGCGCCGCGCCCGATCTGGCTCCTCGACGAGCCGACCAGCACACTTGATGCGGGGGCGCAGGACCGCCTTGCCGAATTGATGAGCGCCCATTTGGTGGGAGGAGGCTTGATCCTCGCCGCGAGCCACGGCCCGATCGGGCTTATCGGCCCGCAAGAGCTGCGTCTCGACGAGACCGTCCCGTCCTCCCTGGAGGCCGAGGGGCAAGGAGTTCGTCGATGAAGCCGCTTGCCGCGCTCCTGGTCCGCGACATGCGCATCGCGATGCGCGTCGGCGGCGGCGCGCTCATCGGCGTGCTGTTTTTCCTGGTCGTCGTCACCCTCACGCCCTTCGCTATCGGCCCGGATCTGGTACTGCTCAAGCGCATCGGGCCGGCCATTCTCTGGCTTGCGGCCTTGCTCGCCAGCCTGCTGGCGCTCGACCGGCTGTTCGCCGGCGACCACGACGACGGTTCGCTCGATCTGATCCTGATGGGGCGTGCGCCGCTCGAGCTGGTGATCGCGATCAAGGGTTTGGCGCATTGGCTCACTACCGGCCTGCCGCTGGTGATTTGCGCGCCGCTGATCGG
>JBARER010000338.1:0-14856 GCA_049796395.1 Xanthobacteraceae bacterium
GCGCGATGTGCTGCCGGCGGATGTGCGCAAGGCGGCCGCCGAGGCGATCGCGGCGCGTCCGCTCCCGCTGCCGATCATGCCGGGCACCATCGTGTCCGGCTTCATGCCGCTCAAGACCGAGATCAATCCGCTGCCGCTGATGAAGGCGCTTGCGGACGCCGGCGCGGCATTGGCGCTGCCAAAGATCGCCGGCCGCGGGGAGCCGCTGATCATGCGCGCCTGGGCCTGGGGGGCGCCGCTCGATACCGGGCAGTGGGGGATCCGCGAGCCCAAGCCTGAATATCCGCAAGTCGATCCAGACATCGTGCTGGTGCCGCTCTTGGCCTTCGATCGCTCCGGCCAGCGCATCGGCTATGGCGCCGGCTATTACGACATGACCATCGCGCGCTTGCGTTCGCGCAAAACCGTAACGGCGGTCGGCATCGCCTTCGCCGCGCAGGAGGTTCCCACGGTGCCGGTGACGGAGCACGACGCGCGGCTCGATCTCGTGCTAACGGAGAATGAAGTTATCCGATTTGAAGGTTGAGCATGCGCATCCTGTTCGTCGGCGACATTATCGGACGCAGCGGGCGGACGGTCGTCACCGAGCGTCTGCCCAGGCTGGTGCGCGACTGGAAGCTCGATCTGGTCGTCGTCAACGGCGAGAATTCAGCCGGCGGTTTCGGCATCACCGAGGCAATCTATCGCGAATTTATCGAGGCCGGTGCCGACGCGGTCACGCTCGGCAACCACGCCTGGGACCAGAAGGAGGCGCTAGTTTTCATCGAGCGCGCGCCGCGGCTGATCCGGCCGCTCAATTATCCCGCCGGCACGCCAGGGCGCGGCGCCGCGATGATCGAAAGCAAGAGCGGCGCCCGCGTCCTCGTTATCAATGCCATGGGCCGCATCTATATGGATCCGCTCGACGATCCGTTCGCCGCCATCGATCGCGAATTGATGGCGTGTCCGCTGCGGCAGGGCGCCGACGCAATCGTTATCGATTTTCACGGCGAAGCGAGCAGCGAAAAGCAGGCGATGGGATTTTTCTGCGATGGCCGCGCCAGTCTTGTCGTCGGCACCCACACCCATGTGCCGACCGCTGATTTGCGCGTGCTGCCGGGCGGCACCGCTTTCATCACCGATGTCGGCATGACCGGCGATTTCGATTCGGTGATCGGGATGGCCAAGGACGAGCCGCTGCAGCGATTCCTGCGCAAGGTTTCGACGCAGCGCTTCGAGCCGGCCACCGGTCCGGCAACGCTGTGCGCGGTCGCCGTCGAGACCGATGCCAGCGGGCTTGCCGTGCGCACAGCGCCGGTGCGGCTTGGCGGCGGCCTGGAGCAGGCCAAACCTTCATTCTGGTTGGCAAGCGCCTGATCGCGCGACCTTTATTTTCGTCGCCGGTGATCCTATGAAAGCGTCATTGCGAGGAGCTTTGGCGACGGGGACTGCCAACCGGTCGCGCGAGCGCGTTGGCGCGCAATAACGATTTTGACAAGACGGAAAACGACTTATGGCCGGGCATTCACAGTTCAAGAATATCATGCACCGCAAGGGGCGGCAGGATGCAGTCAAATCCAAGCTGTTCGGCAAGCTCGCCCGCGAAATCACCGTGGCGGCCAAGCTCGGCGTACCCGACCCGGAGATGAACGCGCGATTGCGCGCGGCGATGCTGGCGGCGCGGGCGGAAAACATGCCCAAGGACAATATCGAGCGCGCCATCAAGAAGGCGTCGGGCGGCGAGGGCGAGAATTACGAGGCGATCCGCTACGAGGGCTATGGACCGGGCGGCATTGCCGTGATCGTCGAGGTCTTGACCGACAACCGCAACCGCACCGCCGGCGAAGTGCGCGCGAGCTTCACCAAGTCCGGCGGCAATCTGGCGGAGACCGGCGCGGTGTCGTTCATGTTCGACCACCTTGGCGTCATCGAATACGACGCCGCGGCGGCGAGCGCGGACGCGATGTTCGAGGCGGCATTGGAAGCCGGCGCCGACGACGTGGTGTCGAGCGCCGACACGCACGAGGTTTACGCCAGTCAGGATCATTTCGGCTCGGTCGCCAAGGTGCTGGAAGGCAAATTCGGCGACCCGCGCAAGGCATCGCTCACCTGGCGGCCGCAGAATACCGTGGCCGTCGACGACGAGCAGGGCGAGAAGGTCTTGAAGCTGATCGATAACTTGAACGACCAGGACGATGTGCAGAACGTCTATGCCAATTTCGAGATTTCCGACGCGCTGATGCAGCGGTTGAGCGCGTAAGCCCGTCAGGGCAATTCGACGGTTATTTTACCGAATGGCCCGTGCACTAGCACGTTGCTGCGGCTGCTTTGGTATCCACCCGTGTCAGTGGCCAAGGACGCGTTGGTGGCCAAGTTATACCACTGCTCGACCTGATACCCCGCTTCGAGCGTGGTCGAGTTGCTCATGTGATAACTGAGACCGGCTTTGCCTTCGAGCCCGTAGACGATGGGATTGCTGTCGGTTTCCGCTCCGCCTGTGACCGCCGGCGTCGTGACCGTGGACGAGTACGAATAGCTATCCTTGACCAGAGTGAAGATCACCGACCCCGCGCCAGAGACGTCGAAGGTGATCGGCGCGGTCGTAAAGGCGAGCGGCACGCTTGCTTCGAAGCCGGCGCGCGGACCGATGCCGGCAAGGTCGACATCGTGCGAAAAGTTGCCAAGCTTGTCGAACGTACCCGGTGCCCCAACGAAATCGGTTCCGGAGTTGTTGAAGCCGTAATTTATGCCGCTATGAGCGGTGAGGATTCGCGGACCGAAAAACAGCCGGACGTGCGCGCATGCAAAAGGAGAACCGGATCGTCGCGCTTGACGATTATGGTCAAGGCGAATTTCTGCAGACCAATTTCCAGCCGAAGCTGATGAGCCGAGACGAATTGCATACCGGTGCGAAATGGCTGCTCAACAGGATCTACGCGCCCGATGCCTTCGCACGCCGACTGCGCGCTTTTGTCGAGACATTTCCGGTCAAAACGGGGGCGGCGCCGGCTGCGGAGTTCGGACCGCTGGAACTGGCGCTGGCGGCCCGTCTGGCGCGCTACGGTCGCGGCGAGCGCGACCTCGTCGATCTCATCGAAAGCCTGCGGTACAAGCGTCCGGACCTGCGCGCGGTCTTGACCTATTTTCTCGTGTTTTATTGCCAGATGCGCCTTTTGATCGAACGATACAGCGTATCGTTACCGCCCGTTCCGCAGAATTCGCTGCACGCTAAAATCGCGTAGCTCCCAGCATCGCATCGTCCATGCCACGCAAGCTCGGTTCGGGTTTTCATTTGCGGCGCTTCAGGCCCAGCATGGAGGCCGTCGGCATCGTGATTGATTTCGTGTCCCGCGTGCCGCCGTTCGACGGCTATCCGGCCGGCAGGCTGATCACTGCAGTAAAATATCAGATCGTAAATGGCTGCCACGTGGCCGGCTTCGACGGTGAGACGCTGATCGGGTATTGCGGCTGGCTGCGGATCACCAAAGCTGAAGGAGATGAGTGGCTGCAGGGCACGGGAGAGCTTCGGCCCGTGCATCCTTCAGAATCCGATGCGGTGGCCTTGCACATCGTGCGCATTGAAGACGAGGCTGCCGTCCTGCCGCTGATTCGCGCCTGCCGAACCTTGGAAGCGAAAAAACGAGTGTTCTTCAAACGCGATTACGTCGCGGGGGCGCATACCGAAAAACGCATATCGGTGATGAATGTCGATTTTTAACTCACCGCGAATAAAACCAGCGCAACCGCGGCAATCGCAAGCCCAAGACTCTTACGCAGATCGAGGCGCTCGCGAAACACCGCAATCCCGAACAGCGCGGTGATGACGAAACTCATCTGCGCCACCGGCACCAGCACGCTGGCTGGTCCGAGCGCGAGTGCGTGCATCAACAGCACGAAGGCGCCGAACAAAGTGAGCGCGGCGAGGCCGGCGTAGCTCCAGCCGCGCCGTGGAACGCGAATACCGCCGCGCCAAAAGCCGGCAATCGTCGCCAGCGAACAGAACGTCCAGGCCTGCGCCGCCACCATGGTCTCCGGCAGTGCGCCGCGCTGCAGGCCGATTTTGTAGAAGAGATTGGTCACCGCCATCGTCACGGTGGCAAGCAGCACTTGCGAAAGCGAAGCGAGGTTGACCTTGCCGCGCTCGGCACCGGCCTCGACGAGTAGGAGCCACACCGCAATCAGCGCGCCGCCGAGCGCGATCGCCTTGGCGAGCGTCAGCGCCTCGCCGAGGATAGCGATCGCCAGCACGGCGGTGAGGGTGAAGTTGAGCCGGAAGATCGGCGCATTGGTCGAGACCGCGCCGCCGTGCAGGCTTTGGGTGAAATTATAAAGTGCGACGAACAGGAACAGCCCGGCAAGCGCCCCCCACATCGCAGGCGGATGCACATGCAGGTTTCCGCTCAGCCAAGCATAGAGCGTCACGCCTGGGCAGAACATCCAGGCTTGCGCCATCAGGAAATCGCCCGAGGTAATGCCGGCGGTGGCGCCGCGCTTATAGATGATGTCGCTGACGCCGAAACAGGCCATGGCGCCGAGCGCGAAACCAAGTCCCGGGGTCATTGAATTTCCGAAAGAGCGTGAAGCCGTTAGGCGGTATTGCTGGCGCTGTCTATCAGCCCCGCCGCGGCCCGGCGAGCGAGCTTTCGGCATTGCCGTCATGCTATGAATGTGCCGGCATGAACCGCGCGATTCGCATCCTCGGCATCGATCCGGGTCTCCGCCGCACCGGCTGGGGCGTCGTCGAGATTGCCGGCAATCGTCTGGTTTTTCTCGGCTGTGGATCGGTGACGACCAATGACCGCGATGCGCTCGCGGCGCGGCTTCTCGTCATCCATGATGGGCTGATGCGCATTCTCGAACAATTCCGTCCCGACGAGGCGGCGGTGGAGGAGACTTTCGTCAACAAGGACGCCAGAGCGACGCTGAAGCTCGGCCAGGCGCGCGGCATCGCAATGGTGGTGCCGGCGCGCGCCGGCGTGCCGGTCGCCGAATATGCGCCGAACCTGATCAAGAAAAGCATCGTCGGCGCCGGGCACGGCGACAAGACGCAAGTGCGCATGATGATCGGCGTCCTGCTGCCGAAGGCCGACCCTGGTTCGGACGATGCCGCCGACGCGCTGGCGATTGCGGTAACGCACGCGCATCACCGGCAGAGTTTGCTGTTGAGGGTGGCGGTGGGATGATCGGCAAGCTCAAGGGCGTGATCGATTCCTATGGCGAGGATAACGTCGTCCTTGACGTCAATGGCGTCGGCTATCTGGTGCATTGCTCGGGGCGCACCTTGCAGGAATTGCCGCGCGCCGGTGAGCCTGCGGTGCTGTCGATCGAGACTTATGTGCGCGAGGACCAGATCAAGCTGTTCGGTTTTCTCTCCGACATCGAGCGCGAGTGGTTCCGGTTGCTGCAGACCGTGCAGGGCGTCGGCGCCAAGGTGGCGCTCGCCGTGCTCGGGACGCTCAAACCCGCCGATCTCGCCTCGGCTATCGCCCTGCGCGACAAGGCGATGGTGGCGCGCACGCCGGGTGTCGGGCCGAAGGTCGCCGAGCGCATCGTCACCGAACTGAAGGACAAGGCGCCGGCCTATACCGACATCGATCCGGCTTTGGTGCGGCTGTCCGGCGCGCTCGACGAGAAACGCGCACCGGCGCCGGTCGCCGACGCGGTGTCGGCGCTGGTCAATCTCGGCTATGGCCAGCCGCAGGCCGCCGCGGCCATAGCCGCCGCAGCGCGCAGCGCCGGCGAGGCCGCGGAAGTCAGAACCCTGATCCGGCTCGGCCTGAAGGAACTGTCGAAGTGAAGAAGCCGGCGGCGCTGAGCAAAGCCGACAAGGCGTTGATCGCGGCGGCAACGGCGGCGATCAAACAGCGCTATCGTGACGACTGGCAGGAGGTTGGCGCCGCGCTGCGCACCCGGTCCGGAAAAGTCTTCACCGGCGTCAATCTCGATGCCTATCTCGGCCGCATGGCGGTATGCGCCGAAGCCGTCGCGCTCGGCCGCGCCGTGGTCGATCTCGGCGACGCCGGCATCGACACTATCGTCGCGGTGCGCCATCCGCCGCCGCAGGATAAGGATCAAACCGTCACCGTGGTCTCGCCCTGCGGCGCCTGCCGCGAATTGATCTTCGATTACGACCGCAAGGCGCGGGTGATCGTGCCGAACGGCAAATCGGCGAAAGCGGTGCCGATCGCCGAGTTGTTGCCGAACAAATATACCCGGGGGCCGGAGCGATGACGACGGCGCCACGCCCGCTGGTGTCGCCGGAACGCCGCGAGGAAGATGCGGCGGAAGCGAGCCTGCGCCCGCAACGGCTTGCCGAATTCATCGGCCAGGAACAGGCGCGGAAAAATCTTGGCGTGTTTATCGCTGCGGCACGCGGCCGCAAGGAGGCGCTCGATCACGTGCTGTTTGTCGGGCCGCCGGGCTTGGGCAAGACGACGCTGGCGCAAATCGTGGCGCGCGAGCTTTCAGTGAATTTCCGCGCCACCTCCGGTCCGGTGATCGCCAAGGCCGGCGATCTCGCGGCGCTGCTCACCAATCTCGAAGACCGCGACGTGCTGTTCATCGACGAGATTCACCGGCTCAATCCGACGGTGGAGGAAATCCTCTATCCAGCGATGGAGGATTTTCAGCTCGATCTGATCATCGGCGAAGGACCGGCGGCGCGGTCGGTCAAGATCGACCTCGCCAAGTTCACCCTGATCGGCGCCACCACGCGCGCCGGGTTGCTCACCAATCCGCTGCGCGACCGCTTCGGCATTCCGGTGCGGCTGAATTTCTATACCGAGGCGGAGCTGGAACTGATCGTCAATCGCGGCGCGCGCGTGCTTGGCATCGCGATTACCGCCGACGGCGCCAACGAGATCGCGCGGCGTGCCCGCGGCACTCCGCGCATCGCCGGGCGGCTGTTGCGCCGCGTGCGCGATTTCGCCTCCGTCGATGGTGTGCCGGCGATCGATCGCGCGGTGGCCGACAAGGCCCTGGCGGCGCTCGAAGTCGACGGCGCCGGACTCGATGCCATGGACCGCCGTTACCTTAAGACCATCGTGGACAACTACGGCGGCGGTCCGGTCGGCGTCGAGACGCTCGCGGCGGCTTTATCGGAGCCGCGCGACGCCATCGAAGACATCATCGAGCCTTATCTGATCCAGTGCGGGCTTCTGCAGAGGACGCCGCGCGGCCGGCTTGTCACCGGCCATGGCTTCCGTCACCTCGGCTTGCCGGAACCGAAGCGCGATCCGGCGCAGTTCGGGTTGTTCGGTGGTGCAGACACCGACTAGAGTCCGTCATGCCCGGCCTTGTGCCGGGCATCAGCGGCTTTCTTCTTATGGGATAAAGACGTGGATGGCGAGGACAAGCCCGGCCATGACGAGGAGAGGGAATGAAACTCGAATACGCCGTATGTGTCGAGAGATTGGCCGAGCGTGACGGCGTCGGCTACCTGGCAACCGCAGCCGCCCTGCCGGGCCTGCGCTTCCGACGGCGACACCCCTGAGGCGGCGCTGGCGGATGTGCAGGATGCGATTGCGTCCTGGATCGAAGCTGCCAAAGAATGGAAGATAAAAACTCCGAAACCCGGCACGGTTCTCGAGTGACTGCAAAAACTTACGAAGGTGGATGTCATTGCGGCCGCGTACGCTTCAAGGTCACCGCCGATCTTGACCGTGTGACCTGTTGCAATTGCTCGATTTGCCAAAAGAAGGGTTTTTTGCATCTGATCGTGCCGCCGGAGCAGTTCGAATTAGTGAGCGGTAAGGATGCGCTGACCACCTATCGTTTCAACACCGGCACCGCGCAGCATACGTTCTGCGCCACCTGCGGCATTCATCCGTTCTATGTGCCCCGCTCCGATCCCGATAAGATCGACGTCAATGTGCGCTGTCTCGACGGCGTCGATGTCGGCGCGCTAAAGCCCCACTTGTTCGACGGCCGGCATTGGGAAGAGGCTATCGGTGAGCGGGTGCCTTGGCGGTAGGCAGGATTGGAGTACTCTCGCTTTCGTGATAGGATTTTGCCATGAAATCGACCAGTGAAAAGGCGGCTGAAGCGCTTGAATTGCTCCCTGAGGAAATGCGCGAGCCCGCCGTCGCGTATCTGCTCGAGCAAGCGGAAAAATTTCGCGCGCTGAAGGAACATGTCGCTGAGGGTTTAGCCGATGTCGCGGCGGGGCGCGTATCAAAGTGGGATTTTGATGAGTTCCTGCGCCAGGCACGGAATTCGACAATCAGATAGCTGCCGGAGATGGAACTTTAATCTCCGACAAGGCCAAGTCCGATCTGCTCCGTATTTATCATTATCTTGAGGAACGCAGCCCGAATGCCGCTGACGCCTTCGGTCGCAGGATTGATGCAAGTTTCGCCAATTTGGTTCGTTTTCCTTTTATCGGTCGGGAGAGATCGTGGCTCGCGTCGGGAATCCGGTGTCTGGTGACGGGTCTTTATCTTGTGTTTTACATTGTCGGTGTCGAACAGATCATAGTTGTTCGGGTCATTGATGGACGTATGGATGTCGATGAAGAATTCTACCGATGAATGACAAACGCTCTGTTTCCCTCGACGGCGAAATTAGCGACGGCCGCCATGTGTTGACGGTGCGCGTCTATTACGAAGACACCGATTTCACCGGCATCGTCTATCACGCCAATTATCTGCGCTACATGGAGCGCGGCCGCACCAACCATTTGCGGTTGCTCGGCGCCGATCACCGCGCGCTGTTCGAGGAGACCGAGAAGGAGACGCCGGGCTTCGCCTTCGTGGTGCGCTCGATGATGCTTGATTTTCTCAAGCCTGCGCGGATGGACGACGTGCTCACCGTCATCACCGAGCCGGAAGAGGTGAAAGGGGCGTCGATCACGCTCTACCAGCGCGTCATGCGCGGCGAGGATTTATTGGTCGAAGCCCATGTCCGTGTCGCCTTCATCTCCGGCGGCCGGGCGCGGCCGATCCCAAAGCCGCTGCGCATCGCCATGAAGGCGGATCAGGATTTGCGGACCGGGGAAAACTAGGGGGTGTCATTAGACGCCTAGCGGTGACGGTCCACGCCCGGGAACTCTGGCCGCGAATTGCGGGAACATCCCTCATTGCCGTGCGTTTTCTATTCACGAGCAACAAGGATGGAATACCAACATGGATCGTGAACACATTAAGGGTGCGGCGGATAAAGCGAAAGGCGCGATAAAGGACACTGCCGGTAAGCTGACGGGCGACAAGGAAATGCAAGCCGAAGGCAAGGTCGACAAGGCGAAAGGTTCCGCGCACAATGCCGCAGGAAACCTAAAGGACGCCGTTCGCGACGCGACCAAGTAATAACACTCACTTCAGTGCCAATCCTGCCGCCTTGCGAAAGCTTGGCGGCTTTCTTTTGCTTACGACCGCTCGGTCTTTTGACGTATCACCAAGCGCTTACGAAATAGTCAGCCCGAATAGTTCCAGATCAATGTTGACTATCTGGTCCCCAAATAGAGGGGGAGCGCCCAAGCGTGCAGTTCGAGGAAATTCGAAATGACGCCGCATCAGCTTGTGAGCACACGCCCTAAATCCACTCTTCCTGTTCCTCGTAATGCGTCGGGAACATGTTGATGTATTGCACGAGGCGCGGGCGGGCGCCGAGATTGGGGCTGGCGCCATGCGGCAGCGCCTGATGCCAGATGACGAGATCGCCGGCGCGGCCGCCGATCGTGCGCGGGCCGAGCGCATAGAGATCCTGCGCACGCGGATCGGCGTCTGGCGGTAACGACTTCAGCCATTTCTCGCCCCAGCGCTGAAAGCCCGGCACCAGCGTGAAGGCGCCCTGCGCGGGCGGCGTGTCGGTGAGATATAAAATGCCGCCGGTGCCGAACGGAATCGGCGTTTTCACGGCTTCGAACGCCGGGTGTTGAAAATACTGCACCATGATGCCGTGATCGTTGGCGGGGTACCAGGTTTCCGGATCGTGCGGTGCCGCGCCGACGTGCTCCCACACGGCGCGCGCCGCGGTGGCGGATTGCTCGGGCGTGACCGCGTCATGCAGGACCACGTGGCCGTTCTCGCGCCAGAAGGAGAGGTCGGCCTCGCTCAACACCGGCGCGCTCGCCTCGATCGCGGCTATGCGGCGGGCGCTTTCCGGCGGTGGCGGCAGGCCCGCGATCGCCGCATTGATCCGGGCGGCGCGTGCGGGCGCAACGCCGCCGGTGGTCGCGACGATCCAGCGCTCGAAGTCCTCGAAACTCGGCGTCTGGCTGCCGAGATAGCCGAGCGTCTGTTCGAGGCCGAGGCCGCTGGCATGAATGACGAGCTTGTCGAGGTGACGGTCGTGCGTGGTGGCCGGAAAGAATCGGCCATGCCGTGCCGCCAAGCTGCGCGACCACAGCCGCTTGAGCTGATAGAGGCCGAGTGCGCCGGTTTCCGTCGCGCCCGCCAGGCTCGGGCTGGCCAGCGCAGAATTCAGTGTCGCTCTCGCGCCCATATGTGAGCTCCAATCTTTACGTGTATATAGTCAAGAATACGTCTCAGGGTAGGTTCATCAACGGCCGGCGGCGGCGGATGCCGGGAGGTCGACGGCGATGGCAAGCTTATGTAAAAGCCATTTACATGAGCTGGTCCAACACATGAGCTGGTCAAAGGACGATCGGGCCGAGGAAGGTACAGGTCCTCGGGGCTACCATCACGGTAACCTGAAGGAAGCGCTCATTCGGGCCGCGCTGGAATTGATCGCGCAGAAGGGGCCGGCCGGATTCACCTTCGCCGAAGCGGCGCGCTGGGCGGGCGTCAGTCCCGCCGCGCCATATCGGCATTTCCGCGACCGCGACGAACTTCTGGCGAATGTGGCGCTGCGCGGCTTCGCGCAATTCGAGGCTGTCCTTGCCCGCGCCTGGAATGACGGACGGCCCGATCCGTTGGCGGCGCTCGATCGGCTCGGCAGGGCCTATCTCGATTTCGCCCGCAACGAGCCGGCCTACTACTCCGCGATGTTCGAAGCCGGCGTTCCGCCGACGACCAGCGCCGAACTGCGCGACGCCGGCGAACGCGCCTTTGCCGTGCTGCGTCAAGCCGCCGAAGTGCTCTGTGGGCTGATGCCGCCGCAGGGGCGGCCGCCGGCGCTTATGGTGGCGCTGCATATCTGGGCCATGGCGCACGGGATCGCCTCGCTGTTCGGGCGCGGCGACGCCGCCCGGCGGACGTTGCCCATGACGCCCGAAGAGCTGCTTGAGGCGAATGTGCTGATCTATCTGCACGGTCTCGGCTTGCCGACCACCAAGGGTTAATCGCCAGAGGTTTTAGCCGCCCGAGGTTTTAGTAGCCGATGGGCAGTTGGGGCCGTCGCGGCGGCCCTAGTTCACAACGGCGCGAGGCCCTTGACAGGGCCAAAACGCGATGTAAATGTTATTTACATTCACAACTCAAGTGGACCAAGAGGTCGCACCATGGCCATCGCAGCACTGCTCGACGAACTCCCTAAACCCGTGTGGATCGCGCTGATGATTTTGGGCTTCATCGCGTGGTGGCCGATCGGCCTGGTCGTCCTCGCCCTTCTCATCGGGAGCGGAAGAATGGGCTGTTGGAATCACGGCGGCGGCCGTTGGCAATACAAGATGGATCGCATGCAGTCGAAAATGGATCGCATGCGCGGCAGAATGAGTGGTTTCCGCAGCGGGTGCGACTGGTCGGGCAACAGTCCGTCCAGCGGCAACCGCGCCTTCGACGAGTATCGCACTGAGACGCTCAAGCGGCTGGAAGAGGAACAACGCGAATTCCACGATTTTCTCGACCGTTTGCGCTTCGCCAAGGACAAGACCGAATTCGATCAGTTCATGGCCGAGCGGCGCAACCGCCCCGAGGAAACCGGGCCGCAAAGTCCGCCCCAGAATTGATCCGTTCGCGTCAGCGCTCCGCGGCCGTTCGCCACCGGCGGACGGCCGTCTGCTTTTCGCGTGCCAGCCGCCGCCCGCGCTTAACTCCCCGTTAACGCTAGTCGGGCTTGGTTAGCGCGGTACGACCGGAGTAGCGCCCTAGTTTGGACATGTTTCGCGAGCGATTACGCCCGACCGGTGACGGGTCCGGCTCGGGTTTTCGCGAAATTTTGGGTCTTGGTCGGTGCGCGCGAAGCGGCGGCCTATCACGATCCATTCGGTCTCGACGCTGCGTCGCGCCGGTTGTGGCCTGAAGGACTTAGTCCGGGACTTATCCGGGACTTGGCCTGACTGCGGATCTTGGTCCGGTCTTGGTTTCGAACTCGGTCCGATCTTGGCTCGAACTTGGCCCTGGCGCGCTGACGATTGCGCGAGCAGCCGTCATCGTCGGACCGCCGAAGGGGACGTCTTATTATGAATCCAACCGACATCGCATCGTCGGTCGCACCGCTGACATCCTCCAACCTTTCGCTGTTCCATTTGTTCTTGCACGCTCACTGGGTCGTCGAGACGGTAATGGTCGGCCTATTGATATGCTCGGTCTGGGTTTGGGCCATAGCCATCGACAAAACCCTGCTATTTTCGCGGCTTCGCCGCGCCGCCGACAGCTTCGAGGAGGCCTTCTGGTCGGGCCAGTCGCTCGATGAGCTCTATAAGACGCTGTCCGCCCACCCCGGCCATTCGACCGGCATCGTGTTCGTCGCCGCCATGCGCGAGTGGAAACGCAGCATCGAAGGTCACGCCCGCTCCTTTGCCGGGTTGCAGATGCGCATCGGCAAGGTCATGGATGTCGCCATTGCCCGGGAGATCGAGCACATGGAGCGGCGGCTTCTGGTTTTGGCGACGGTAGGGTCGGCCGGGCCGTTTATCGGCCTGTTCGGGACCGTGGTCGGCATTATGACGAGTTTCCAATCGATCGCCGCCTCGCAGAATACCTCGTTGGCGGTGGTCGCGCCGGGCATTGCGGAATCGCTGTTTGCGACTGCAATCGGCCTCGTTGCCGCCATCCCGGCGACGATTTTCTATAATAAATTCGTCAGCGAGGCGAACCGGCAGGCACAGCGGCTCGAAGGCTTTGCCGACGAGTTTACCGCGATCCTGTCGCGGCAGATCGACGAACGGGGCTGAGGGCTTTCGGTTATGGCGGCAGGCACGCTAAACACGGGTTCGACCGGCGGTACCAGGCGCCGCCGGCGCCGGCCGGTCATGAGCGATATCAACGTGACGCCGTTCGTCGACGTCATGCTGGTGCTGCTCATCGTCTTCATGGTGTCGGCGCCGCTGCTCACCGTCGGCGTGCCGATCGATCTGCCGCAAAGCCAGGCCAAGGCGCTGCCGCAGGACAACGTGCCGCTGACCGTCTCGGTCAATGTCGACGGCAAGCTGTTTTTGCAGAACGAGCCCATCGCGATCGACGATCTGGTGACCAAACTCAAAGCGATCATCGACGCGCGACACGGCAATGCGGACGAAACGATCTATGTGCGCGGCGACCAGAAAGTCGATTACGGCCTGATGATGCGGGTGATGGGCCGCATTTCCGGCGCCGGCTATCACAAGGTGGCGCTGGTCACCAATGTCGAGCAGGACCAGAAATGAAGACTGGCATGACCATATCGTGCGTCGGTCACGCCATTGCGCTCGGCTGTGCGCTGTTCGCTCTCTCGGCGACGCCGATGGAGGTGCCCCCGGTCGACTCGCTGCCGGTGTCGTTCATTTCCGACAAGGACTTCACCCAACTCACCCAAGGGGTCAAAAACGCGCCGAAGCTGAAGATCGAAATGCCGAAGCCGCTCGCCGACAAGGTCGACGCGCCGAAAGCGATCGACCAGCTGGCGCCCAAGGCCGCCGACAAGCCCGCCATCACCACCGACACGCACAAGGCCGAGGCGCAGCCGAAGCCCGACATCAAGAAGCCGGAGCAGAAGCAGGCGCAGAAGGCTGACACGCCGCCGCCGCCGCAATACAAGCCGGATCAGATCGCCGATCTGTTGAAGAAGGACGCGCCGAAGACGCCCAGCAAGCTGGATCAAGCGGCGGCGGCGAAGCCGGATACGCCGAAATTCGATGCCGATCAGGTCGCTGAGTTGCTCGACAAGCGGGATCCACGGCGGGAATTGGCGTCCAACACGACGCTCAACGATGTGGCCAATCTCGGTTCCGCCAGCGGCGCACCGTCGGCGCAGATGTCGCAGAGTGAGATCGACGCATTGCGCGCCCGCATCTCGAGCTGCTGGTCACCGCCGCCGGGGATCGACGCCAATTCCAAGGTCTATGTTGTGCTGCGCGTCTTGTTCAAACCAGACGGCACTTTGGTGCAGGAGCCGGTGCTGGTCGAAGCCACCGCCTCGTCGCTCGGCCCGGCGCTCGCCGACAGCGCCAAGCGCGCGCTCTTGTTGTGCCAACCTTTCACCATGCTGCGGCCCGACCATTACAGTCAGTGGAAAGACCTCGAACTCAAATTCGATCCGCACGAACTGCTCGGCGGCTGACAAGCGAAAACCATCATGACACTTCGGTCCAGCTTCAGTTCCTTCATGACGCGCCGCCAGGCGTTAGCGGTCGGCGCCGCCGCGAGCGGTCTTTTGTTCGCGATGCCGCGCGCGCGGGCGGTGGTCCGGCTCGATATCACGCAAGGCAATTTTCAGCCGATGCCGATCGCGATCTCCAAATTCATCGGCGGCGGCGAGGGCGACGACGACACCGCCGCGGGCGTCACCCAGATCATCACCGCCGACCTGCAGCGCAGCGGCCTGTTCGCCCCGATCGATCCGGCGGCGTTCGTCGAGCACATCGCCAGCGTCGATGCCGTGCAGCAGTTTCCCGATTGGCGCAGCGTCAACGCGCAGGCGCTGGTCACCGGCGCAGTCACCCGCCAGCCCGACGGACGGCTGAAGGCGGAATTCCGGCTGTGGGACGTGCTGGCGGGCCAGCAACTCGCCGGCCAGCAATATTTCACCACGCCGGACAATTGGCGCCGCATTGGTCACATC
>JBARER010000339.1:0-9652 GCA_049796395.1 Xanthobacteraceae bacterium
GATTGCGGCTGCGGCAGCGACCAATCCGGGGTCGGTCCCTCGACGAACAGTTGCACCGGTGTCTGCGCCGGCGCGGTGAGGTCGACGACGACACGGTCATGCGGCTGACCCGGCTCGCGATGGACGCCGGTGATCGCCAGGCCATTCGCCGGCCCGCTATTGGGGCCGACCGCCGCGTGGCGCGGCACGCGGACTTCCGCCTGACGGATCGCCGCGTTCTCGGCGCCGTTGCCGTCGAGCGCAAGCTGCAAATTGGCTTCGGCGGGGATGCACAAATTGCCGCATACCGCATAGCCGAGCTTCACATGCAGGACGGACTGTTTTTCCGGATGCTGCGGTGTCACCCGCAGCGGCAAGATGACATGGCCGACATATCCGATCGAAGTACCGCCGGCGCCGTCCGAGAAGGATTCCGGCGCCGGCCACTCCACCGTGGCCGACTTCAAATTGGCGGAGCCGGAAAAATCGAAAGTCGGCGGTACGCCGGTATCGCCGGGATCGCGCCAATAAGTATGCCAGCCCGGGTCGAGCTTGATCTCGATTCCGGCGCGAATGACCGGCGCCGCCGCGGTCTTTGCAGTATCGCCAGCGATCAGACGTGCGGCGGTATGGAGCTGTGTCATCCAGTCCGAGGCGTCTTGCGCCCGGGCGGTAGAAGACACGGCCGAAGCCAGGAGCGGCATTTCGGCCAAGCCAACCAGTAAGGCTACCGCAAGTGTTAATCGCAATTGTGTCATTCCGCGCTGTTTAGGGCGAACGATCCGCACGCGCCACTGACATGATCGTGACCGCACCTCCAAAGTGGCGCGCCAAGGGGAAAAATCTGTCCTGCAAGCAAATATATGATGCCAGTGCGGTTTTTGGGATTTGACGTTACTCACCGCGATAGCCGGCTTCGATACTAGGAACTTCAAATCCATCGCGCTGGGCTGCCGCAATTACGGGACCCGGCGGCCGCGGTTATGAGGGCAGATTATGAACTTTTCGGCCGCTCGTTCGTTTGCAAATTCGGATCGATGGGCTAAAATTTCCATATGAAATTGCCGCGCGGCACATCCGGGAAATCGAGGCGGCGAGGCTACCTCGACGGCCAGATGCTGATTGCAATGCCGACGATGGGCGATGAACGCTTCTCGCGCTCGCTGATTTATATCTGCGCCCATTCGGCCGAAGGCGCCATGGGAATTACCGTCAATCATCCGGCGCCGAATATCGACTTCCCCGATCTTTTGGTGAAGCTCAACGTCATTGCGACCGCCGATGCGATTCAATTGCCGCAACGCAGCGGCGCGGTCAAAGTCATGCGCGGTGGGCCGGTCGAAACCGAGCGCGGCTTCGTGCTGCACTCAGCGGATTTCCACATCGAGAATTCGACACTGCCGATCGATGACGGAATTAGCCTCACCGCAACCATCGACATCCTCAAGGCGATTGCGCGCGGCGACGGACCGGCCAGCGCCATTCTTGCGCTCGGTTATGCGGGCTGGGCCCCGGGTCAGCTCGAGAATGAAATCCAGAGCAACGGCTGGCTGCATTGTGCGGCCGATCCGGAATTGATCTTCGGCGCCGATGTCGGCGGCAAGTACCAAATGGCGCTGAAGAAGATCGGCATCGATCTCGGCATGCTGTCGAGCGAAGCCGGACACGCCTAACACACGCATCCGATTGCCGGCCGTAAATCAGGAGCCGAAGACTTTGGCCCTGATGCTGGTTTCCTCTTTCCGGGTGCTCGGCGCATCGGGCTCCAGGAGGGTGCGCGCCTGCTCGGCGCTCATCGGCTCGCCGAACACGAAACCCTGCGCATATTCGCAGCCGAGCTGGAATAGTTCGACCGCATCGGAATCGGTTTCGGCGCCCTCGGCCACAACGTCCATGCCGAGATCGTGGGCTAGCGTGATGATAGAGCGCAGAATCACCGGACGCGTACCTTTGGGTGTGGTCCGCACGAACGACTGATCGATCTTGATAGTGTCGAACGGAAAGCGTTGCAGATAGGACAGCGATGAATAGCCGGTGCCGAAATCGTCAAGCGCCAGGCCGGCGCCGAGCTCTCGGATCCGGTGCAGCATCTGCGCGGCGTGTTCGGGGTTCTCCATGACGACGGACTCGGTGAGCTCGAGCTTGAGCGAGCCACGCGCGAGCGGCGCGCGGGCCAGCACTGTACGCAGGTCCTGGATCAAATCGTGACGCAGCAATTGCCGGGACGAGACGTTGACGCTGGCAAATATCGGCTCGCGCTGGCGCAGCGAACGCTGCCAGTTGGACAGCTGCCGCGCCGTGCGGTCGAGGACGAACAGGCCGAGTTCGACGATCAGCCCAGTCTCCTCGGCAATAGCGATGAACTCGATGGGCGATACGCGACCGAGTTTGGGGTGGTTCCATCGAGCCAAGGCTTCGAAGCCGGCGATGGAGCGATCCTCGAGCCGCACGATCGGCTGATACAGGATGGAAATTTCATCGCGCTCGAGCGCGCGGCGTAGGTCGGATTCGATCGACAGCCGATCGGATTTGCGAGCGCGCATGGCGGTCTTGAAAACATCGATGCGATCGCCGCCGCCGCGCTTGGCGTGATACATCGCGAGTTCGGCATCCTTTAGAGTTTCGTCTGCCCGCTGCGCCTCGCTGCCGGCGAGCGCCAGCCCGATCGACGCCGTGATGAATATTTCGCGATCACGGAAGTTGATCGGCGCGCGCAGCGTCTTGCGAATGGTCTCGGCCAACCCGGTGATCCGCGCCGACTCCTTTTCTGATAATACGATCAGGCCGAATTCATCGCCCGACAAACGCGCTAAAGTGTCCTGCGGCTTGATCAGCCGTCCGAGACGGCGCGCCAGTGTCAGCAGAATGGAGTCGCCGACCGACAACCCGACCGAATCGTTGACCTGTTTGAAACGGTCGAGGTCGATGACCATGACGGTCGGGCGTATCCCGGCATCGGCTTGGGCGAGGCCGAGCACGGCCTGCAGGCGATCGAGGAACAGCTCGCGGTTGGGCAGGCCGGTAAGATTGTCGTGCACGGCGTCGTGCAGGAGCCGTTCCTCCGCGGTCTTGGTCTCGGTGACATCGGTAAGCGTGCCGACGAGGCGCACCACTTCGCCATCGGAGCCGACGACCGGCCGGGCGCGCAACGCGTACCAAAGATAATGCCCGTCAGCGGTGCGCATGCGGAAGTCCTGCGCCACTCGGCCGCGCCGCTGTTCAAGCACGCTGTCGAGCGTGGCGCGGAACCGGTCGCGATCGAGCTGATGCAGATTTTCCAGCCATTTTGCCGCCGAGCCTTCGAGCGATCCGTGCTTGAGCCCGAGCGCGGTTTCGGCCTCCGGGCTGGTGAAAACCTTGTCGGATGACACGTCCCAGTCCCAGATGAGGTCGCCCGCGCCGGTCAGTGCCAGTGCCCGCCGCTCGACGTCGGAGACAATGCCGCTGGCCATGCCGCCGGCAAAAGCGTGCTGCATGACGGTAAAGCCGATCAGCATGACGATAAGAACTAGCCCGCCAAGCAGGGCCGGGCCGACGATGTCGTTGGTGACAAAGCCAAGCACTGTTGCGGCTGCACAGATCACCCACACCACAAGCAAGAGCCAGGTCGGGATCAGCATCACCGCCCGGTCGTAGTCGTGCGTCGCGAGATAAATGACGAGTATGAAGCCGAGTACCGCGACCAGAAATAGTGAGATGCGTGCGATTCCGGCGGCCACGGCCGGCGAAAACAGTGCGACCGCCACCAGCGCGCCGAGAAAGGCGAGCCAGGCCACGGTGATGTGCGCGTAACGCACATGCCAGCGGTTGAGGTTGAGGTAGGCGAACAGAAACACCAATAGGGTAGCGGCGAGGATCGCTTCGCCGGAAGCCCGCCAGATCCGTTCGGCGGACGCCGACATGTCGAACACTTTCGGCCAAAATCCGAAATCGATGCCGATATAGATCAGCACCGCCCAGCCGAGCGCGGCAGCCGCCGGAAACATGACGCTGCCCTTGACCACGAACAGGATGGTCAGGAACAGCGCCAACAGGCCGGCAATGCCGATGACGATGCCTTGGTAAAGCGTGAGGGAATTGAGCTTGTCTTTGTAGGCATCCGGCTCCCACAGATAAAGCTGCGGCAGTTTTTCGGTGCGCAGTTCGGCGACAAAAGTAATGACCGTGCCGGGGTCGAGCGTGACGCGGTAGACATCGGCATCGGCGCTGTCCTGCCGCTCGGGTGGATCGCCCGAGGACGGTGTGATGTAGACGATGCGCGACTGTCCGAGGTCGGGCCAAATCAGTCCTGAGCCGACCATGCGGTAATGCGGCGCTACGATCAGCCGGTCGATCTGCTCATCGCCGTTGTTGGCCAGCGCGAACACCGCCCAGTTTTTTCCGGCTTCGCGGGCGCGCACTTCGATGCGCCGGATGATGCCGTCGTCGCCGGGTGGGGTGGAGACTTGTATGCGGTCGCCGTCGGTATGCTCGAATTGAACCGCGTCGGTCAGGTCGATGGCGGCAGCGTCGGTGCGGACGTTGACCGCCTCGAGGGCGTGTGCGGCCGATATGTCAAAAAACGTGACACAGGCGAGCGCCAAAAGGCCGCAGACCAGAACGCCAACGGCTTTTGCGCAAATCTGACCTGCGCGCGAAATCGTCGTGCCGCAGCTTTGCGGGCCGAAGCCGGTGGCGCGCAGAAATGCCAAGAAACCCCTCCGAGACCGGCAGCCGGCGCTGTTCGCGCCACGATTAAGTCCCCGGGATGACTACCTACCGGGCTTTGCGCCGAATTCGCGACCGTCTGGCCCTCTTGCGCCCGATCCAGATGCGGCTGCTCGCGCCTAGCCACCTTAGTAGCGGCTGGCGAATTGCAGGGCAAGGATGTTTCCCGTTTAGATTCAAGGGGTCAGGGCCATATTTGGTGTTTTGGTTGCCACCAATCCTGGGTCGTTTAGGACTCGTGCCTTCGGTGTGACAAGCACGAAGACGCTGGTACATTTGAACTTGGAGAGACGAGATGGCGGCGGTCGACGAGGATGAAAAACCGAAGAAGAAAACCGCCCATGAGATCGGGCAGGATTTAACCCTGTTGTCGGCTGCCGAATTAACCGATCGTATCGCGCTCTTGCGGAACGAAATCGCGCGGCTCGAGGATGACCGGGCGCGCAAGCAGGCGGTGAAATCCGCCGCCGACAGCTTCTTTAAAAAATGAATTCTGTAAAAAATGAACCGCGCCAAGGGCTTGGCGCGTCGGCTGTCAACCTCTTGCGCGAAGCTTGAGAAAGATTCGCCAAGCGTTTGAAATCCCTTAACCTTCCGTTAAGCTTTCTCGTTCATTACAGAGCATGTCCATCTTCTGGACATTGAGTGGCTCCTGTCCACTCTGTTTGACGCCTCCCTGTTATCACCTTGAGCCGCCGGCAACGGCGGCTCTTTTTTGTTAACCGATGTGGCGGCAAAGTTTGCGCCGCCGCGGCGGAAATCGTCTCTCGCACCTTCGGCAACTATGTCGGCAAGTTGCCGGTCCCCGCGCTTTACAGCGCGCGCCCGCCGCGCGATGCTACGGCGTGGCGTGAGGCGTAAATGTCCGATAAGCGTGCGATGGAAGCCGGCGCGGTCTCCTTTAGCGAACGGCTAGCGAATTCTCAGGTTTTTGCCGCGTTGTTCCGCGATGGTATGGCGCTGGTCGAAGAGACCGCTGGCTATCTCGACGGCGGCGGCCGCCAGGAATCCAAGAAGCTCGAACGCAGCGCCAGCCTGGTTTATGCCACCGAAAGCATGCGGCTGACGACGCGGTTGATGCAGCTTGCCTCCTGGCTGTTGCTGCATCGGGCGGTCAAAGAGGGCGAGATGACGCTCGCCCAGGCCAATAAGGAAAAAAGCAAGGTGCGACTGGCGGCTTGCGAGCCGGGCGATGCCAAGTCGCTGGCGCTTTTGCCGTCCAAGCTTCAGGAACTGATCGCGCGCTCAACCAAGCTGCAAACCGACATACGCCGCCTCGACAATACGATGCATGCTGTGGCACCGGCCAGAGTCCCGGTCGACAACCCCGTCGAGCGCCAATTGGGGCTGTTGAAAGCGGCGTTCGAATCGGAGGCCTAGGGCGATCCCGATACGTGGCGCGCCGCCCCGTCGTTAAGCCTTCAAGAAACCCGAATACTTCTTCTGGAACCGCGACAATCGGCCGCCGCGGTCGAGCAGATGCTGCTGGCCGCCGGTCCAGGCCGGATGCGATTTCGGGTCGATATCGAGATGCAGCGTGTCGCCGGGCTTGCCCCAGGTCGAGCGCGTGGTGAATTCGGTGCCATCGGTCATCAGCACCTTGATGGTGTGGTAATCCGGGTGGGCTTCGGTTTTCATGGCTTTGATCGTCCAGCTTGAATTCTTTGACCAATTTGGCCGCTCTATATCGCGCCGGCGTGACGGCGGCAAGCCGCCGCAATTGACCGGCATCGCGCGGGCAGGGCATTACCCCTGTGGGCGGCTATGACCGGGTCCTTGAAGCGATGGAACAGCAGGAATTGCGCGCGGCCGGCTCGCTTGCGGCGGTATTCTCCGTCCGGCTGCTCGGCCTGTTCATGGTCTACCCGGTATTTGCCGCCTATGCGGGCGGGCTTGCCGGCGCCAATCCGTACCTGATCGGCGAGGCGCTCGGCATTTACGGGCTGACCCAGGGGCTGTTGCAGATCCCGTTCGGGCTCTTGTCCGACAAGATCGGCCGCAAGGTCATGATCGTGCTCGGCCTCTTGCTCTTTGCCGCCGGCAGCGCGGTGGCTGCGCTCTCGACCTCGATCGACGGCATGATCGTCGGGCGCGCGTTGCAAGGCACCGGCGCGGTCGGTTCGGTGATCCTGGCGCTGGTCGCCGATCTGACCCGCGAGGACAACCGCACCAAGGCGATGGCGCTGGTCGGCATCACCATCGGCGCCTCGTTCATGGTTGCGCTGGTGGCCGGGCCGATGCTTGCCGCCGCGATCGGGGTGCCCGGCATTTTCTGGCTGATGGTCGGGCTCGCCGTCGCCGGCATTGCCATCACCCAATTCGCGGTGCCGGCGCCACGGCAATTGCGCGTGCATCGCGACGCCGAGGCGGTGCCGGCCCTGATCGGGGCGGTGCTGCGCAACACGGAACTGCTGCGGCTCGACATCGGCATATTCGCGCTGCACGCCATGCTGACGGCGAGCTTTCTGGTGGTGCCTGGGCTCCTGCACAGCACGCTCGGCATCGCCGTTCACAATCAATGGATGGTCTATCTGCCGGTGTTGATCGTCTCCGTCGCGGTGATGGTGCCGGCGATCATCGTCGCGGAAAAATATCGCCGCATGAAGGGCGTCTTTGTCGGCGCGGTCGCGGCGCTGCTGTTGAGCCAGCTCATGCTCGGCTTCGGCGCCGGCAATCTCTACATGCTGCTGGCGGCGCTGGTGGTGTTCTTCTCCGCCTTCAACGTGATGGAAGCGAGCCTGCCGTCGCTGATCACCAAGACGGCGCCCGCGGAGGCCAAAGGCACGGCGACCGGACTTTATTCCAGCCTGCAATTTTTGGGCATTTTCGCCGGCGGCGTCATCGGCGGCTTCGCCCATCAGCGCGGCGGCGACGGCGCGGTATTCGTGCTTACCACCGCGCTGGCGCTGGTTTGGCTGATTGCGGCTGCGACCATGGCACAGCCGAGCTACCTGACGACGCGGCTTCTGCCGCTTGGCGGCGGCGGAGCCGCAGAAGCTGCAACGCTGGCCAAAAAGCTGCGCCAGGTGCCGGGCGTGGCCGAAGCGGTGATCGTCGCCGGCGAAAACATGGCCTATCTGAAAGTCGATTCCAAAATCTTCGACGCGGCCAAGGCGGCGGCTCTGGTCGGCGCCTAACGGCAACTGCCGCGCATCGTCGCTGGATTCCCGCTTGCGCGGGAATGAACGGCTTTGGTGCAATCCTCCGCTCGTCCCCGCGCAGGCGGGGACCCAGTTCTTCCGGGGTCCTTCTTGCACAAGCGAGCCGATCATGCGCGCCACCGAAGGTGATGCACCGGCCGGCCGGAAAACGCATTGATGCCGTCACCGGTGACGACAAAACCCTGCTTGCGATAAAAGCCGAGCGCACGCGCGTTGTCGGTGTTGACGTCGAGATCGATGAAGTCGCCCGACAGCCGCTTGGCTTCGTCCATCAGCGCGCCGCCGACGGCTTTGCCCCAATAGTCCGGCGCCACCACGAGCTGATCGAGATAATGCGTCGCCGGCTCGATGGTGACAAAGCCGATCAGGGTTTCGCGCGCATCCGAAGCGACGACGATCTTGGCGACTTCCGTAAGCTTCCGCCAATGCTCGCGCCACCATGAAAGCCGCGCGGCGAAATCGAACTGCGGATAGGTTTTCTGCCAGGTGACCAGCCACAGCGCGATCGCGGCGTCTTCGTCGGCGGCGGTGTAGGGCCGCAAGGCGAATACACCTTCGTCATTGCCGGGCTTGACCCGGCAATCCATGCGGCGCTTGGGCAAATCGGACTCTTGGCTCAAATTTCAACGCCTCCTTTCAGCATGGATGCGCGGGTCAAGCCCGCGCATGACGATGAGAGAAGTCATTTCTCCGCGGTGCCCGATGCGGCCGCCTCTTTGGCCGCCTCTTGCGTCGAAGGCTTGCCCGCTTCCTTCAACAGCCGCAGCATTTCGCGGTGCATGGCGTCGTTGCCGGCGACGATCTCGCCCTTGGTCAGGATCGCTTCATGGCCGTCGCAATCGGAAACAAAGCCGCCGGCCTCGCGCACGATCAGCAGGCCCGCCGCCATATCCCAAGGCGCCAGATCGCGCTCCCAATAGCAATCAAGCCGACCGGCGGCGACCCAGGCGAGATCGAGCGCGGCGGCGCCGTAGCGGCGCAGGCCGGCGAAATTTTGCTGCGCCACGAAAATCTCGGCGCGCGCGCGGGCCAGATCGCCACGGCCGTAATGCGGCAGGCCGCAGGCCACCACGGCGTCGGCAAGCCGCGCCCGTGCCGCTACGCGAATCCGTCTGTCGTTTAGGAAGGCGCCCTTGCCGCGCTCGGCGACGAACAGGTCCTCGTTGGCCGGATTGTAGACGAGGCCGGCGACGATGGCGCCGTCGCGCTCGAGCCCGATCGACACCGCGAAATGCGGAATGCCGTGCAGGAAATTGGTGGTGCCGTCGAGCGGATCGACGATCCAGCGGTGCGATTTGTCGGCGCCGGAATGCGCGCCGCTTTCCTCGCCGAGAAAGCCGTAATCCGGCCGCGCCTTGGCGAGTTCGGTACGCAAAATCTCCTCGGCCTTGCGGTCGGCCGCGGTGACGAAATTGCGCGGGCCTTTGAGCGACACCTGCAAATGCTCGACCTCGCCGAGATCGCGCTTGAGGTTGCGGCCGGCGCGGTGCGCGGCCTTGACCATGACGTTGAGAAGGGCGGAGTGCTGCATGGGTGTCTCGTTAAGGGTTTAAGCCGCGGCGTCAAGTTTCATCCTCCCCCACGCAAGTGGGGGAGGGGGACCGCCCGAAGGGCGGTGGAGGGGGCGTCTGACGCGTCGCTCCGTTGTCATCGCAAGAGAGCTCCTCGATGCCCGCGCCCTGGCCCGCACCCGGTTTGGTTGACACCTGCTAAGCGAATCCCGCCTGCATCTCGAACTCCACGGGACTTAGATATCCGATCGTCGAGTGCCGGCGTTTCGGATTGTAGAAGCATTCAATGTAATC
>JBARER010000340.1:0-8663 GCA_049796395.1 Xanthobacteraceae bacterium
CAGGGACGGGTGTTATCCGTCCCCTGCCGCCCCAGTGCAGCGGGTTTCCCCGCAGACCGGTCATAGTGCCGGCCGGGCGTTTTGGCCCAGAGCCGCCCGAGAGCCAAGGCTGACGAGGCCTAAGCCCGCGGGAACCGTACTCGCCCCCCTCCGCCGGAGTCACCCGGCGGTGTCCTTCCTGGGGCGAGATTTGTCACTGTAGGTAGCTATATTGGAGACTTTTGTCAATAACTCGGTGACAAAATATATTCGTCATTTTCCGGGCGCAGCTTGAAGTTCAAGCATTATCGCGCCTGAACCATTCGATATAGCGCGCCGCCAGAAAGGCCAGCATGGCTTGCCGCGTGTCGTATTCGTTGCGGGACGTGTGCGGCTTGCGGGTGTGGCGCGTCAGCATCGCGCGCATGCGCGGAAAATCGAAATAACGCGACAGATAGCCGGCGCGTTCCATGCGGTCGATCTCGGCGAGAACGCGCGGTTCGATACGTTTTGCCATCGTCAGAAAGTCGGGGCCCATGCCGTCGTTGCCGGGCGGGCGGTCCTGATATTCGGGTGGATACAAGTCTTTTAGCGCCGCGCGGGCCAGATGGCGCGTCTTGCCGTTCTTGAGGTAAAGCTCCTCGGGGATGGCGAGGCCGAACTCGACGACCCGTTTATCGTGGAACGGCCGGGTGAATTCGAGGCCGTGCGCTGCGGCGGGAACCGAATGACCTTGCGCGGCTGCATTCTGCTGCGCGCGAAGCACGCGTTCCATGACAACGCGCTGACTTTCGGCGCTCCGCCACTGAAATTGCGGCCGTGCAGCTTTGCTCCGGCCCGCGATGACCTCTCGTGACACCGGCACGGTCGGTCCGAACAAAGCCAAACCGCTGCGGTGGCGGCTCCAGATGCGCATCCAGGACGCAGGGAGCATTTGCAGAAGCACATTGCGTACCAGGGTCTGCTTCACGCTCTGGCGCAAGTGCCGCCGCATATCACCAAATTCGGAAAGGAAACCAATGAATTGTCTTTTATACAGCATGCGTGGCAATGCGTTCTGCCCGCGCGGATTGACAGTGTAGTCGCCGCCCATGCCGTCCATGACGATGCGGGCGCCCGCCGCGGCGATCTCGGCGAACATCGCATGGGTGACGTGCCGGTTCGGACTGTGCCTGTTGTCACCCGAGAGAAACCACTGTTCCATTGAGGTGAAGATATCGAGGCCTTCGCGGGTGATATAGCGCATATCGAGATGGGGCATGTGGCGGCGGCACATGTCGCACCAGCGCCGCGCATGCGTGATGGGGCCGCGATGATCTTCCGGCATGACCGACGACACGGCGATGAACTTTCGCGCTTGCGCGGTCACGACCGGCCCCGCCAGTGCGCAGATGGCGCTGGAGTCGAAACCACCTCCCATGAACAAGCCGGCCATCGTCGATGCGCGGCGCAGCCGGCACGCGACGGCTTCGGTCAGCACCTTGCGATAGGTCTCGATGTAATAGGCTTCGTCGCGGCCGACATGCGCCGGATCGGCATGAGGCTCCCAGTAACGGCGGATTGCAGTGGCGCCGTCAGCGTTCACTGTCAGAACGCTGCCGCCGGGCAGAGCGCGGATGCCTACGTAGTCGGTTGCGCCGACATCTGTCGGTTCGTCGAACAGCAGCGCCTGCGGGATGCGCGCTTCGATCAGCAGGCGCGGCACCTGCGGTAACGCCCACAGGCCCTTGATCTCCGTAGCGAAGGCGAAGAAGCCGTCTGCCTTATGATAGAACACATGGCGTTGGCCGATGTGGTCGCGCCCGAGAGTCAGTGACTGCTTCCGGCCATCCCAAATGGCGAAAGCAAAATCGCCGACCAGATGATCGACGCAATCGGAATCCCACTTTTTGTAAGCCGCCAGCAGCAGCGCGCTGTCTGGCATGTCGGCAAGTGCTGTCGTTCCGATCGAGAGCGCTGCCGCAAGCTCCTCGCGATTGTCGAGCCGCAGATCGGCGACAAGAGACAGTCCGGCGCCATGCAGCGGTTGCGCGTCGTAGGCGTCCTCGCGGGTGATGCGCATCATGAGGTGGCCAAGACCGATCGATCCGGCCGTCCATGCCCGTGCCCGGTCGGGACCGCGATGCGCAAGCCGCTTGATCGGGCGGTCGAGGTCCCGTTCTGAAACCGGGGTCCCGTCGAATCGGAATATTCCGCAGATGCCGCTCATGATTGGCGTAGCGATCAACTCATTTACGGCCGTGCGCTCGACCGGTCCCCACGGTGGATCGGGACGCCCAGGCGTTATTGATGCGGCAGAGCACCAATGCGTCGCCTACGGTCACCGCGAAACCAAGGCCGCTCGGCGAATATCCTTACGATGAAATCGAGCCGCCGGATCAAAGCGGCGCGGTCGGTCGCACGCCGGTAAACTTAAGAGGGACCGACGAAAGTAGTGAAGGGTCCGTTATGGATCTCGCCGTCAGAGGGCGCGACCAGAGTCTTAGCGCCACCACCGGACTCTGATAAAGATTCCGAGGGTCGAATGACTTTTGGCGGCGACCACGGGCGCCGTGTGGGGCAAGATTCTTCAGCAGGCTTTCCCTGGGATAAGCATGACGCGGCAAGGAACGGCGTAGGAGTTAACTCGGACATTACAGGACTCTCGCTGGATATGACTATATCGCGAGCCACGTTCATTGACAGAGGTTTCGAACAGCGGCCTTTAAAAATAAAGTTTTCCCGGAAGTGGAGTTCCAAGAGACCATTGCTGATACCCTACAAGGTCTAACCGTACAGTTCCATGTCAAATGACGTATCTGAAAATTACACCATTACAATCTGTAAAAATTGCCGTGGACAGCTTTTGAAAATTACACATTTCAAACGGCGAAAATGTGCAGTGACAGATACGAAGGGCGACTACCGGACTGATTAACTGCCGGTGGGCGCGCCTCCGTCAGGCCTCCGATTAGCCTCTGTCGGCTGCTGCCTTTATTCGCTATCCGCCGCCTTCGGATCAAACACCCGCTCGTCGCGGAATTCGAGCGTAGTCGTACCCGCTTTGCCGAGCGGCACTTGGCGATAGAAGCACGAGCGGCGGCCGGTATGGCAGGCGCCGGCGATTTGCTCGACCTTGATCCAGACCGCGTCCTGATCGCAGTCGATGCGCATCTCGACCACGCGCTGGGTGTGACCGGAGGTTTCGCCCTTCTTCCACAGCGCGCGGCGCGAGCGGCTGTAGTACCAGGCCTCGCCGGTTTCGATGGTCTTGGCGAGCGCCTGCGCGTTCATATGAGCAACCATCAGCACGTCGCCGGACGCTGCGTCAGTGGCGACCGCGGTGACCAGTCCGTCGGCATCGAATTTCGGCGTCAGCGCCAGGCCTTCTTCGAGATCGATGGCGGCGCCCGGCGCCGCAAATGGTGACGTGTCCGCCAACAAAACCCCCCGTACCCGCGTCAGCGCCGCTCGGCGGCGCCGCGAATGAGCGTGACGAAGCGCAGCTGATCCTCAGGACTGTCGCGGAACGTGCCGAGGAAGCGCGTCGTCACCGTCGAGACGCCGGCTTTCGCCACGCCGCGGACCGACATGCAGGTATGCTCGGCCTCGAGCAGCACGGCGACGCCGCGCGGGGCCAGCACCTCGTCGATGGCGACGGCGATTTGCGAGGTCAGATGCTCCTGCGTCTGCAATCGGCGGGCATAGACGTCGACCACACGAGCGAGCTTGGACAAGCCGACCACGCGCTCGACCGGGCGATAGGCGACATGGGCCTTCCCGTGAAACGGCATCATGTGGTGCTCGCAATGCGAGGTGAAGCCGATGTCGCGAATGAGCACGAAGTCGTCATAGGTCTCGGTCTCGCCGAAGGTGCGCGAGAGCGCATCGGCCGGAACCTCGCGATAGCCGCGGTAAAGCTCGTCCATCGCCGCGACCACGCGCTTTGGCGTGGCGGCGAGACCTTCGCGCGACGGGTCGTCGCCGAGATAGGCGATCAGCGCCCGCACCGCCGCTTCCGCCTCCTCGCGCGACGGCCGGTTCTCGACCGGAGCGGGCGTGTTGTGGACATGATCCGTCTGCGTCCCGCGGGCCCACACCTTGGCAATTGGCTTGATAACGGCGTCCATCGTCACTCCAATGTCCGCGAATAGTCCCGGAACTTCAAATCCGCCGCGGTAGCGCCTATATAGTCGATTGGCGGACGGACTCAACAAACCGCTCAATAAGCCAGCTCAACAAACTTGGGCAAGCGCCTGAACTGCGATGCTAAACGAGGTTTACAACCGGCGAATTATCGAGCTTGCGGGCAATATTCCGCGGCTGGGCCGGCTTGCGCAACCCGATGCCACGGCAACCGCGGTATCGAAGCTATGCGGCTCGACCGTCACCATCGACCTGGCGATGGAGGGCGATACCGTGACCGACTTCGCCCATGAGGTGAAAGCCTGTGCGCTGGGCCAAGCCTCCTCGTCGATCATGGCGAGCCACATTATCGGCGCCAAGGCCGGCGAATTACGCAGCCTGCGCGAAACCGTGCGCAAAATGCTCAAAGACAACGGCGCGCCGCCGGAAGGCAAATGGGCCGACATCGCGGTGCTCGAGCCGGTGCGCGATTACAAGGCGCGGCATGCCTCGACGCTTTTGACCTTCGATGCCGTGGTCGACGCCATCGGCCAGATCGAGCAGAAACGGGCGGCGAAACAGGCGGCGGAGTGACTGTCATTCCGGAAACCGCGAAGCGGTTGTCCGGAATGACGGAATAGGAAACCGCGACGTGCTGGACAGCCTCTTCGATGCTTCGCGCAAATCCCCTCCCCTCGCCGGGCGCGGTCTCATTAAGATTTACCGCTATACGCTCTCCCCGATGGTCGGCTTTCGCTGCCGGCATTTGCCGACTTGCTCGCATTATGCCGACGAGGCGCTCGACCGCTTCGGACTGTGGGCCGGCGCATGGATGACGCTGGCGCGGCTTCTGCGCTGCCAGCCGCTCGGCACATCGGGACTCGATTTCGTACCAGAGGTGGCTCCGCCAAACGCGCGCTGGTACCGGCCTTGGCGCTACGCGCGATGGCGCGGGACCAATGCATCGCCGCCAACGGCGGCCGAGAGCTAGGCTGTCAGGCCGCGGCCCCATTGCCTTCACCAATCCATGCGCTAAAAACCGAGCAATCCGCTTACCTGCGTTCGTAGGCAGCGAGTGAGCAACAGGAGCGAACTATGGTCGCGCTGACCTTTCCCGACGGCGCGCGTCGGGACTATCCGCAAAACACCACCGGCCTCGACATCGCCAAGGGCATTTCGCCGTCGCTTGCCAAGCGCACGGTGGCGATGGCGCTTGACGGCAAGGTCGCAGACCTCGCCGATCCGATCGAGCACGACGCCAAGATCGAATTTCTCACCCGCGACGATCCGCGCGCGCTGGAGCTCATTCGCCATGACGCCGCGCACGTGCTCGCGGAAGCGGTGCAATCGTTGTGGCCCGGCACGCAGGTCACCATCGGCCCGGTGATCGACAACGGCTTCTATTACGACTTCTTCCGCAACGAGCCGTTCACACCGGAGGATTTCGCCGCGATCGAGAAGAAAATGCGCGATATCATCGCGCGCGACAAACCGTTCACCAAGGAAGTCTGGTCGCGCGCCGAAGCCAAGCGCGTGTTCGGCGACATGGGCGAGCAATTCAAGGTCGAGCTGGTCGACGCCATTCCGGAAGACCAGCAGATCAAAATCTACAAGCAAGGCGACTGGTTCGATCTGTGCCGCGGCCCGCATATGACCTCGGTCGGCAAAATCGGCAACTCCTTCAAGCTGATGAAGGTGGCCGGCGCCTATTGGCGCGGCGATTCCAACCGCGAAATGCTGTCGCGCATCTACGGTACCGCTTTCGCCAAGCAGGAAGAGCTCGATGCCTATCTCAAGCAGATCGAGGAAGCGGAAAAGCGCGATCACCGCCGGCTCGGCCGCGAAATGGATTTGTTTCACTTCCAGGAGGAAGCGCCCGGCTCGGTATTCTGGCATCCGAAGGGCTGGACGCTGTTCCAGACGCTGGAAAACTACATCCGTCGGCGGCAGATGGATGCCGGCTATGCCGAGGTCAACGCGCCGCAGCTGATCGATTCATCACTGTGGGTCGCCTCCGGACATATGGCGACGTTTCGCGATGCGATGTTCCTGATCGAGCCGCGCGAGGAGGACGAGCGCACTTTCGTGGTCAAGCCGATGAACTGCCCCGGCCACATCCAGATCTTCAAGAACGGGCTCAAATCCTACCGCGACCTGCCGTTCAAGATCGCCGAGTTCGGCAAGGTGCATCGCTTCGAGCCGTCCGGCGCGCTGCACGGACTGATGCGGGTGCGTGCCTTCACCCAGGACGACGCGCATATCTTCATCACCGAGGAGCAGATCGCCGAGGAGGTGATCAAGGTCAACGATCTCATCCTGTCGATTTATCGGGATTTCGGCTTCGACCACGTGCGCATCAAATTCTCCGACCGGCCGGAAAAACGCATCGGCGACGACGCGGTGTGGGATAAGGCCGAAGCCGCCTTGATGACGGCGCTCGAGGCCTCGGGTCGGCCGTGGACGCATAACAAAGGCGAAGGTGCCTTCTACGGGCCGAAGCTTGAATATGTGCTGCGCGATGCCATCGGCCGCGACTGGCAATGCGGCACGGTGCAGGTCGACCTCAACATGCCGGGCCGGCTCGGCGCTTTCTATATCGACGAGCATTCCAACAAAGTGACGCCGGTGATGCTGCATCGCGCCATGTTCGGCTCGCTCGAGCGCTTCACTGGCATCATGATCGAGCATTACGCCGGTCATCTGCCGCTGTGGCTGTCGCCGCTGCAAGCCGTGGTCGCGACCATCACTTCGGATGCCGACGATTATGCGCGCGCGGCGATCGCCGCGGCGCGGCGGCGCGGGCTGCGCGTCGAGGGCGACCTGCGCAACGAGAAGATCAATTACAAGGTCCGTGAGCATTCGCTGGCCAAGGTGCCGGTGCTGCTCGTCACCGGCAAAAAGGAAGCCGCCGAACGCTCGGTGTCGATCCGCCGGCTCGGCAGCGACAAACAGGAGATGATGCCGCTCGATGCGGCGCTCGCCGCGCTTACGGCGGAAGCGGTGCCGCCGGACGTGAAACGAGCCGGCGAACCGCCCTCGCCGCGCTAAGCCGCCACCTTGAGCTTGAGCCCGAGCGCGTGCATGACTTTGAGCACCGTGGCGAGCTCCGGATTGCCGTCGGCCGACAACGCCTTGTAGAGGCTCTCGCGGCCAAGGCCGGTCGCCTTTGCAATCTTTGCCATGCCTTTCGATCGGGCGATAATTCCAAGCGCATCGACGACCAGCGCCGGATCACCGATCTCGAATACGGCTTCCAAATATTCGGCGACGTCGGCTCCGGTTTTTAAGTATGCCGCGGAGTCCCACGGAGTTGTTTTGATGGCTGGTTTCAGCTTTTTGATCGCCGCCTTCTTGAGCCTCGGCCGTTTCGCCGGCGTAGCCATTTCTGCTCCTAAAGATCGCGCGCCGTGCTGATTGCTTCCGCGATATCTTGTTGTTGCGTTCGCTTATCGCCACCGGCGAGCAGGATCACGAGCGCCGTACCACGTCGGGTAAAATACACACGGTATCCCGGTCCATAGTCGATGCGTAGTTCCGAAACTCACCGCCAACCGCCTTCGCATCGCCGGCATTGC
Source organism: Xanthobacteraceae bacterium (assembly GCA_049796395.1). Lineage (GTDB taxonomy): Bacteria > Pseudomonadota > Alphaproteobacteria > Rhizobiales > Xanthobacteraceae > BOG-931. Next base: position 7,659 of record JBARER010000340.1, read on the forward strand.
CTATACCCAATCGATCGATCCGCACTTGGATACGGCGTTGTGCACCACTGTCGCGCAGGCCCGCGAACCAGCGCGAGAAACGCCCGGTCTGGCGAATTTCGATCACCAAAACACTGTAGTCTATAGGATACAACAATTCAAGCAAACAAGAGCGCCGCCTGCAAAACTCAAATTGGCGCACGGGGCGCTTACTGCGCCAAAACCTCAACCTCGCCATCGACGCCGGTAATGACCTTGAAATCGCGCTGATAGGTCCTGCCTTCGTTACGGGCGATGACGTGATAGTCGCCTTCGGCCAGCACGATGCGCGGGAAGGCGCCGATCGATTCCTTGATGACGTCGCCGCCGGGCGTGAGCACCGTCCATTGCGTATTGGCGAGCGCCTCGCCGCCCGGATTGTTAACGAGCTTGAGCGTGATGACTGCGGCGCGATGGGTCACCGTAACATCGGTGAGCTTGCCGGCCTCGACATTGACGTCGGACCGCACCACCGAATTGCCGTCGCCGTAGCTCGACACGATGTTGTAGGTGCCGGCCGGCAACAGAACGACATCGCCGGACATCACGTTCTGCACGATGCGCCGCCGCTCGGCGGTAGCGAACTGGCTGCCGGTGTAGATTCCGAACGAGATTTGTCCGGTCGGAATGCGCACATCGCCGACGCGGCCTTCCAGGCGGAGACCGCCGGCGGGTATCTCGAACATTTCGCGCACGGTCTCGGCGCGCAATTGCACCGCCTTGGCGGCGCTGGCGAGCCCGAGACTGGCGTCGACAACGTAATTGCCCGGCGGCAGCACGAACGTGGGCGCCGCCGCGCGGTCTTCCTTGACCAGCGGGAACATGCCGTTGGCGTCGGGCTTTGCCGCGTAGACGCGCCAGATGATCCCGCCGCTGATGAGCGGGGCGTCGCGGCCGTAACGGGCAGCGACCGCGAGCGCGACGTGTCCGGCCGGAACCGGCGGTCCGGCCTGCGCGAATGGCGTCGGAGCCAATGGGTTGGGCGTC
>JBARER010000341.1:0-1634 GCA_049796395.1 Xanthobacteraceae bacterium
ATCCGCCACCAATCCATAGTCGGCGACCTGGAAAATGGGGGCTTCCTCATCCTTGTTGATCGCGACAATGACCTTCGAGTCCTTCATGCCGGCGAGATGCTGAATGGCGCCGGAAATCCCGACCGCAATATACAAGTCCGGCGCCACGACTTTTCCGGTCTGACCGACCTGCCAGTCATTCGGCGCGTAACCGGCATCGACCGCCGCGCGCGATGCGCCGATCGCGGCGCCGAGCTTGTCCGCCACCGGCTCTATATATTTGGTGAAGTTCTCGCGGCTTTGCATGGCCCGGCCGCCGGAAATAATGATTTTTGCCGAGGTTAATTCCGGCCGCTCCGACTTGGACAGCTCTTCCCCGACGAAGCCGGAAACGCCCGGGTCCGCCGCGGCGGCGACGTTTTCGACCGGCGCCGATGCGCCGCCCGCTCCGGTCGCCTGGAACGCCGCGGTCCGCACCGTGATGACGCGTTTTTTGTCGGTCGAGCGCACGGTCTGGATGGCGTTGCCCGCGTAGATCGGCCGTTCGAACGTGTCCGGCGCCACCACCTTGATGATCTCGGAGAGCTGCATGACATCAAGCAGCGCGGCGACGCGCGGCATGACATTCTTTCCCATCGTGGTCGCTGCCGACATGATCGCTTCATAGGGCGGAGCAAGCGACACGATCAGCGCCGCCGTCGGCTCCGCCAAAAGGTGCTCGTAAAGCGGCGCATCCGCCAGCAGCACTTTGCCGACTCCGTCGAGCTTGGCGGCGGATTCGGCGACCCCTTTGCAATTGTAGCCGGCGACCAGGATATGCACCTCGGCGCCGAGCGCCTTGGCTGCCGTCAGCGCCTTATTGGTGGCGTCCTTGAGCGAGGCATTGTCGTGCTCGGCGAGAAGCAATGTGGGCATCAGACCGCTCCCGCCTCTTTGAGCTTCTCGACAAGCTCGGCGACACTCTTGACCTTCACGCCCGCTTTGCGCGCCGGCGGTTCCGCGGTCTTGATCACTTCGAGGCGCGGCTTGGTGTCGACGCCGAAATCGGCGGCGGTCTTTTCCTCGATCGGCTTTTTCTTCGCCTTCATGATGTTGGGCAGCGATGCGTAGCGCGGCTCGTTCAAGCGCAAATCGGTGGTGACGATCGCCGGCAGCTTGAGCTTGACCGTCTGTAATCCGCCGTCGACCTCCCGCGTGACCAACAACGCATCGCCCTCAAGCGCCACTTTGGAGGCGAAGGTGCCTTGCGGCCAGCCGAGCAGCGCCGCCAGCATTTGCCCGGTCTGATTGCTGTCGTCGTCGATCGTTTGCTTGCCCAGAATGATTAGGCCCGGCTGTTCCGCGGCGGCTATCGCCTTAAGGATCTTCGCGATCGCCAACGGCTCGACGGCGCCCTCGGCCTTTACCAGGATGCCACGGTCGGCGCCCATGGCGAGCGCGGTGCGGATCGTCTCGGCGGCTTGCTGGGGTCCGATCGAGACGGCAACGATTTCGGTCGCGTTGCCCGCTTCCTTGAGCCGGAGCGCCTCCTCGACGGCGATCTCGTCGAACGGATTCATCGACATTTTAACGTTGCCCAGCTCAACGCCGGACCCGTCGGCCTTGACCCGGATTTTCACATCTTTGTCGATTGCCCGCTTAACGGGCACGAGAAT
>JBARER010000342.1:0-7497 GCA_049796395.1 Xanthobacteraceae bacterium
TGATATCGAAGGCCGAGCCGTGGATCGGCTCGAACATCGAGGGGAAAGTACGTTCGGGATTGAGATTGGCGGTCGGCGCAATGCCAAGCGAGCCGGCCAATGCGGCGGCGAGGTCGGACAAAATGTCGGCATGAAGGTTCGTCGCCACGACGGTGTCGATGGTTTGCGGCCGTATCACCATACGCATCGTCATGGCATCGACCAGCATCTTGTCCCAGGTTACATCCTTGAACTCGGCGGCAATCTGGGCTGCGATCTCGTCCCACATCACCATGGCGTGGCGTTGCGCGTTCGATTTGGTCACGACGGTGAGGAGCTTGCGCGGCCGCGACTGCGCCAGCTGGAAGGCAAAGCGCATGATGCGCTCGACGCCGGCGCGGGTGAACATTGCAACGTCGGTCGCCGCCTCCAAGGGCGAACCCTGATGAACGCGCCCGCCAACGCCGGCGTATTCGCCCTCCGAATTCTCCCGCACGATCACCCAGTCCAGCTCTTTTTGCTGCACGTTGCGTAGCGGGCTCACGATGCCGGGAAGCATCCGCGTCGGGCGGACATTGGCGTATTGATCGAACGGCTGGCAGATCGCGAGCCGCAGCCCCCACAGGGTGACGTGATCGGGAATGTCGGGGTGGCCGGCCGAGCCGAACAGGATCGCATCGTGGTGCCGGATCAGCGCGCGGCCGTTTTCCGGCATCATGCGGCCGTGCTTCTTGTAATACTCGCCGCCCCAGTCGAACTGGTCGATTTTAAATTGGAAATGGCCTTCGCGCTTGGCGAGCGCTTGCAGCACTTCGACGCCCGCGCTTATGACTTCCGCGCCGATCCCGTCGCCGGGGATGGCGGCGATCTTATAGGTCTTCATCCATTCGTCTCCGCGATGCGCTCGAACCTTAATGTCCGGCCCGCATTCGCGCCAACAGTTCGGCGGTCGGATAGGAATCCGCCGGCAGGCCGTATTTCTGCTGCATCGCTTTCACTGCTTGCCGGGTCTTCAAGCCGAGAAAGCCGTCGATGGTGCCGACGTCATAACCGGCATGCGCCAGCATCGCCTGCATGGCTTTGACGTCCGCGAATGGCAGCGCCGGCGGCGGATTGCCGTGATGCAGCGGTGGCGCACCGGCAATGCGGGTGGCGAGATAAGCGGCGGTCGTCGAATAGACGAGTGAGTTATTCCACTGCAGATAGACCTGGAAGTTCTGGTAGACGAGAAAAGCCGGACCGAACCGTCCCATCGGTAATAGCAGCGACGCCGGCAGATTGTCCGCCGGCAGCGGCCGGCCGTCGGCGAGCGTGACGCCGTAGCCCGCCCATTTCGAGCGCGGCAGCTGGATGTCGAGATCGGCCTGCTCCCACGGCATCTGTGCCGGTACGCGCACCTCGGTGAGCCACGGCTCGCCACGCTTCCAGCCAAGCCCGAGCAGATAATTTGCCGTCGAGGCAAGTACGTCCGGCACGCTGCGCAACAAATTGCGCTTGCCGTCGCCATCCTCGTCGACGCCGTATTTGTAATATTCCGACGGCATCATCTGGGTCTGGCCGAGTTCGCCGGCCCATGAGCCGATCATTTCGCTCGGCGTGAGGTCGCCGTGCTGAATGAGGCGCAGCGCATCGAGCAACTGAGGGCGAAAGCGGTCGGCGCGGCGGCAGTCATAGGCGAGCGACACCAGCGAGGGCAGTGAGCGGTAATTGCCCATATTGGCGCCGAAGTCGCTTTCCAGGCCCCAGAAGGCGACGATCACCGGCGCCGGCACGCCGTAGCGCTGTTCGATACGGCTGAAGATGGGCGCATATTTCTTGATCAGCGCCTGACCGCGCTGGATGCGGTAGGCCGCGGCCATGCGGTCGGAGAATTCCAGGAAAGTTTGCGTGAAGATGCGCTGCCCGCGGTCGATATAGACGATGCGCTGGTCGTAAGTGAGATAGGGCGCCGCCGCGGCAATGGTGGCTTGCGAAATACCCTGCGCCATGGCCTCGCGCTCAAGATCGGCGAGCCATTGATTGAACGGCCCGGAGGTACGGCAAGGCGCGGCGGCCTGCGCGGCAGTGGCGGCAAGCAGCACGACAAGGAACGCGGCCGCACGGATCATGTCGCGGCCATACATTGCAAATACCAATCCAGAATCTGGTCGCCGGTCCAGTAAACGACCCCGTCGAAACCGCGGGTATAGTCGTAAATCGCTTCGAGATATTTGATGCGGTGCGGCTGGCCGCTGAGATAAGGATGGATGGCGAGCGAAAGAATCTTGGCCCGCTGCTCGCTTTCGGCATAGAGCCGGTCGAACTGGTCGACGGCGCGCTTGAACAAATAGTCGGCCTCGTGGTGCGCTACCGCCATCATCGGGATATCGTTGAGCTCCATCGTATAGGGCAGCGTCACCAGCGGGCCGCCCGTGGTGCGGATCGTGGTCGGCTCGTCGTCATAGACCCAATCGCCGATATATTTGACGCCGGCAGCGGTCAGCAGGTCCGGCGTTTCCAGCGTCTGCGTCAGGCCGGGGCCGAGCCAGCCCACCGGCCGCTTGCCGGTAAAGCGCTCGACGACGTCCAGCGAACGCTTGATCATGGCCTTCTGGTTCGGCTCCTTGTGAATCGGGCCTTGCTCGTAAGAATGGCCCATGAACTCCCAGCCGTCGGTCTTTGCTTCCTGTGCGACGCGGGCATAGTCCTCACAGACGCGGGCGTTGATCGCGAGCGTCGGGCGGATTTTCTGCCGTTTGAACAGATCGAAGAAACGCCAGACGCCGACCCGCATGCCGTATTCGTGCCAGCTCCAATTCGGCACGTCGGGAAGCTGCGTCACTCCGGTTGGCGGCGCCAAGACCTGCCGCGCCATCGGCTTGCCGATGTCCCAGACTTCGAGGTTGACGATCGACCAGACCACGATGCGCGCGCCGCCCGGAAGCCGTAGCGGCGGCCGATCGACGATCGCCGAAAAATCGGCGCGCTGGCCCGGCAACATCGGCTTAGCGCGCGCTTTGCGTTTTGCGCTTTTCGCCATTGCATTAATCCCCGTCCGCCGAATCGCGCGTCCCATGACACGGACGCAATGCCACCGGACGCAATATCGGCAACTGCATAGCCGAACCGGCGGCAAACCATAAGTCGGCCTATGGATTTAGGCCAACTTTGCCCTAGGTTAGGGTTTGCTGGGGTGACGCGATCACTTCCGCGTTAGGAGGCTGAGATGGGCATTGCAGTCGGCGGTGGATCGATCATCTTTGGAACCAACCGCCCCTGGACCCCATTATTCTCCCAGTCTTTGAATTTCCCCTGTTAATCCCGCCTTTTGCGGACATTGACGATGCCAAGTTCGGCTGTTTCTACGCGCATTCGGCCCGCTGAAAGGGCCACGCCGGTTGCCGAAGGCGCCGTGAGCGCGCCGGCAGCTTCGGGCGATCCGCGAGGCTTTTGGCTCAAGCGCTTTCGCGACGTGCGGGCCGAGACAGAACGCCGCGCCGGCTTTTTGTCGCCGGAAGATCAGGTCGTCCAATCGATGCCGGACACGAGCCCTACCAAATGGCATCGCGCCCATGTCACCTGGTTCTTCGAGCAATTTCTGCTCAAGCCTTATGTCAAAAACTATAGTCCGTTCGATGAGCGGTTCGCTTATCTGTACAACTCTTATTATGTGTCCGCGGGCCCGCGTGCGGCACGGCCGCAGCGGGGTCTGGTCACACGGCCAAGCGCGGCGGAGGTCGCCGACTATCGCGTCCATGTCGACGCCGCGGTCGCAACGCTGATCGAAACTGCCGGCAATTTCGGGGAAATCATTCCGGTCATCGAGATCGGGCTGCAGCATGAGCAACAACATCAGGAATTGCTGCTCACCGATATCTTGCACGCTTTCTCGCTGAACGAGACGCATCCGGCCTACGATCCAGACTGGCTGTGGCCGGACACGAGTGTTGAGGACACCGCGGCCGCAACACTGTCCGGTGTCGATACCATGGGTCACGACGGTGCTGGCTTTTGTTTTGACAACGAATTGCCGGCGCATCAGGTGCTGCTCACGCCGGTGAAATTGGCGCCGCGGCTGGTCACCAATCGCGAGTGGCTCGATTTCATGGCTGACGGCGGCTACGCAACGCCGACCTTGTGGCTGTCGGACGGCTGGGCGGCGATCGAGGCGCAAGGTTGGAATGCGCCCGGCTATTGGCGCAAAGTCGACGGGGCGTGGTTTGCGATGACACTCGGCGGCTTACGCCGCGTCGAGCCGAACCGGCCGGTGTGTCACATCAGCTATTACGAGGCCGACGCGTTCGCACGATGGGCCGGCAAGGACCTGCCGACCGAGGCCGAATGGGAAGTGGCGGCCGGACGCGGTGTGCTGGCGGAAGCCTTCGGCGTCGTGTGGCAATGGACGCGCAGTGCCTACTCGCCCTATCCGGGTTACCGGGCGGCTTCCGGCGCGCTCGGCGAATATAACGGCAAGTTCATGGTCAATCAGATTGTCTTGCGCGGCTCTTCGCTGGCGACGCCGGCCGGTCATTCGCGCGTGACCTATCGCAATTTCTTTTATCCATCCGCCCGCTGGCAGTTTTCCGGATTGCGGCTCGCGGCCTATCAACACTGAGCAAATTCCATGGCAAGCGCCACTCAAACCGCGCTGCGCGCGGCGTCATCCGTCGAAACTTCCGAGCCGTTCGCTACCGATGTGGTGGCCGGCCTCTCGGCCAAGCCGAAGTGCCTGTCGCCGAAATATTTCTACGATGCGGCGGGTTCGGCGCTGTTCGAGCGCATCACGCAGTTGGCGGAATATTATCCGACGCGCTGCGAGCTTGCACTGCTGCGCGAGCACGCGCCGGCGATCGCCTCGCTGTTTCCGCCGAACTGCGCACTTGTCGAGTTCGGCGCTGGTTCGAGCAAGAAGGCGCGCATCCTGTTCGGCGCGGCGGCGACGATTGAATCCTACGTTCCCGTCGACATTTCGGGGGACTTTCTGCAGCAGGAAGCGGTGGTACTGCGACGCGATTTTCCAAGACTTGCGGTGCATCCGGTGGTCGCCGATTTCACGCAAAGTTTCCCTATCCCGGCCCAGGTCGCCGCCCTGCCGCGGGTCGGGTTCTTTCCCGGCTCGACCATCGGCAATTTCGAGCCGCACGAGGCGGCTAAATTTTTGCGTCACGCCGGCGCCATCCTTGGCCCCGGCGCGGTGCTGGTGATCGGCGTCGATCTCGTCAAGGACACCAAAATCCTCTGTCGGGCCTATAATGACTCCGAGGGCGTGACAGCGCGGTTCAATCTCAATCTGTTGGTGCGGATCAACCGCGAGCTCGGAGCCAATTTCGACCTGGCCGCCTTCGAACATCACGCCTGCTATAACAGCCAGCACAACAGGATCGAAATGCACCTCGCCAGCACCAAGCGGCAGAAGGTCAAGGTCAACGGCAAGGCCATCGGGTTCCGCGCCGGCGAAACCATCCATACCGAAAACAGCTACAAATATACCGTGGAGTCGTTTCAAGCGCTGGCCCGTGGCAGCGGCTGGACGCCGCTTGACGTATGGAGCGACGGCCAGTTTTCCGTGCATGCCGTTCGCTTTAGCGATGGCCGATGACGGTGGAAGGCGCTAGGCTGCCGTACCCTTCACGGCCGTTTCATTGCGTCTGACCGATGCCGATCTGCGAAGCCGATCCGTGGCGCCTGCAATATTTTGCGCATGTCGATACCGCGGCCGATATTCCGACCGAGGACAGCGACGCTTGGCAATGGTTTCCAGCCCACCGGTTCGTCTATGACAAGCTGGCGCTGGCGTTGTCGCAGGCGATCGAGGCCGCGCCGCATGGCGTGTCGCCACCGCGGTATCCGGTATTCTCCAAACCGATCGTCAATCTGCGCGGCATGGGCGTCGGTTCCCGGGTGCTGACGTCGGAAGCCGATTACGTTCGTCACTATGCGCCGGGTCATTTCTGGATGCGGCTGCTCGACGGGCGGCATGTGTCCTCCGACGTCGCCGTGGTCGATGGCGCGCCGCGCTGGTGGCGGCATGTCACCGGCAAGCCGGCCGGCGAGGGGACCTTCGACTATTGGACCGTGCATGCCGAGTCGGACGCCGGCATCGAAGCGCAGTGCGGCGCCTGGATCGAGAAAAACCTGGCGAGCTATACCGGCATGCTCAATCTCGAAACCATCGGCGAAACCATTATCGAGGGGCATTTGCGTTTTTCCGACCAGTGGCCCGATCTCTACGGCCCAGGCTGGGTCGACGCGGTGGTCGCGCTCTACGAAACCGGCCAATGGGATTTTGCCGACGACGAGCGCTGCGAGAGCTATAGCGTCGTGCTGTTCGCGCCCTCCGGGCGCCGCTACCGTCATCCGCCGCCGGCGCTGGTCGAGGACGTCAGCGCCATTCCGGGTATCACCAGCGTGCAGATCACCTTCCACGAAAATCGCCCGCCCGAAACGCATGCCATGCCGCCGGGCGGCTTTCGTGTCGCCATCGTCAACGGTTTCGATTTGCGCGCGGCGCTGGCGGGGAGGGAGCGGCTGCGGGAGTATTTTCTCTAGCCCTCCCGTCGGCACGAAGGCTCAAGTATAGTCACCATCCCCGACCAGGTTACTTCCCCTACAGGCCCATGCATGATGTCGCGTTGCGTCGTCACGTTGGTGTTGCTCTGGGCCGCGGTTGCCCCCGCGGCCGCGCAGGAGCAACAGGTCAGGATCGGCCTCGGTTTCGGGCTGGCGTTCCTGCCGCTCTATATTTGCGAAGACCTCAAGCTGATCGAACAGCAAGCCAAGGCGGTCCATCTCGATGTCAAAGCGAGTTTTCCGCGGCTGATGGGGGCGGCGCAGGCGCAAGCAGAGCTCGCGTCCGGCTCAATCGACGTCGCGCCATTCGGTACCGCGCCGCTGCTTGCCGCGTGGGAGAAGGGCAGCGGTACGCCCCAGCAAATCTTTGCCGTGTCCGGCCTTACCTCGTTGCCGCTCGTGCTGCTCAGCGATCAGGCGGACGAGCAGACCATCGCCGATCTCAAGCCCGACGATCGTATTGCGATGCCGACTTTGACGTCGCCGCAGATGCAACTGCTCGAAATGGCGTCGGAGAAGGTTTTCGGTCGTTATGATCGGCTGCGCGGTCAGGTGGTGGAAATGTCACACGCCGACGCCGTCGATGCGCTCGGCGGCGGCCAAAACAAGGAACAAGATAAGCAAGCCGAAAAGGGAAAGGTGACGGCCTATTTCTCTTCGCCGCCGTACACGCAGCTGGCGTTGCGCGATCCCGGGGTGCACGCAATCCTCAAATCTTCCGATGTCATGGGCGGCAAATTCTCCTTTCTCGTTCTTGGCGCCAGCAAAGCCACCATCGAGCGGCAACCGCAAATCTCCGGCATTGTCGCCGGCGCCATCGATGAGGCGGCGCGCATCATCCGCGACGATCCGCGCCGCGCGGCGCAGATCTTTCTCACTCACGAGCCGTCCGGCACGCTATCCGGCGCGGCCGCCGCCGCGGTGATCGGCGAAATTAAAGATGAGTTCGGCAGCACCGTTTATGGCGTG
>JBARER010000343.1:0-4419 GCA_049796395.1 Xanthobacteraceae bacterium
ACGGCCAGCGCGGACCAACTCGACCATCTGGCGGCGGAATTCAGGCGAATACGGCGGACGGGTCTTGGGCATCGGAAAAGCCTCCTGCAAAAGCTTGAGAGGCTCCACCAAACCGGGTCAACTTCACATCGATGCCCGCCTTTGCGACCAGGCCGCCCAGCTCGATCAACTGGCGGGTCCGTTCGACCCGCTGGCGATCCTTGAGTCGCGCCTCGTCCTGTTCGGCCTTGGCCTTGCGCTGCGCGACCTTTGCGAGCTTGTCGGCCAGTGTGGTCTTCGCCATGGGACCCCTTTCGTCTCCCTTGTTATATGATTTCAGTCGGTAGCCGGCCCGGCGCTCAGTTCACCCACAGAAAATTGTGGGGCTTCAGTTGCTCCCTGTCCAGAGTCGGTGGGGCCAGTCATGCAGGTTCTCTTCGTGCGCCAATATCGCTTGCAGGATGGGTAGATCGGCACGATGCCGAGGGATGAAGGATGCGGCGCGATTGTCTTTCGCGCCCTTTTTTATCTCCGCGCGGGCGCGGCCCGACCTTTGATTCGCGCCTCCGAGGGATGCTCACCCGCCGCGCAGCTTTGCGCGAACGGCAGCAGCAGGTCGCCGAAGCCGGAGCCGCGCAAAAGCGCATCATGGACGAGGCACGCGCCGCCGCCCGTATGCGGCGCAAGATGGAGCAAGGCGCACCGTGAGGAGACTGACAAGCGGGTGCGCCGGAGCAGAGACACCACACAAGATCAAAGATTCAGATCAGCGTAACAGCCCGGCTTTGGCGCGTATGGTCGGGACGCTTCCTTTGGAGCAGCCGGGCGCGCTGGCGGTTCGATCCGCTTGCCGCCCTTGTACCATGTTTCATAAATGACGGTGCCGGTCGCGGCGTTGCGCTTGATGGCGGCGGGGCCGTCGGTGCGGTCGAGTTTGCCATTCTTACACCATTCCTCGTAGGTGACGGTGCCGGTCGCGGCGTCACGCATGATGAAAGCGGGGCCGTCCGTGCGGTCGAGCTTGTAGTCCTTCCACCATCCCTCATAGGTGACGGTGCCGGTCGCGCCGTCGCGCTCGATGGCGGCGGGGCCGTCAATGCGGCCGAGTTTGCCATTCTTACACCATTCCTCATAGGTGACGGTGCCGGTCGCGGCGTCACGCATGATGAAAGCGGGGCCGTCCGTGCGGTCGAGCTTGCCGTCCCTGAACCATTTCTCACGGGTGACGGTGCCGGTCGCGGCGTCGCGAGTTGTTTCCACATTATGAATTTCTTGAATCATCGGTCTAACTCCCAAGATCAAATGAAATATCAAACTTAATCTAGAGCAAGAATATACTTTCGCCAAATGGATTCTATGGTTAACATCACTGCTATTGTACTTCGTGCAAAACTGAAATCGCCACGTTATCGCGTCCGCCCGCTCACCCGCCGCGCAGCTTGCGCGAACGGTAATTGACGCTGAACGCAGGGCCTCAATCGGACGGTTCAAACCGCACGGGCTGTTACACAGGTCAACAGTTCGGTAGATTCCATTCAGATTGACTATCGTAACGACATGCCGCATATTAGGTGACAGAGGCAGAGAAATACTTTGCCTTCGGGGTGTGATTACCTCGCACAAGCGGTAAGAGCGTTGCCGATACAAACGCTGCTTTTCGACCCACTAGGGCCGGGAGGCGGCGGCGTATGTTCAAGCCTCGCGGCTAAAGGCCGCCGCAATCGTCTTGTGCGATTCATCAACTCCCGCGCCACCAGCGGAATGAGCCTCTGGTCGGCGTCGCCTGAATTTCAGACGCGGGTTGATCGTGAATCGTGGTCTTTTTTCCGTCCTTGCCGTGAGCCTTGCGCTCGCGCTTCTTTCATGCACGAACGCGCCGGACGACAATGCGACCGCCGTTCATGGCGCGGGGCTGGCCTGCTTCTCGGCTGCGGTTCCTGCTGCATCGACCGGAAGAACCTGCGACGAGCTTTGCACGACCCGTGACGCTGCGTGCGTCGGAGCGGCGCTTAACGACGGAGGATTCCTCCCCGGCCTGACATGCAACAGCCCTTTGCCCTCTTGGGGTTCTTCTTCATCCACAATCATTTGCCGATGCTGTCACGTCAGCCAATAAGAGCCGCATCTGTCGCGCTGCTGCTGGCGGCGTTCGTAGCCCTCGCCGCCGGGCCAGCATGGGCGGCCAATACTGTCACCGTGACGCCGCCGTCCTCCGGCAGCCCGTGGACGCTGACGCTGCCCACTTCTCCCGGAACAAGCGGCTATCTTCTGCAAACCGACGGCACCGGAGTCACCTCGTGGATTAGCACCGGTGGCGGCTTTCTCACCGGCTCACAATATCAGGTGCCGACATTTACCGCAACCAACACCGCCTCCGGCAACGCCAATATTTTGACGGATGCCAGCAACGATTTCATCATTTCCGGCGGCACTCTCGCGATTGGCACGACGACGGTGACGAACGCGATCAACCTGAAAGGCTCTGCGGGGCAGACGATAGCTATGGTGAACGGCGCAACCACCGGCAACAACCTGACGGTGCAGGCGGGCGGCGGGCTGACAGGCGGGACGAACGAGAATGGTGGCAACCTGGTGCTGGCCAGCGGCATCACGACGGGCACCGGCACATCGAACATCCAGTTCAGCTTGTATCCTGCGGGAACGACCGGAACGACGACCAACACGGCGCTGACGGCGCTCACAGTGTCGGCGACAGGCAAGACGGGAACGACGGCAGCCACCACGCTGCAAGCCAATGCGGGCAGTGGCACCAACCAGAACGGCGGAACGCTGACGCTGGCGTCGGGCGTCAGCACCGGCACGGGGACATCAAACATCAGCTTCAACGTCTATGGCGCGGGCAGCAGCGGAACTACGGCAAACAGCGCGACGACGGCGATGACGGTTGCCAGTACGGGGTATGTCGGGATCGGGACGACGACACCGCAAAGCGCGTTTGAAGTCACCTCAACTGCCCTAAGAGACTGGGGTGATTATGGAGCAGTAGAGATAGAATCGGCTGGAGGAAGCACGGGCACCGACCTCTTTTTTTCCAATCAGACGACAACCGGCTGGGGGAGCATCATTTGGACCAAAAGTACCTCAGGCGCTGTCTTAAGCGGAAGTCCTATCGGCGCAGTTATATCGGTCGTGGATCAAAGCTCTACTACGGCGGATATGACATTTCGGACAAACAATGCGATCGGCACCAACGGTCCAACGGAACGAATGCGGATCACTAGCGGCGGCAATGTCGGGATCGGGACGACGGCACCGAACGGGATGCTTGATGTGAATGTTGGCGGTTCTGGGGGCGATATACAGATATCTACCCCTAATGGTGAATCGGGAATAGCAATTGTCAGCACGAACCGCGCAGATATCCGATTCGATAACACAACTCTTAAACTCGTTGCTGGCACTGGCGCGGGAACCCCGTCTTCGACTAGCGGTATCGCCATCGCCACGAGCGGCATGGTCGGGATTGGGACGACGGCACCGAACGGTGAATTAAACATCAATGGGCCCTCGGCGGCTCCGGTAGCACAAACGTACAATGGTTTCTTTGTTTTGGACGCATCGGATTACACATCTTCGCTGCAAATGGGGAATTTTGCTGCGTTGCCTGGGGGATCGTGGATACAAACTTACAACGAGCCAGCGACCAGCGCAGGCAATTATCCATTGTCATTGAATCCGTTAGGCGGCAACGTCGGCATCGGGACGACAACACCGGAATACCCATTGGATGTCTATGGCGGCCTCTCCGCATATACCGATGTCCACGCGGCGCACATAAGCGGCGACGGGGAAACAGGAGGAGCTGTTGATCTTCTTATTGACAACGTTGATGCGTCCGATCATCAGGCGCAGCTAGTCCTTGCCTCACAAGGAACCGGGGAATGGTACATACAAAATTCCACTCAGGCCAATACTACCAATGATTTTGGTATTTACTCCTCTGCGCTTGGGAAGGATGTGCTCTACATCAACACTTCCGGTCTCGTCGGCATCGGCACGACCAATCCGCAAGCGACGCTCGACGTAAGCGGCTATATGCGGCTGGAGAAAAGCAGCAGCGCCCCCGCGACGTGCAGCAGCACCAACGACGGTGCCATAGCCTTGACCGCCGTTTATACCTTGTGCGTCTGCAAGGGCGCGTCCAGCGCGTGGTATGAGGCCAGCAACGGCACGACCGCTTGCACGTGGTGAGTCCCGAAAGGGAGGGTTCCGCGACCGGAATCCGACGCGCGGATGTGCTATGTCCGAGTGTGATTTGAGTGTAGAGCAACTTATTCAACAGAGGTGGCTAAATGTAATTGCTCACCCCGGCTCGGTGAGTGGCTCCGTGTGTGATTTGGCGGCGAGCACGAAGCGGAGCACGTCAATCACCGCGGCGCGGTTTGCCTTGGCGGTGCTGACGACGGAGCGGAAGGCGGC
>JBARER010000344.1:0-20698 GCA_049796395.1 Xanthobacteraceae bacterium
GACGCCAGGCGATGGTCGCGCGCGAGCGCGCCTGTGGCGCCGATTGGAAAGCGGCGAAGGCGGCGGGAAAAACCGCCGGTCAGAAATGGCCGCAATTTTGGAGCGCGTGCAACAAACGCAAAAAAACCGAAGGCATGTAAGGGCGCTGTAAGGGCGTAACGTAACCCGGCGGGATGCGAAAATGTTTTCGCTCCCGCGAACCCCAGCCGCTGGAGGTCACCATGAAAACGATTGCAATCCTGGCCGTCTCGCTTTGCCTCGCCGGCGCCGCGATGGCGCAAACCCCAGCGCCGGCCACAGGACCGGCCGATACCGCCGGCGCCACCTGCCAGTCGCAGGTCGCGGCCAAGAAGCTCAAAGGCGCCGCCCTCACCAGCTCCGCCACCAAGTGCTGCAAGGACGCCGCCACGACGGCGAAGCTGAAGGGCGCCGCGGCAACGAGCTTTACCAAGAAGTGCGTCGCCGACGCGACTAAAGCCTAATTCAAGGGTTCCCGGCATTTTCCCGGATAGTCTGACGGCCGGTAAGCGCTGCCCACGGGCTTGACCCCGCAGGCGGCGCGACGTTAAACCCGTGGCCGGGCGCGCTCCGCTAAAGGCTTTGCGGATCGCGCTTTATCTTAAGCGGCCCGGGCGGTTAGCTCAGCGGAAGAGCACTTCCTTGACATGGAAGGGGTCAGAGGTTCGATCCCTCTACCGCCCACCAGCCTTCGCTCGCGAAGCGCGAGAAGGCTGCCGCCGAAGCCGAACGGCGGAGGCGAGCGACCGAACGCGAGACGCGGCTCGGCAACCGAGCTTTTAATACACCGCCCGGCCGCCGGAAATATCGAACACCGCGCCGGTCGAGAACGAGCATTCTTCGGACGCCAGCCACGCGACCATGGCCGCGATCTCCTCGACGGCGACGAAGCGGTTCATCGGAATCTTCGCCAGCATGTAATCGATTTGCGCCTGCGTCATCTGATCGAACAAATCGGTCTTCGCCGCCGCCGGCGTGATGGCGTTCACCAGGACGCCCGTCGCGGCCAATTCCTTGGCCAGCGATTTGGTCAGCCCGATCAAGCCCCCTTTCGACGCCGAGTAATGCGAGGCATTGGGATTGCCCTCCTTGCCGGCGATCGAGGCGATATTGACGATGCGGCCGTAGCCCGACGCGACCATGTGCGGCACCACGGCGCGGCAGACGAGATAAGGTCCGACCAGATTGACTTCGACCACCTGCCGCCAAATCGCCGGCTCAAGCTGCCACAGCGGTGCATTGCCGCCGGTGATGCCGGCATTATTGACGAGGATGTCGATTTTCCCCGCGTCTCGGACTAAGGCGTCGACCGCGGCCGCGATTGACGTCTCATTGGTGACATCGACCACGGCGGTCGACACGGCGTCAGGGCGCTTGAGCGAGGCGACCGCCTTATCGAGCGCTTCGGCGTCAATGTCCCACAGTGCAACCGCGGCGCCGCAAGCGAGCAGCCTTTGCGCCGTCGCCAGCCCGATGCCGCGCGCGGCGCCGGTGACGATTGCGGTGCGGGTTTTCAGATCGAGTGTGTTCATAGTCCAAGACCGGTTGCCTGCATCATACTCCGATCGTCATTGCGAGCGGAGCGAAGCAATCCAGCGCAGCGGAGAACTCTGGATTGCTTCGTCGCAGCTAAAAATTCACGCGATCGCCGCCCTTTAGCCCGAGCATCGTTCGCGCTTCCGTCGGCGTCGCGATCTCGAAGCCGAGATCCTCGACGATGCGGCGGATCTTCGTCACCTGCTCGGCATTGCTTTTCGCGAGCTTGCCGGGGCCGATATAAAGCGAGTCCTCAAGCCCGACGCGCACGTTGCCGCCCATCATGGCGGCGGCGGTGCAGAAATTCATTTGATGGCGGCCGCCGGCCAGCACCGACCACAGATAATCCTTGCCGAACAGCTTGTCGGCGGTGCGCTTCATGAAGAACAGATTGTCGAGGTCGGGGCCGATGCCGCCGAGAATGCCGAAGATGAGCTGCAGGAAGATTGGCGGCTTGAACATGCCGCGATCGACCAGATGGGCGAGATTATACAGATGCCCGGTGTCGTAGCATTCATGCTCGAATTTCACGCCATGGCCTTCGCCGAGCGTGTTGTAGACCTTCTCGATGTCGCGGAACGTGTTGGGGAAAATATAAGCATCCGAATTGGTGAGGTAGCTTTCTTCCCAATCGTATTTCCAGGTCTTGTAGCGCTTCGCCATCGGAAAAAGCGCGAAATTCATCGAGCCCATATTCATCGAGCACATTTCCGGCGCCAGCGTATTGGCCGCCGAAATGCGCTGATCGACCGTCATGGTGACGGCGCCGCCGGTGGTGATGTTCACCACCGCGTCGGTCGCCTGCTTGATGCGCGGCAGAAACTGCATGAACACGGAGGCGTCGGACACCGGTCGGCCGTCTTTCGGGTCGCGGGCATGCAAATGGAGGATGGCGGCGCCGGCCTTGGCGGCGTCGATCGCCTGGGTGGCGATCTGATCCGGCGTGATCGGTAGTGCATCCGACATGGTCGGGGTGTGAATCGAGCCGGTGTTCGCGCAGCTGATGATGATCTTGTTCGCCATTGGTTTGTCTCTCCCTAAGGCCGTCAATCGATTGTGGCGGTTACAGTCATGCGCCGGGCGCGCTTCGTCAAGGACGTGACACGGCTAGGCCTTGTCGGCCTTGGCCTGCTCGATCGCCGACCAGATCGCATAAGGCGTGACCGGCATGGCGATGTCGCGCACGCCGAGCGGACGCAGCGCATCCAGCACCGCGGAAACAACCGCAGCGGGCGCCGCCGTGGTGCCGCCCTCGCCGCCAGCCTTGATGCCGAGCGGATTGGTCGGGGACAGCACTTCGGCAACGCCGACATTGAACGACGGCACCATGTCGGCATGCGGCATGCCGTAGTCCATCAGCGAGCCGGTGAGCGGCTGGCCGGAATCCGGATCAAGATAGACCTGCTCGCAGATCGCCTGGCCGACGCCCTGCACGATCGCGCCGTGGGTCTGGCCGTGCACGATCAAGGGATTGATGCAGCGGCCGACATCGTCGATCGAGGCGTAGCGCGTGATCGTCATGGCGCCGGTGTCGGGGTCGATCTCGATTTCGCAAATGGCGGTGCCGTTGGGAAACACCGGCTCGTGCATCTCGTTGTCGGTGACGACAGCGAGACCGTCTTGCAGCGGCGCGGGCAGCTTGTGGCGCGCGGCCTCGCCGGCCAGCTCGAGAAAATCGAAGCTGCGATTGGTGTCGCGCGCTCCGAAGCGGCCGTCGTCATAGGTGATGTTCTCGACCGGCGTATCGAGAACCGCGGCTGCAATCTGCTTGCCCTTGTCGATGAGATCGACCGCGGCTTTGGCAAACACCGTCGCGGCGTGGCGCATCGAGCGGCCGGAATGAGTGCCGCCGCCCGCCTTCACCACGTCGGTATCGCCGAGAATGATGTGCACGCTTTCGACTGGCACATGTAGGAGATCGGAGATCACCTGGGAGAAGCTCGTCTCGTGCCCCTGCCCGGCCGGTTGCGTGCCGATGACGACGTCGACACGCGCCGGGCCGGCGGCGTCTTGCGGCCGCACCATGATGCGCGCCTGCTCGCGCGGCGCGCCGATCGAGGACTCGACGTAATTGGCGAGGCCGAGCCCCAGAAGCTTGCCGCGCTTCTTCGCCTCGCGGCGTCGCGCCGCAAAGCCTTTCCAGTCGGCGATCTCCATCGCCCAGTCCATGTTTTCTTCGTAGCGGCCGGAATCATAGAGCATGCCCACGGCGTTGCGATACGGCATGGCGTCCGGCCGGATGAGGTTCTTGCGCCGTATGGCGACGCGGTCGATGCCGAGCTCATCGGCGGCGGCGTCGACCAGCCGCTCGATGGCATAGGTCACTTCCGGCCGGCCGGAGCTGCGATAGGCCTGCGTCGGCATGGTGTTGGTGTAGACCGCGACCGCGCGCAACGTCGCCGCTGGGATGGCGTAGGAGCCGGGAATGAGGCCGGCGCCTTTGCTCAGCGGCGACAGCGACACGCAGCGCGCGCCGACATTGGAGATATTGGTGGCGCGCATGGCGAGGAAACGGCCGCGGGCATCGAGCGCCAGCGCGACCTCGGTGACGAGGTCGCGGCCTTGATAATCGCTCAAGAAGGCTTCCGAGCGCGTCGCGGCATATTTGACCGGACGCTTGAGTTTCTCCGACGCCCAAAGCACCAGGCCGAATTCGACGAAGACGCGGTTGCGGGTACCGAAATTGCCGCCAACATCATGCGACAGGACGCGCAGCCGCTCCGGCGCGACGCCGAGCACCGTGGCAAGCTCGTTCTTCTGCCGCACCGCGCCGCCCGAGCCGGCATATAAAGTGTAGCGGCCGGTCGCCGCATCGTAGGCGCCGAGCGCGGCGCGCGGCTCCATCGGTACGCCGGTAACGCGGCCGATATGGAATTTCCGTTTCACCACGTGCGCGGCGCGCGCAAAAGCTTGGTCGGTCGCCGCGGTATCGCCGAAGCGCGTATCGACCGGAGTGTTGTCCGGCGCCTCATCCCAAACCGCCGGCGCGCCGGGCGCCATCGCATCTTCGGAATGCAGCACGAACGGCAGCTCCTGGTAATCGACCACGACGGCCTCGGCCGCGTCCATCGCCTGCGCCTTGGTCTCGGCGACCACCATGGCGACCGCCTCGCCGACGTGGCGTGCCTTGTCCGCCGGCAGCAGCAGGTGCGGACCGATGAAGACGGCGCCGCCGCCGCGCGCCGAGAGCTTCATGTCGAATATGGTCTTCGGCAGCGGATCGTGCGGAATGGGCTTGAGATCGTCGGCGGCACAATCGGCGCCGGTGAAGACGCCGAGCACGCCGGGCATCGCTTTCGCCGCTGCTGCATCGACGGCGACAATGCGCGCATGCGGATAGGGCGAGCGCACCATCGCCGCATAAGTCTGGCCGTCGAGGCTAAAATCGTCGGTGAAACGGCCCTTGCCGGTGACAAGCCGCGCGTCCTCCTTGCGGGGCATTGGCTTGCCGATGAAACGGTAGCCGGCCTTATCAGGTCTGGTTGTGTCGTCCATCGATCCTCACTGCGCCTGTCGGCGGCGCGGGCAACTTACTGCGCTGCGGCGAGGTTCCCAAGCCCCTGTCCTACGGCCGGCCGAGACCGACCGCGGGCGCCTGATCGTAATCGCGAGGACGCCTCGATGGACGTCATTTTGCAGCGCGATCGGATGCAAGTTTCTTTGTTACCGTCTCGTGACAGGAGAAGCGTTTCATCCATCGAACGGCCCGCCTTCGCAAAATGATGTGAACGAACACAAGGCATGATGAGTTGTTTCCAGAAGGTAATGCAAACGATGCAGTGCAACAAAATTGGAGATGATTTCTTGATGTCTTCTAGGAAATTGGGATTAGCGTTGGTGCTCCTGTTAAGTGCAACCTCTGTCACATTTGCAGCGGGCGTGACGAACAGCTCCAACACCCCGGCTCCGCCGTCAACGCAAGGAACTTCGCATCGAGCTATGCATCCGCGCCGGCTGTACAATTACGCCCCGAGCGGCGTGGAACAGAACGCTCCGGGCGCCGCCGGACAAGCAACGGCTCCTGCTGGCGAATCGGCCAGAGCTGCGGCGATGCAGGATTGCAGCCGGAAGGCCAACAAATGGAGCTCCAGCAGCTGGCAAACCACGCAGCTGGCGGTTTACGGAAGCTGCATGACCGAGCATCACCAGGCTGGATAATGAGCGGACGCGGCGTTTTTTCTCGGATGTTCGTTCCGGTTCTGGAACGGTTCACGAAAAGCCCGGGCGACCCCCGGGCTTCTTCGTATTCAGTTGCACCGACTGGCAAAGGTCTCGGCCGGGATTTTCCATTAGGGCTAGCAGCGCCGAAGTCACTGCCGGTTCAGTAATAGCCCACAGTTGCGCCGCCATCGACCGCAATCGCGGTCCCCTGAATATGACGCGCCTTCTCGGAGCAGAGAAACAGTGCGAGTGCGGCGACGTCTTCGGCCTTGCCGAGCCGGCGCAGGCCGTCCTTCGCGGTGGCCTCTTGTTTCAATTGCTCGACCGGCTTGCCGGACGCCTTGGCGCGCTGCTCGAGCAACTGGAAGAGACGTTCGGTCTCGGTGGCGCCGGGATGGATGACATTGACATTGACGCCGTCACGCTTGCCGAGCTGCGACAGCGCCTTGGAAAAATTTCCCATGGCGGCGTTGACCGAAGCGCCGATCGAAAAATCGGCGCCGGGCGAGCGCGCCGCACCGCCGCCGATATTGACCACGAAGCCTTGCGCGTCCTTGAGCATGGGCCAGAACAGCCGGCACAGCCGCACGCAGCCGAACAATTTGAGCGCGTAGCCGTCCAGCCACGCTTCGTCGGGCAGGTCGACGAAATTGCCGGCACGGGTCGCACCGGCCGAACAGACCAGAATATCGCAGCGGCCGAATTTCTGTTTGACCGTGTCGAAAACCTGCTGGCAGCCTTCGAGCGTGCGCAGATCGGCGGTGAGGGCAAGCGGCGCCGGGCCGCCCGCCGCGGCGACAGTCTTACTCGCCGTCGCAAGGTTGGCGGCCGAGGACGACACAATGACGGTTTGCGCGCCGGCCCGCGCGAATTCGGCCGCAATCTCGCGGCCGATGCCGCGGCTACCGCCGCTGACGACCGCGACTTTGTTGGTAAATTCGCCCGACACCGGTGCCTCCCGCATATGAAAGGTCCCCGCAGCGGCATAGCTCAATCGCCATCTGTCGGCAATGAACGGCTGATTTAGGCGAAGGGATCGTCGAGTCTGCTGGCCACGGCGCGTTTGCGCCACGAAACGCTCGCGCCGAGCACTTCGTTATCGGCGACCGGCATCACAGAGTGCGGTATCAGGACTTGCGGTATCAGGATTTGCGGTATCAGGACTTGCGGCATCCGGATTTGGGCGAGTTTCGCGATAAAATGGATTTGGCCTACCGCCGCACCGGAACTGATGCGCGCGGTAAAGATAGCGGCGGTCCCGCGGGCGACCGCACAGAGAACGCCGAAGAGGGCATTCAGGAAGCGAAAAGCGAATTGACGCCCATGACGATGAACTCTCATGGCAAGCCGTGCGGCCGACGCTGCGACATGCCGCCGTACCGCCCGGATATTGCCGGTGCCGAGCCACAGATCGATCGGCACAAAGAACATGGCAAGAAGCACAAGTTCCAGACCGAAGGAGAAGGCGGCGGCGTCATCGATCGGCCAACGCCAAAGTTCGTCGACATAATTTGCGCTTTGGAAAATCTTCTTCACCGGCACGATACTGACGCAGCGCGCCAGCATGACCTGCTCCTCGTCGCCGGAGAACCCGTCAAGTCCCAAAAGCGTAAGCAGGTTGTGATCGAAATCGCCCGTCGTCGCGGCGTCGCGCGCGACGCCGCGACCGGCGGAAAAACTCCTGCGGGTGGCTCCGCTGACCGTCACGCTCTGGTCCGCGATGGACTTTAGCCGCTCCTCCCATCGGTGCTCTTCGATTTCGAGCTTGAAGACATTGGCGTACCATTCGGCATAGCGGGCGTGCAGCATGGCGCCGCGCTCGAGTTGGGCCGCGGTCTGGCCGGGATTCGGCCGGTCGCTGATGAGCCGGTAGGACGCGTTGCTTCGCGTGGGTGGCGGCGCGCCTGCCGAGAAGGTGGGCCGTGTCCGCCACGCCCGCACTTCCGCCGGCACGGCATCGTAATAGGCTTTCAGCCGGGCTTTCGAGCGCAACGCCGCGTCGATGAAGAACGGCCGCATGCAGCTTGCCGATGTCTGCCATATTTCGGCGGTTTCGGCGGCCGGAGCGCTCGATGATTGGGTTCTAACCCAAGCGTAGCCGCTTTCGCTCGTGCGCAACGCCTGCGTCCAATCGAACAGCGACGCGCCGAGGATCGCGCAACCCAGCACGGCGAAAAAGATGCGAACGCGCAAGACGGTGATACGCAACATGGTACTCGACGGCGGCTAAACTCGCAGCAAGCGACGTTGATTGACGAAGGCTGAAGGTAAAGTCGAAGGATGCTCAGACGCGGCGGCGCGCGCAGGCCGAACACCGCAAGCCGTAATCCGGCAACGGGCCATCACTCGCCCTCCCCCGCAACGCTACCCACCGGACCCCAGCCTCAGGCCCATTTGAGCCGGAATTAAGACAATATCGCCGAGGCGATTCGTGCCGTCGCGCAACCTCGGGTGATCGTGCCGTTCAGCTCTCGCCGCGGCGGGACGCAGCGCACGGGCATGCGCCCGCAAGACTTTCAGGAAATGGCGGTGAACATCGGTTGGATGCCAGTCGCAGCGTCGGGCGAGGCCATCGGCGCGCCGCAAGGTCGGCGACCGGAACGGCAGCACCGTCAGTCTCCGGCGATCGTTCAGCTTTGCTTCCAGCGTGGACATCAGGGTCAGTTGATCCGTCGCCGAGAGGACATCGCGATAAATCTGCAATGAGGTCGTCTCGATGGAAATCTTCGGCGGCTCGGACAGGCGGGCAAAAATGCGCCGAAAGGCCTGTTGCCGCGGCGTCATCGGGCCAGGCATGATCCAGTCGTAGAGTGCAAGATCGCGCAGATTGAGGTTTTTTGCACGGCTCAATGGATGGCCGGCCCGGCCGACGACGACATAGGGATTTTTGAACAACGTCTCTTCCATGACGTCCTCCGCCCAGGCCGGCCGGCGCAATACACCGAACAGCAGATCGATTTTTCCGGCGCGCAGACGGTCGAGCAGGGTTTCGTAGTGGTCGTCCACGATCTGCACGGTGGAAGTCGGGTAAGCCGTGAGAAATTCGTTGACCGCCGACGACAGCACTTGCGTCCCGGAATGCGGCACGTTGCCGATGACAATTCGGGTCACCACGTTGCCCCGCGCCGCCTGCAACTCCTCTATCCCGTAGCCAAGCTCGCGTAACGCAATTTGAAAGCGGCGCGCGATCTCCTTGCCCTGTGGCGTCGTCGTCATCCCCTGACCGGTCCGCTGGTACAGCCGGCGGCGGAGTTCGCGCTCGAGACTCTTGGCGGCCCGGTGCAGCGAGGGTTCGGAAATCTTCAAAGACCGCGCCGCCGCGCTGAAGGAGCTGCTTTCTGACACGGCGATCAAGCCTCGCATTTGCGGCCCGGTAAGGCGGTTGATGACCACGTCGAGGCCCGGCACGCCGCCACTTGCCGCACTCGGGGTTTCGCTCACGGCAAAGCGCAAGCGTTCGACAAAGCGCGTAATGCGCGGCAACAGGATCGACCCGGCAGCGGTCAAATAGCATCCCGAGCCGCGGCGAACGAACAACGCCTCATCGACCCGCCGTTCGAGGGCGCGAACGGCCTGAGTCACGCCCGGCTGCGACAGATTGATGGCGCGCGCGGCGCCGCTCATGCTTTGCGAGGCTGCCACCGCCGCAAAAATGCGGACCTGGCGTAGCGACGGAATGGTAAAAACGCTCATGAACGAATCCGTTACCGGTCGGCCCACCAGCGGCCGGCGGCCGCATCGCTCTATAGCAAAAACTTATGGTGGCGCGCGCAATTTCGATTGGTCTTCGCGCGACCGCGGGCAAGTATACGAATGCGCCGGGCAAGACCCTGCGACCGGATCAATCGCCGCAGAGCGAAATTCCGCAAATACATCGAGGGAGGCACCGATTCAGCGTCCGCGGTTTAGCCCGAACGTCCGGTTGACTCCGAACGTCCGTAGCCTATCAGCCTGCGCAGCCATTCTCGTCGCGCTCGCCTGTGCGGCGCTTACAGGCCCTGGCGTCCAGGCTGCCGCTCCCTATCCCAATAAAACGGTGCGGATCATCGTGCCTTATGGCCCTGGCGGCGCCGGCGACCTGACCATTCGGCTGTTTGCCGATAAGCTCAGCCAAGACCTGAAACAGCCTTTCGTCATCGAGAACAAGCCGGGAGCCGGCGGCATTGCAGCCATGCGCGCGGTGCTCGATGCTCCCGCCGACGGCTACACGCTGGGCGAAATGGGCAATGGCCAGGCGATCAGCGCCAGTCTGTTCCGGCATCCGTCTTACGACGTGCTGAAGGATTTCGCGCCGATCTCGGTCGCCGCCAGCTTCGAAATGCTGTTGGCGGCTCCTCCCACCTCACCGTACAAAACGGTCGGCGACATCGTCGCCGCGGCGCGCAAGGCGCCGGGCAAGCTCAATCTTGGCGCAATCAACCCCGGTAGCACACAGAATCTTTCGGCCTATCTGTTCCAGCAAGTCAGCGGCGCGCAATTCACCGTCGTCACTTACCGCACCACGCCGGACCTGGTTACGGCGCTGCTACGCGGCGATGTCGATCTCGGCTTCGATTATTACGCCGGTTTTGGCACCACGATCGGCCCCGACAAACTTCGTATCATCGCGACTTCCGGCGAAGAGCGCGATCCCTTGCTCAAGGACGTACCTACCGTCAAGGAAAGCGGATTGCCGGATTACGTGGTGACCAGTTGGAATGGCCTGGCGGCGCCTGCCGCCACGCCCGCCGAGGTGGTCAATACGCTCGCGGCGGGGATCAAAAAGGCGGCGGCAGAGCCGGACCTCCAACAGCGCGCCATGCGGCTTGGCCTGCAAGCCCAAGCCAGCACGCCGGCAGAGATGCACGACCGGATGGCCGAGGACGTCGCCAATTGGCGTGCGGTCATCGACAAGGCAGGCATCCCCAAGGAATAGCGGAACGCCTGGACGAATTTTTGCAAAGGCAAAATCCGGGAAACGGAGCATCGGGATGGCAGAACGGCCACGATTGAAGATTGCGGTTGCGGATTACGGGCACACACGCGCTGTCAAGTCCGGGGCCACGCCGATTGAGGGTATCGACCCCGATTTCGTTCAGGTCGTTCCGATCATCGCCGCCTTCCGGCGCATGGTTCGCGATCTGGAATTCGACATCTGCGAGATGGCGCCCACCACTTACATGATCGCCCGGGCCCGCGGCGCGCCCTATATCGCGCTGCCGATCTTTCTGATGCGCCGCTTTCATCACGGCGGCTTCGCCGTCCGGCCGGACGCCAATATCCGCAAGCCGAAAGACCTCGAAGGCAAGAAAGTCGGCGTGCGCGCCTACTCGGTGACCACCGGGGTGTGGACCCGCGGCATTTTCGTCAACGAATACGATCTCGATTCCTCCAAGGTGACCTGGGTGGTCGACGACGAGGAGCATGTGACGACGCTGAAGCTGCCGCCGAATGTGATCCATGCCCCGCCCGGCCACTCGCTGCAAAGCATGATGGCTTCCGGCGAGATTCAGGCGGGCTTTACCGGCCCGGCGGGCGTCGGCCGTTCCGGACCGCCAATCAGCAACTGGGACATGAACGCGCCGACCGGCGGCGAGACCGGCACTTACCCCGAACTTATCGCCAATGTCGAACAAGTCGAAGCGGACTGGTATCACCGCACGCGCATCTATCCGATCCACGGCCTCGTCGTCGTCAAGGACGACAAGCTCAAGGCCTATCCGTGGCTGGCGCGATCGCTGATGGACGCCTTTGTGGCGGCGAAGCAGCCCTACCTTGACGACCTCAAGCGCGGCAAAGGAGACAAGCCCCAAGACAAGCCGGAGGACAAGCGCTACCAGAAATTCCTCGCGCTGATGGACGATCCTTTGCCTTACGGAATTTCCGCAAACCGGGCGAGCATCGAGGCCCTGGTCACCTATGCGCTGCAGCAGGAGTTGATCCCGTCACGGCCCAATCTCGACGAGATGTTCGTCCGGATCGATCCCTGAATTCGGTTCGTATCGAGGAAGCAAAAAAATGTCAGACGTCATCGATATCCATCCCCACATCGTCTCACCCGACACCAAGCGCTATCCATTGGCGCCGCTTGGCGGCAAGCAATCGACCTGGTCGACCGAGCGGCCGACGACGTATCAGACACTGCTGGCGGCTATGGACGAGGCCGGTGTCGCCAAGGCGGCCATCGTGCATTCGTCGACGGCCTACGGCTACGACAACAGCTATGTCGCCGACGCGGTTGAGGCCGTGCCGGAGCGCTTCACCGGCGTCTATTCGATCGACGTCATGGCGCCCGACGCGCTTAAGACCTTCGACTATTGGCTCGGCCGCGGCTGCACCGGCATGCGCCTGTTCACCACCGGCAGCACTTTGCCGGATCAGGCCACCTGGTTCGTCGATCCGAAAACCGATCCGTTCTGGGAACATGCCGCAGCCAAGAACATTCCGGTCTGCATGCAGATGAAGCAGGAAGGCCTGCCGCTCTTACGCCAGATCATGGACAAGTTTCCCAAGGTGACCATTATCCTCGATCACCTGGCGCGCGCCCCCTTCGAGGACGGACCGCCCTATCGGGCGGCGGCCGATCTGTTTGGGCTCGCCAAATACCAGCAGCTTTATCTCAAGATTACCCCGATAAACGTCTCACCGAAGTCATGGGGCAACGCAACGCCGGAAACATTCTTCGGCAAGGTCATCGACACGTTCGGCGCTTCGCGGATCGCCTGGGGCTCCAACTTTCCGAATTCAGTCGGTACATTGTCGGAAATTCTCGGTGCCGCGCGCAAGGCTTTCGCCTTCGCCAAGGCTTCGGACCAGGACTGGATTTTCGGCAAGACCGCCCAAGCGCTTTATCCGACGCTGGCGGATCGGTAAGGAGGCGGCGATGGCAGTGAAGACCACTTTGCACACCATGCTCGGCAATTATGCGAATGTCGCGCCGCTGAAAAGCGGCAAGGTTCATTCCGATCTTGTCGATTTCGATTTTGCCGAAGTCAAAGTCGCCAACAACCTGTTCAAGCAAGTCGTCCGCGAGGCCAAATACGATCTCGCCGAACTGGCGATCGTCACCTACTTGCAGGCGAAGTCGTTCGACAAGCCCTACGTGCTTATCCCGGCCGTCGTGGTAAGCCGGGGCCAGCATCACACCATCGCCTATAACGCCGAACGCGGAACGCTCAAGCCGTCCGAACTGGCCGGCAAGCGGGTTGGCGTTCGCGCCTACACGGTCACCACCGGCACCTGGGTGCGCGGCATCCTGGCGCAGGATTATGGCGTCGATCTCAACAAGGTCGAGTGGATCACTTTCGAAGACCCGCACGTCGCCGAGTACCGCGACCCAGACGTCGTCAAACGCGCGCCGCCCGGCAAGGAGCTTGCGCAGATGCTGCTCGACGGCGAGCTTGACGCCGCAATCGTCGGCGACAAGCTTCCCGATCCGCGCCTGAAGCGTCTTATTCCGGACGCCGAGGAGGCGGCGCGTAAATGGGCGGAACGGCACCACGGCGTGCCCATCAACCACTTGCTGGTCGTGCGCAGCGAAATATCACGAACACGGCCGGATCTGGTGCGGGAGATATTCCGGCTGTTCCACGACAGCAAGCGTGCCGCGGGACTCGCCGATGGGGGCGTGCTCGATCCGTACCGTTTCGGCGTCGAGGCCTGCCGCGCGGATCTCGAAATCATCGTCGATTTCTGCTTGCGGCAGAAATTGATCCCGCGGCCGATGTCCGTCGACGAATTGTTCGACGACACGACGGGCGCGCTGGCGGTTGGCTGAAGGATCGCGCTCTACGCCACGCGCTTGAATTCCTGTTGGCAGCGCCGCACGCGGTGTTCGTCGACCTCGATGCCAAGGCCGGGCCGGTCGGTCACTTCGACGTGGCCGTCGGCGACCGCGAGCGGTTCGGCCGCGACGTCCTCGGCAAGGCCGAGATTGGTCACCGTCAAGCCCCAGGCGAGTTCCGGCGCCGCGGTAGCGACATGGGCGGCCGCCGCCGAGGCGACGCTCGATTCGCCGGTCTTGCAGGAAATGTTGATGTTCATGCCGAGCCGAGCGGCAAGCTCGCTCGCCGCGAACAGCGCGCGCACGCCGCCGAGCTTGATCGCCTTGAGGCTGCCGCCGCGCGCCGCCTTGCGCTGGTGATGGCGCACGATGTCGTCGCCGCAATGCAGGCCCTCGTCGGCGCCGATTGGCACAACGGTCGCCGCGGCCACGCGCGCCATGCCGTCGAGATCGTGCGCGGCGACCGGCTGCTCCAAAAAATCCAGCCCGCAGTCGCCAAGCATGCGCACATAAGCGAGCGCATCGTCAACGCCGAAACCCTGATTGGCGTCGGCAGACACCAGGCACGGCTCGCCGGCGCTCTTGAGCGCCAGGCAAACGCTTCGCGTACGTTCGGCGTCGGCGCCTGCCGCGCCCAACCCCACCTTGATCTTGAACGCGCGGTAACCCGCAGCAAAGCGTTCCTGCGCTTCGCGCAGATCGGCCGCAACGTCCGGCGAGCCGATGACGGCGAGGACCGGCATGCGCCGGCGCCGCCGCGCACCGAGCAACGCATAGACCGGCCGCCGGGTGGCGCGGCCGACGAGATCGCAAAGCGCAATGTCGATCGCCGCCTTGGCGCCGGTGTTGCCGTAAAGCCGCGCATCCATCGCCGTGGCGGCGCCGGCAAAGTCGTCGGCAGGGCGTCTTATGAGGCCGGGCGTCATCAGCTCCACCGCCGCCATCATGCTGGCGACGGTCTCTCCGGTCATCACCGGCGCCGAGGCCGCCTCGCCCCAGCCGACGGCACCGTCTTCGGCTTCGACGCGCACCAGCACATTGTCCGCGCGCGCGACGGTCTCGCCGGCCATCTGCACCGGCTTCTTCATCGGCAGACTGACGGCAATGGCCTCGATCGTCTTGATCTTCATGCCGCCCCTCGCGCCCATCGCAAAAAAATCGTCCCGCGTGCCGCAACGCGTGGATAGGCGCAAATTGTACCGGCAGCCCCGGCTGGCCGACAAGCCGCGCCGGATAATAATCGCCTTGCCGCGATGCGAAGTGCGGCGTCGATCTCCGCATCGTCAGCGCGTTTCCTGTCGTGGCAAATGGAATGGCAACCGACCGGACGCTCGGTCATATCGCCGGAACCGGCCAAGGCGGCGAGTTTTGCCAAGGTCATAAAGCCGCAGCTTGACTGCGAGGCTTGTCGCAAGAGGGGCCATTGCGCCAGACCGGCCCATTGCGGCAGACCGGCGATAAGACTAATTGACCTTCCGCACCGCCAATTGATGCGCTGCCGCGCGGAAAGCGCACATCGAAGGACCTGCCGGGAGTTTCGACAATGCGATTGGGTTTTGCGAAAGTCGTTGCGATATTGCCGCTTTTCTTGGTGTCGGCTCTCTTGTTGCCGGCTCATGGCGTGAGCGCGGACCCGGTTACCGCGCCCCTGACACCGGCCGGACTATGGCAAGCGATCGATAGTGACACCAAGCAACCCACCGGCTGGTTTTTGATCACCGATCACGACGGCGTCTACGACGGCATCATCGCCAAAATGTTCCTCAAGCCCGGCGAAGATGCCAATGTGGTCTGCGACCAGTGCAAGGACGACCGCCACGACCAGCGCTGGCTCGGTCTCGAAATCATCCGCGGCATGAAGCAGGAGGAAGCCGACAAATACACCGGGGGCACCATCCTCGATCCGCGCGACGGCAAGATCTATCACGCCATTATGAAGGTCTCGCCCGACGGCCAGACGCTTATTGTGCGGGGCTATATCGGCATCGAGCTTTTGGGCGAAAATCAGTATTGGACCCGGCTGCCGGATTCCGCCTACAGCATGCTCGATCCGTCGATTAATCCGAATCCGGCGGTCAATCCCCACATGGTTCCACCAAAGCACCCGCCGGTGCATCGCTCGCAAATGACGGCGCCGCACAACGCGGCGCCGCAGTAACAAAAATCACGGCGTCGCGGGCGGCGATTTCTCCCGCGGCTTGCCCATCAGCACCGGCTGGAAGAACGCCGCGGCTACCATTGTCGTCAGCAGCGAAATAACCAGCAATTTGCCCATGCTGGCGGTGCCGGGATGGCTGGAAAACCACAGGCTGCCGAACGCCGTCGCCGTGGTGCAGGCCGAGAACGTCACGGCCCGTGTCAGCACCGATTGCAAGAGATTGGTCTGCCCCTCGCGCCACGCCATGATGTAATAGATCTTGAACGCCACGCCGACGCCGAGCAAGAGCGGCAGCGCGATGATGTTGGCGAAGTTCAGCGGCAGGCCGACGATCACGCAGATTTCCAGCGTCACCACGCAGGCCAGCAACAGTGGCACCAGCGTCAGCAAGACGTCGCCCAGCCGGCCCAGCGTCAGCCAGAGCAGAATGCCGATCGAGATCAGCGCGCAGGCGCCTGCCTCGATGAAGGCGCTGACGATGGCGCGCCGCGCTTCGAGAATCGAGATCGGTCCTTCGGTCGCATCCGGCGCCACCGATTGCACCGAGGCCGCAAACCGCCGCAGCACCGTATTGTTGTTGGAATCGCCCTTCGGCGCGACGTCGACGCGGGCCTGGCCGGCCGGCGTCACCCATTGCGTGGTGAGATCGGCCGGAAGATCGTCGCGCGTCACCTCCTGCGCCTTCAAGAGATTACGCAGGTCGTCGAGCGCGGTACGCAACGGCTGCACAAATACAGTTTCGGCGCGCTGCCGCGTCGCGGGATCGGATTTGGCAAGCCCCGTCATTGCCGCCGCCAGCCGGCGGGCCGCAACCGCGCCGCTACCGGTCGCACTGCCGGCCAGCCGGTTGAGGAAATCGATCGTCGAATTCATCATGCTGACGTTCTGGGCGTCGGTCGGCGGCGGGCTCGGAGCCGCCGGATTGAGCGCGGGATCGAGCGTCTTGGCCGCATCCGCGATCAGCGGCAGCTTTTGCTGTTGATTGTCGGGAATGAAGTTCGACAAGGTGACGACGCGGGCGACTTCCGGCAGCTTGCGCAACTTGACCGCCACCTGGTCGCCGGCCGCCAGCGACGGCGCCAGGATTTGGATGTCATTGGCGCCGCTGTCCGGATCCCTCTTGAGCGAAAGATAGGTGGCCACCGCCTCGGTCTTGGGGCTGCGCAGATTGATCGGATTGAAATCGAAGCGCAGCCAATACAACAGCGGCAAGCCGGCGGCGACGACGGCCAAGGTGACGATCAGGATCGGCATGCGATGGCGCGCCAGGAAATCGTCGACCGGCGCCAGCACTCGATAGCCGAGCTGCGCCGGCTCGGGCGGCGGCTTGAGCACGCTCAACAGCGCCGGCAACAGCGTGATGCTGGTGGTGAAGGCGACCATCATGCCGACGCCGGCAATCAGCCCAAGCTCGGAGACGCCTCTGTAGACCGTCGGCAGGAACGAGAAGAAGCCGGCCGCGGTCGCCAAGGCCGCAAGCGTCAGCGGCGCCCCGGCGCGGCGGCCCGCCTCCACGAGCGCCTCGCGCAGATTATCGTTGGCATGGCGCTCGGCGCGATAACGGACGGAAAATTGCAGGCCGAAGTCGACGCCGAGCCCGACGAACAGCACGGCGAAATACACCGATATCAGATTGAGCGTCCCGACCATCAGCAGGCCGAGCGCGGCCGTGACGGAAAGGCCGACCACCAGGGCTGCGAAGACGGCGAAAATGATGCGGAACCAGCGCAGCGCCAGCCAGAGAATGAACAGGACCACCAAGATCGTGACGGTGGCGTTGAGCGCGGCGTTCTCCTTGATGGTGGCAAATTCCTCGTCCGCCATCGGCACCGGACCGGTCAGGCGCAACCGCGCCTGATATTTGGAGGCAAAATCGAGATCCTTCGCCGCCTGGCGGATGGCATCGGTCGCACGCTTGCCCGGCTCGAGCTCGGAGTAATCGAGCTTGGCCCTGATCTGCAGAAAGCTAATCAGGTCGTCCGGCTTGGCGGCGCTGCCCTGCACCAATTCGTGCCAGGAAAAGCTCGCCGGCTTTCCGGCATTTACCTTTTCCAGCGTTTGGGCGGCCAGCGTCAGCGGCCACGTCATGTTGTCGAGCGTGATCTGGCCGCCCTGCACGCCAAGCAGTCCGAATTGCAGCGCCTGAATGACGCCGCGCAGCGACGGATCGCCCGCCAGCACCTGGATGAGGCGCTGCGCCTGGGTCAATCCCTTCAACTGCGGGCCGAGATCGGCAGTGCTCTCGAACAGCAGGCCGTTCTGGGCAAAAAAGCTGCCGCCCTTCGGCTGCACGATGGCGCGAAACAAATCCTTTTGCTGCGATAGCCGGGCCGCCAGCGCATTGGTCGCTTCAGCGACGAGTTCGGGAGACGGTGCGTTAATGACCGCAGTAACCGTGTCGTATTGCGGGAACGACTTTTCCAGGGCGGCTTCGCGCTGCCGCCACGGGAGGTTCGCCGAGATAAGCTGATTGATGTCCGTGGTCATCGCAAAATGCGTGGCCGCATACCACGCCGAGACCAGCGTAATCAGCACCGCCGCGGCGATGACCGGCCAAGCGAATTGCGCGCAAAAACCGATTGCGCGGACAACAAGAGCGGTAATCATCTTCATGGGCTGGTCAGCGTAATGGGAATGATCGACTGGATCGGCGGATCAACGGGATTGGTTTGAGGCGATAAGAGAACGGCGAAATGGTGGCGCACAAAGCGGGGCGAGTACACTAGATGCCCTGAATGGCCGAAAAAGTGAAATTTTGGAAATTTTCCTATTTCCGCGCCGCCCTCCCTGTTGCCGCCGGAGCATGGACACGTTGGCCGGCCAACGTGCGGCATCCCGAACCGGTTGCACCGCTGGGCGTTGCCTTTGGCGGGCGTCGCCCGCTGGACAAGTGCCCGTATTTCCGCTCAATGGGGGCAGTTTATGGGCCATTTGGGCTTGATTGTTATGCATTTGCAGCCAACTAGACTGCCAACGAGACCGGATAAGGCCACCTGAAGCGGGCATAACCGGACTTAAAGCCGCGCTAGGCCGTATTCTTGCGGCGCATGGCCGCAGACCCGACATTAACCGTTCAACCGGCCCCGCGGCCGGGAGGTCTTGATGAAAGTGATCCTTGCTCAACCCCGTGGTTTCTGCGCCGGCGTGGTGCGTGCCATCGAGATTGTCGAACGCGCGCTGCAGAAATACGGGCCGCCGGTCTATGTCCGTCACGAAATCGTGCACAACAAGCACGTCGTCGAAAGCCTCAAGGCCAAGGGTGCGCGCTTTGTCGAAGAACTTTCCGAAGTTCCCGCCAATGCGGTCACGATTTTCAGCGCCCACGGCGTCGCCAAGAGCATCGAGGAAGAGGCTGCCTCGCGCAATCTCCCCGTTCTCAACGCCACCTGTCCGCTGGTGACCAAAGTTCACAACCAGGGCAAACGCTATGTCGCCCAGGGCCGCCGGCTGATCCTCATCGGCCATGCCGGCCACCCCGAGGTCGAAGGCACGATGGGGCAGATTTCCCAGCCAGTAACACTGGTGCAGACCGAGGCCGACGTCGCCACGCTCGACATTCCGGCCGACACGCCGGTCGCTTATGTCACCCAGACCACGCTTTCCGTCGACGACACCCGCGACATCATCGCCGCGCTGCATGACCGCTTCACTGACATGGTTGGGCCGGAGACGCGCGACATCTGCTACGCCACGCAGAACCGGCAGACCGCGGTGCGCGAGCTGAGCGATCTGGTCGACGTCATCCTGGTGGTCGGCGCCAAAAACAGTTCGAATTCGAATCGGCTGCGTGAGATCGGCGAAGAGGCCGGCACGCCGAGCTATTTGATCGCCGACGGCAGCGAGCTCGATGCCTCCTGGTTCGAAAACGCCAAGACTGTCGGCATCACCGCCGGCGCGTCGGCGCCCGAAGTGCTGGTGGAGGACGTCATCACCGCGCTGCGCCGGCTCGGCCCAGTCGACGTCAGCCAGTTGCATGGCCGGCAGGAAACGATCGAGTTCCGCCTGCCGCCGGAATTGACCGGCGGCGAGACCACGGGCCGGGTCACAGCGAAAGTCTGATTGAACGGGCCACCGGACGCGGTCATTGAACGGACCCGAACGGCGGCGCCACTCACAGAAAAGAGGAATTGAACCTTGGGTGTATCTCTTCGGCAGAAAGTGAAAGTCGGCGCCTATGTGCTGCGGCAGCGCCTGGCCGGCCGCAAGCGCTATCCGCTGGTGCTCATGCTGGAGCCGTTGTTCCGCTGCAATCTGGCGTGCTTCGGCTGCGGCAAGATCGATTATCCGGACGCCATTCTCAACAAGCGCCTCACGGTGCAGGAATGCCTCGACGCGGTCGACGAGTGCGGCGCCCCGATGGTCGCCATTCCCGGCGGCGAGCCGCTCATTCACAAAGAGATCGGCGAGATCGTCAAAGGCATCGTCGCGCGCAAGAAATTCGTCTCGCTGTGCACCAATGCCCTGCTGCTGGAAAAAAAGCTGCATCTGTTCGAACCGTCGCCCTATCTGTTTTTCTCGGTGCATCTCGACGGCGTCAAGGAGCATCACGACAAATCCGTGTGCATGGCAGGCGGCTTCGAGAAGGCCGTCTCGGCGATCAAGACCGCCAAAGCCAAGGGCTTCGCCGTCAACGTCAACTGCACGATCTACGACGGACATCCGGCCGAAGACATCGCCAAGTTCCTCGACCTCACCGAGGAACTCGGCGTCGGCGTGACGATCTCTCCCGGCTACGCCTATGAACGCGCGCCCGACCAGGAGCACTTCCTCAATCGGAAGAACACCAAAGAACTGTTCCGCCAGGTCTTCGCCATCGGCAAAGACAAGAACTGGAATCTCACCCATTCCAGCATGTTCCTCGATTTCCTCGCCGGCAATCAGGAATTTCATTGCACGCCCTGGGGCATGCCGACGCGCAACATTTTCGGCTGGCAGAAGCCTTGCTATCTGCTCGGCGAAGGTTACGCCAAGACGTTCTCCGAGCTGATGGACACCACTGACTGGGATGCCTACGGCACCGGCGCCTACGAAAAATGCGCCAACTGCATGGCGCATTGCGGTTA
>JBARER010000345.1:0-5319 GCA_049796395.1 Xanthobacteraceae bacterium
CTGTCCGACAGTTCGACCAGCCAATACAGCATCGCATCAACCTTGCACGGACGCGCCTTCGAGGGCGTCTTCGGCAGTTTCGTGGCGCGGGTAAGCCCGCTGCAGCGCCTTGACGAGGGGCGCCATACGCGAGCCGAGCGAGCCTTTGACCATGATAGCGTCGCCGGCGCGGATCGCCGGCAGCACCTGCGCTTCGAGCGCGGCGGCGTTCTCCGCATAGCCGCCGCGCCGACTCGCGGGAAGAGCTTGCCACAAAGCCTGCATCAGCGGACCACAGCAGAATACCAGATCGACCGCATTGGCGAGCACCGCATCGACGAGACCGCGATGCAGAGCGCGGCCCTTCGGTCCGAGCTCCAGCATGTCGCCGAGCACGGCGATGCGGCGGCCCAGCGGGCCGATTTGCGTGCCGCCAAGCACCGCCAGCGCGGCCGCCATCGAGGCCGGATTGGCATTGTAACTCTCGTCAAGAACGAGCGAGGTGCCGCCGGCAAGCTCGATCTCGATGGGCGCGCCGCGGCCGGAAACCGGAGCAAAGTCGGTCAGCGCCAGTGCCGCCAAAGCGAGGTCAGCGCCGACTAGGTCGACGGCCGCCAGCACGGCAAGCGAATTGATGACCACATGGCGGCCTGGCGCCCCGATCTTATAGGTCAGTTCGGTGCCGAGGATGCTCGCCTGCACGGTCGAGCAGCGCGGATGCAGCACGCATTTGATCAGCCGCGCATCGGCGTCCTGGTGCTCGCCGAAGGAAATCACGCGCGCCACACCGGCCTCGTTGGCGCGGCGCTTGAGCTGGGCGAATTGCGCGATGTCGCGATTGATGACCGCGGCGCCGTCCGGCTCGACTCCGGAAAAAATCTCGGCCTTGGCGTCGGCGATCTTCGCCAGCGTGCCCAGGAATTCCAGGTGCACCGGCGCGATCGTGGTGATGATCGCCACATGCGGACGAACCAGCCGGGACAACGGCTCGATCTCGCCTTCGTGGTTCATTCCCATTTCCAGGACCGCGTAA
The DNA here is from genome assembly GCA_049796395.1 of Xanthobacteraceae bacterium. GTDB lineage: Bacteria > Pseudomonadota > Alphaproteobacteria > Rhizobiales > Xanthobacteraceae > BOG-931. The sequence continues at coordinate 1,013 of JBARER010000345.1, forward strand.
CGCGCGCTGGCCGGACAGCGGGCGAGCGACAGCGGCACGCCCCATTGGTTGTTGTACGAGGCGACCGAAGCATGGGTCTCGCCGTCCTTGGACAGCGCCAGCCGCAGTGCTTCCTTGGTCCCGGTCTTGCCGACCGAGCCGGTGACGCCGATCACCCTGGCGCCGGTGCGCGCCCGCGCCGCGGCGGCGAGATCGCGCAAGCCGGCGAGCACGTTCGGCACGACGAGAAGCGGCGCATCGCCCGGAAATTGATCGCAGTGGTCGGTGGCGACGACCGCGAAGCCGGCTTTGGCGGCGAGCGCCGCGGTGACGAATTCATGACCGTCGCGATGCTCGCCGGCAATGGCGAAGAACGCATCGCCCGGCTGGAGGCTGCGGGTGTCGATCGACAGGCCGGGGACGCCGTCGGGGAGCGGGCCCTGGCGCTGTGCGGTCATCGCCCCCGCCATCGCCTCCGTGGTCCACAGCGCGGACGCGCTCATGCGGCGAGTTCCTTGAGTGCCGTGGCGACCGCCTCATGATCGCTGAACGGTATGACCCGGTCGCCGATGATTTGGCCGGTTTCATGACCCTTGCCGGCAATCAACAGAACATCGCCCGGCTGCAGGTCCGCGATGGCGCGGCGGATTGCTTCGCCGCGGTCGCCGATTTCTGCGGCGCCGTGTGCGGCCGTCATGATCGCGGCGCGGATGGCGGCGGCGTCTTCGCTACGCGGATTGTCGTCGGTGACAATCACCCGGTCGGCCTTGGCCGCGGCGACGGCGCCCATCAGAGGCCGTTTGCCGCGATCGCGATCGCCGCCGGCGCCGAACACTACGACCAGCCGGCCTTTCGCATAAGGCCGCAACGCCTCCAGCGCCTTGGCCAGTGCGTCGGGCTTGTGGGCGTAATCGACGAAAATTTGCGCACCGCGGATAGCGCCGACGCGCTCGAGCCGACCCTTGGCGCCGGAAAGTTGTTCCAGCGCGCCAAAGACCGGCCCGGCGTTTTCTCCGGTCGCAAGCGCAAGGCCGGCCGCAACCAGGGCGTTTTCGACCTGAAAAGCGCCGACCAGCGGCAGCCGCACGTCGAAGTGCTCGTCGCGATATTGCAGGCGAAGCCGCTGCGCGAAGCCATCGGCCGCGGCATGAATGAGGCGGATGCCGGTGCCCTTCGATCCGACGGTCGTGATCGACAGACGGCGGGCCCCCGCTGCCGCGACCACCTCGTCGGCGTGCTCGTGGTCGACATCGATCACCGCGGCGGCGCCCGGTTCGAGCAGAATCCCGAATAGCCGCAGCTTAGCCGCGAGATAAGCCTCGAAGCTCGGATGATAATCGAGATGATCGCGCGTGATATTGGTGAAACCGCCCGCCGCGATCTTCAAGCCGTCGAGCCGGTACTGATCGAGGCCGTGCGAGGACGCCTCGATCGCCAGGTGGGTGACGCCGTCGCCGGCCAGCGCATCGAGCGAGCGGTGCAACGCCACCGGATCGGGCGTGGTCAGCGTGCCGTAGGTTTCGCCGCCCGGCGACACCATGCCGATGGTGCCGATGCTGGCGGCGCGGCGGCCGAGCGCGCTCCAAATCTGCCGCGTGAAGGCGGCGACCGAGGTCTTGCCGCTGGTGCCGGTGACGGCGGCGATGACGCGCGGCTGCCGCGGATAGATTTTCGCGGCCATTAGCGAAAGCGCGCGCCGCGCATGGTCGACGCGGATGAAAGCGACGTTGCCGGGCCATGGCGATGGCGGCGCCCGCTCGGCGACGATCGCGACTGCTCCGGCGGCGATGGCCGCGGGCGCGAATTGCTGGCCGTCGGCTTTGCCACCGGCGATGGCGACGAACACATCGCCGCGCTTCACCGCGCGGCTGTCCGCCGTTACGCCGGTGACTTCGAGGCCCGCGTCGCGTGGATCGCATTCCGCATCAAGAGGCAAAATCTCGCGAAGCTTCATGGTCCGCTCGATTGTCCCTTATCCGGGCGAGGGTGCGTGGCTTTGAAGTTCCAAAGATCATGTGGCCCGATGAAACCGGACGAAATCTAACCCGAGCAACCCCTCGATCGGGACCCCAGTCGCCTGCGGCAAAGGCCTTACCTGCTTTCGTGCAGCGAGGCCAGTATCTGCTGATCCGCCGGCGGCAGGTTCATGCGCGGTGGAAGGTCGAGCAGCGGCGCGATGCGGGAGACGATAGCGCCGCCGGTCGGCACGGCATTCCAGCCCGATGTGGTGAAACCGTGCGTTTCCGGCGTGGTGTGCGGCTCGTCGAGCATGACAAGCAGAAGATAACGCGGCTGATCGGCGGGCAGGAGGGCCATGAAGTCGGTCAACACCTTGATCTTCGAGTAGCGGCCGTTGACCACTTTGTCCGCTGTTCCGGTCTTGCCGCCGATGTAATAGCCGGGAACGTCGGCTTTCTCGGCGGTGCCTTTCTCGACATTGAGCCGCATCAGGTAACGCATCATCGTCGAGGTTTCCGGCTTAATGACGCGTCGGCCGAGCTTGGCCGCCTCGGCCTCGGACCGCTTGAGGAAGGTCGGCGGAATGAGAATGCCGCCGTTCATGATCGCGGCAACGCCCATCGCCGCCTGCAGCGGCGCAACCGACAACCCGTGACCGAAAGCGATGGTGGCGGTGGTCAAATCGCTCCAACGCCTGGGCAGAATCGGATCGGCGCTTTCCGGCAATTCGGTGCGCAGGCGGTCGAGCTGACCGAGTTTTTTCAAAAACGCGCGTTGCGCGTCGCTGCCGAGCGACAGCGCCATGCGTGCCGCACCGATATTCGACGAGTAGGTGAAAATCTCCGGCACCGAGAGGATACGGCGCTGCGCGTCGAAATCGTGAATGGTGAACCGGCCCATCTGCAGCGGCATGCGGGCGTCGAACTTGGAATTCAGCGTCACCTTGCCGGAATCGAGCGCCATCGCGACGGTGAAGGCCTTGAACGTCGATCCCATCTCGTAGACGCCGGTGGTCAGCCGATTGATGCGTGACGGATCGAGCGCCTCGTGCGGATTATTCGGGTCGTAATCCGGCTCCGATACCAGCGCCACAACTTCGCCGGTGCGGACGTTGAGGACGAGGCCGGCGGCGGCCAGCGCGTTGAACTTCGCGCGCGCGGCGACCAGTTCGTCGCGCAGCGCGTGCTGCACGCGAAGGTCGACGGCGAGCTGGACCGGCGTTTGCAGCCGGTCGGTGGCAAGCCCGGCCATATGCAGGGCGGCGAGCCCCTGGCCGTCGAGCCACTTCTCCATCCCGGCGATGCCCTGATTGTCGATATTGACGTGGCCGATGAGATGCGAAATCTCGTCGCCGTTCGGGTAGTCGCGCTTGTTCTCGTTGAGAAATCCGATGCCCGGCAGTCCTTGGCGGTAAATCTCGCGCTCCTGCTCCGGCGTGATGTCGCGCTTGAGCCAGACGAAACCGCGTTTGGACGACAGCCGCTCGCGCAGCTCCTTGGGGTCGAGATCGGGCAGGTCGGCCGTGAGCTGCTCGACCGCTTCGTCGACATCGATGAGCCGGCGCGGTTCGGCATAGAGCGAGGGCACCCGCACGTCGGTCGCCAGGATCTCGCCGTTGCGATCGAGGATGTCGGGCCGCGCCGTGGCCACCGCGTCGCTGGAGACGACGCGATGCGCGGTGTGCTCGTCGGCCTGGATCGCGAACAGCACCAGCCGCGAGGCGATGATGATGTAAACAACGGCGAAGCCGAGAATAGCGAGCCCGATACGCGTCCGCGCCTTGGCGCTGCGGTCGAGGTCCTTGCCGTACAGCGCCTTGCGAATGAGCCACTGCCGCCAAGGCAGCTCCGGTTGACGCGGCGCGGCCGGCCGTAGGTCGACGGTCGGCTGTAGGTCGAATGTATCGGCGGTAACGCTCATTGCGGCGGCGGCTCACTGGCAGGGTCAAGGGGCGGCTGGCCTGCGGCGTTCGGCGGCGGCGCCGGCGGCGAGACCGGGAGACTTCCGGTGGCGCCGAAGGTCTCGGGTTCCTCGAAATTCTCGATCAACCCGCCGATCGGATCGCTAGACGCGGTGACATCCGGCGCTGGCCGATCAGGCAGATTATCGAGGCTGTCGATTTGCGTCGCAGCGATGGGTTTGAGCGGCAGGAAACGTTTGGCCAGTGCCTCAATCCGCGCCGGATCGTCGAGCTGGCCCCATTCGGCGCGCAGCGCGGCGATCTGGTCGTGCTCGCGCCGCACTTCGCCGCGCAGTTTGGCAAGGTGCTCCGCCTGGACGGTGGCGTCGAATTTGATGCGGTAGACCCAGGCCGCCGCGAGCACCAGCATGCCGACGACAACGAAATTGAGGATGCGCAGGATCACGGC
>JBARER010000346.1:0-17044 GCA_049796395.1 Xanthobacteraceae bacterium
ATCCCAACCTTCTCCCCGCACGCGGGGAGAAGGAGGAGCAAGTGGAATGACCAATGATTTAACCCTCGAACAAATCCAGGCGATCGTGACCCGCGCGCCGTTTCATCAATGGCTCGGGCTTCGCGTCATCGCGGCCGGCGACGACTCGATCGAGATCAAGGCCACCTGGCGCGAGGAATGGGTGGTCAACAAAGAGCGCGGCTATACCCACGGCGGCATTCTTGCCGCGCTGATCGATCTCGCCGCCGATTGGGCGATGGTAAAGGCGACCGGGCGCGGCGTGCCGACCATCGACCTGCGCGTCGATTATCACCGGCCGGCGATGCCCGGCGATCTCGTCGCCCACGGCAAAGTGGTGCGCGCCGGCTCGCAATTCGCCACCGCCGAGGCGCACATCTTCGACAAGGACGGCAAGCTCGTCGCCAGCGGCCGCGGCACCTATTTCACCGCGCCGCCGGCGGCGAAGAGCTAATGCGACCGCCCGGATGATCTCAGAAAGAAATTCTGCTATATTATGCGTAGTGATGGACCTATTTGAGACGATGAACTGATGGCAAATCATCTTGACCGAATTACATCGGATCCGGACGTGATGGCAGGCCGGCCCTGCATTCGCGGACAGCGAATTCGCGTGACCGATATTCTGGAACTTTTGGCGGGGGGAGCCACGCCGGCGGAGATTCTGGCCGACTACCCTTATCTCGAAGCAGACGACATCACCGCATCGCTCGAATATGCAGCCAGATTATCAGATCATCCGATAATCCGGCTGTCGTGACGTGCGATTTCTAATCGATGCGCAGCTGCCGCCAAGCTTGGCAACGTATCTTACGCAGCATGGGCACGAGGCGGCGCATGTTTTCGACATCGGCCTGACGAAAGCCTCCGACCGAAACATTTGGTCCCATGCTGCAGCGACCGGCGCCGTGCTCATTACCAAAGATGAGGATTTCGTACTCATGCGAGCGCTTGATAACAAAGGTCCGGCGGTTATTTGGATTCGAATTGGAAACACCACCAAGCGAGTACTGATCGAACGTTTCGCAGATAACTTGACGGCGATTCTGGGCTCTTTGGCGCACGGCGAAACAATAATTGAGATATCCAATCGCTGAGCGCATGGCTGGCTTCACCAATCTCGGCGATCTCATCCCGTGCGACCGCGATCTTTCGAAGATTGCGATCATCGATCTTGGCGGCGAGGATGGCCCGCGCGAATTTTCTTTCGCGGCGCTGGACGCCATGGCGAACGGCGTGGCGCGGGCGCTCGGCAAGCGTGGATCGCTGCGCGGTGACCGCGTCGCCATTCTTTCGCTCAACCGCGCCGAATATCTTGCCGCCTATTACGGCATCATGCGCGCCGGCCTGGTCGCGGTGCCGGTGAACTTCAAGTTTCCGCGCGAGATGATTGATTTCATTTTGCGCGACGCCGGCGCCAGACTGGTGTTCTGCGATGCGGCGCGGGCCGAGGATTGCCCGGCGGATATCCCGCAGGTGATGTTTGGCGAGGTGTTCGACACCTTCCTCGATCCCGGCCCGTTCGTGGCGACCGCGCCGCAACCGCGCGAGCCGGCGATGATCCTCTACACCTCCGGCTCGACCGGAACGCCGAAAGGCGTGGTGCTGTCGCACCAGAGCCATATCTGGGTGGTGGAGACGCGGCTCACGCCCGGGCTCGACCGCCAGCGTTATCTGATCGCGGCGCCGCTCTATCACATGAACGCGCTGGCTTTGGCCAAGCTCGCCTGCGCCGCGCACGCCACCATCGTGCTGCTGCCGCAGTTTTCCGCGTCCGCCTATATCGAAGCGATCGGCCGTTACCGCTGCAGCTTCCTTACCGCGGTGCCGCCGATGATCGCCATGATGCTGCGCGAGACCGATGTTTTGGCGCGCACCGATCTGGGGAGCGTGGGATTCGTGCGCATGGGCTCGGCGCCGGTGAGTGCCAGCCTGATGACGGCGCTGCACGCGGCGCTGCCGCAGGCCGCGGTGACTAATGCTTACGGCACGACCGAAGCCGGACCGGTGGTGTTCGGCCCGCATCCTGCAGGCTTGCCGCAGCCGGAAACCTCGGTCGGCTATCCGCATGCGAAGGTGGCGCTGCGGCTTGCCGGCGGCGACGCCAATCAAGGCGTGCTCGAGATGAAAAGTCCGGCGCTGATGAACGGCTATCATAACCGTCCGGACGTGACGCCGCCGCTGACCGCCGACGGCTTCTACATCACCGGCGACGTGTTCCGCCGCGACGACAATGGTTTTTATTATTTCGTCGGCCGCACCGACGACATGTTCGTCTCCGGCGGCGAGAACCTCTATCCGGCCGACATCGAGCGCATGCTGGAGCGCCACCCGAGCGTCGCCCAGGCGGCCGTGGTGCCGATCGACGACGACATCAAAGGACAGAAGCCGGTCGCCTTCGTCATCCGCAAGTCCGGCACGGCGGCCGACGCCGACGAGATCAAGCGCTTCGCGCTTATGCACGCGCCGGCTTACGCGCATCCGCGGTTCGTCTGGTTCGTCGACGAGTTGCCGCTCGCATCGACCAACAAGCTCGACCGCACGGCGCTGAAGAAGATGGCAGAAGCGCGAATGGCGAATAGCGAATAGTCGCGCCTTCGCTGCCTCTATTCGCGATCTCGCTACTCGCTATTCGCCGTTCCAGCATTCACCGTCTTCCCCGGCCATTTGCACAGGTCGGCGATGATGCATTTTTCGCACAGCGGCCGCCGCGCCACGCAGGTATAGCGGCCGTGCAAAATGAGCCAATGATGGGCGTGCAGCAGGTATTTCTTCGGCACCACCACCATCAGCTTGGTCTCGACTTCGAGCGGCGTCTTGCCGACGGCGAGCCCGGTGCGGTTGCCGACGCGGAAAATATGGGTGTCGACGGCGATGGTCGGCTCGCCGAAGGCGACATTGAGCACGACGTTCGCGGTCTTGCGGCCGACGCCGGGCAGCGCTTCCAGCGCCTCGCGGTCGTGTGGCACCACACCGCCATGCTGCTCCAGCAGAATCCGCGACAGCGCTACGACGTTCTTCGCCTTGGTGCGAAACAGCCCGATCGTCTTGATCAGGTCGCGCACTTTATCTTCGCCGAGCGCGACCATTTTCGCTGGCGTATCGGCGAGCGCGAACAGCGCCGGCGTCGCCTTGTTGACGCCGGCATCGGTCGCTTGCGCCGATAGCACCACGGCGACCAAAAGCGTGAACGGATTGATCGACTGCAATTCGGTGCGCGGGTCCGGATTGGCGGCGGCGAAGCGGCGAAACGCTTCCTCGATCTCGGCCGTCGTCCACTGCGGTAAGGCGCCGTGCTCGGCCTTGGCGTCCGCCTGGCGCTGTTCCTTGGCCGGCTTGAGGCGCGCCGCATTGCCCTTCCGGGCGGCGGTTAAACGCTTTTGAGTGGTCTTCGCCGGCTTCTTGCGCGCCGGCTTCTTCGCCACCTGTTTCTTCCGCGCCGTCTTCTTTCGCATCATGGTTCTTCGCCCCATCTTTCCCGTATAATGAGCCGTATGGACAGCGACAACACCGGCGACAACCCATCGGACGTCCCCGCCGAGGCGAAAATCTTCTCGGCGGTCATCACGCCGCATCGCTCGCTCGGCCCGAAGGGCTTCGTGATTTTCATGCTCTGCCTCGGCGGCTTGAGCTTTGCCGCAGGCATCGCTTTCGTGGCCATGGGAGCGTGGCCGGTGTGCGGATTTTTCGGGCTCGACGTGCTGCTGGTTTATCTTGCCTTCCGCGCCAATTACCGCAGCGCCCGGGCCTATGAGGAAGTCACCGTCACCGCGTCCGAATTGACGGTGCGCCAGGTCAGCCATCGCGGCCGGGTGCGCGAATTCACGCTTAATCCGCTGTGGGTGCGGCTCGACCGCATCGTGCACGAGGAATTCGGCGTCGAACGGCTGTTTCTAGTGTCGCGCGGCCGGCGCTGGCCGATCGCCGCGTTCCTGGGTCCGAACGAGAAGGAAAGTTTCGCGCTGGCGCTGTCGAACGCGTTGGGTGAAGCCAAGCGCGGACCAACACGGAACACGCTCAGCTAGCGGCTCACGCGCCGCCGATTGAGCAATGCGCGGGATCAAATGAACTCACTGTACAACTTCGCTCGAGTACGTCTGGCACCAAAATCCCATCCTAATTCGCCGTACCCGCGTACGGTGTCGTCATATATCGCGTCATAGATTTGAGTATCGTTCTGGATAGGATTCGTACGTTGCTCGGCGGCCTGTTGCAGGGCATTTCTGAAGTGCGTGCTTGGCCAGAAGTAACCCTCGGCGTCACCAATATCCTTAGTCCAAACCAACGCGACATAAGTCGTAACGGCGGTGACAAGAGCCGCAGCCATTGTCTTGGTCTGCTCCGTGCCCAATTGCTTGGCATTAACGATATAGTCGAGCGGCCCGCTCAATGACATCCAAGTGATTGCCGCAGTTGCAAAGGCAGTGATGCCGATCGCTGAAAGTATCCACAATTCGATGAGATAACCGCCAACGCGCGGATACCAGGGCATGACATTGTAGCCTATGTTGAGCGCTATTGCCGCCACGCCGAGAACAAACAACAAGTAAAACACTGCGTCGAAACCGGTTATGTACAGCTTGAGCCCGAGAACTACGCCGATAAGCGCGGGCAATCCGATGAGGGCATTGCTGCTCAAAAAACTCATATCTTTGTACCGTCGAGCTTCCAGCGATGCTGCGACGCATGCCGGCAACGAAGGATCAATGCTCCCGTAGCGTCCGTCACCATGTCGATGTTAACAGGAGGAGGAGGCGCTAGGGTGCACTGGGCGCTGGCAGCCGCCAGTAGCGAATTGACGGTCTGGAGCGCGGACACCGCAGCAAAATCGATGTGACTGAATTCGCGGCCAGCACCATGCGGCAATGCCGCTGCTGCAGCAGATGCGACACTAACGCCCTCCATAACCAACTTAAGGAGGTGTTCGTGCTCAATGGAAATGCCGTCGAAGTCGTTAATCGACGCTGTCATTGTCGGTCCTCGAATTCTTGTGCTGGACCGGGATCGGTCTGCCCCAGTCGTTACTTGCATTATGCGCTGGGCTTTCTAGCTAGACAATCTATGGATGTAATTTCCGGCCGTGAATATCGGCAAGCTGCGGCGCAGAAATCGGGTGGTTTGGACCGCTGCGGTCCATTAGATCGAGATCAAATGATGGAGGCATCCATGTTGTCGCCCGATCGCATTGCCGATTCGAAGCTCCTGACCGAAGCCGCCGCCGATTATGACGTGGTGCGCCGCGCCATCGGCCATATCCGCGGCCATTGGCGCGAGCAGCCCGAAATCGAAACCATCGCCGACGCCGCCGGCGTGACGCCGACTGAGCTGCATCACCTGTTTCGCCGCTGGGCCGGCATCACGCCGAAAGCGTTCCTGCAGGCGTTGACGCTGGACGGCGCGCGGCGGCTCTTGCGCGAGTCCGCGAGCGTGCTCGACGCCACTTACGAAGTCGGCCTGTCCGGCCCCGGCCGCTTGCACGATCTCTTCGTCACCCATGAAGCGATGTCGCCCGGCGAATGGAAGGCGGCCGGCGAAGGCCTGACCATTCGTTACGGTCTGCACCCTTCCCCGTTCGGCACTGCCATCGTCATGGCGACCGAACGCGGCCTCGCCGGCCTGGCGCTCGCTGACGCCGGCAAGGAGCGCTCAGCGCTCGCCGACATGAAAGGCCGCTGGCCGAAGGCGACCTATGTCGAGGACATGGCGGCAACGGCGCCGCTCGCCCAGCGCATTTTCGACGCCTCGCAATGGCGCGCGGAGCAGCCGCTGCGCGTCGTCTTGATCGGCACCGACTTCGAAGTGCGGGTCTGGGAAGCGCTGCTCGAAATCCCGCTGGGCGGATTGACGACCTATTCCAACATCGCCGGCAAAATCTCGGCACCGAAAGCCGCGCGCGCGGTCGGCGCCGCGGTCGGCAAAAACCCGATCTGCTTCGTCGTGCCGTGCCATCGCGTCGTCGGCAAATCCGGCGAACTGACCGGCTATCACTGGGGACTGACGCGCAAGCGCGCCATGCTCGGCTGGGAAGCGGGTCAGGTGGCGGCCGCGTAAGCGTTGCGCCCTACGCATTCTCAATCGTCACCCCCGGGCTTGACCCGGGGGTCCATTCTGACTCACCAACAACACGGCTCCGCCGTATGGATTGCCGGGTCAAGCCCGGCAATGACGAGGGAAAGGGAGTGGTGATGCGCGCATTGACGCCCTGCCCTTGATCCGCAATACCGCCTCCGGTGTTGGTAGCCCGAGGACCAAGAACCATGCAAAAACGCCGCCCGGTGATGCTGGTCATTCTCGACGGCTGGGGCTGGCGCGAGGAAGCGGCCGATAACGCCATCCGCCAAGCCAAGACGCCTGTCTTCGATCGGCTATGGCAAAGCGTGCCGCACGGATTTTTGCGCACGTCAGGCAAGGATGTCGGCTTGCCCGACGGCCAGATGGGCAATTCCGAAGTCGGTCATCTCAATATCGGCGCCGGCCGTGTGGTGATGCAGGACCTGCCGCGCATCGGCAAAGCAATCGCCAGCGGCGAGATCGAGCAGGCGCCGGCGCTGACCGATCTCATCGCCAAGCTCAAAGCCGGCGGCGGCACGTGTCACTTGCTCGGGCTGGTTTCGCCAGGCGGCGTGCATTCGCATCAGGATCATGCCGCGGCGCTCGCCAAGCTTCTCGATCAGGCCGGCATCCGCACGCTTCTTCACGCTTTCACCGATGGCCGCGATACGCCGCCGCAGTCGGCGACCGACGACATCAAGCGGCTTACCGCGGCGCTGCCGGTGGCGGTGAAGATCGCGACCGTGTGCGGCCGCTATTTCGCCATGGACCGCGACAAGCGCTGGGACCGCGTCGAGAAAGCCTACAACGCGATCGTCGAAGCCGACGGTCCGCACTTTGCCGATGCCGGCGCGGCCATCGCCGACGCTTATGCCAACAAAAAATTCGACGAGTTCATCGCGCCGGCGGTAATCGGCGACTATCGCGGCATGAAGGACGGCGACGGCGTGCTCTGCTTTAATTTCCGCGCCGACCGGGTGCGCGAGATTCTAGGCGCCATGCTGGACAAGGACTTCTCCGGCTTTCCGCGCAAGCGCGCGGTGAAATTCGCCGCCGCGATCGGCATGACGCAATATTCGGACGAGCTCGACAAGCGCATGGGCACGATCTTCCCGCAGCAAACGCTACACAACATCCTCGGCGAAGTGGTGGCGGATGCCGGCCGGACGCAGTTGCGGATGGCGGAGACCGAGAAATATCCGCACGTCACTTATTTTCTCAACGGCGGCCGCGAGCAACCTTACGCCGGCGAGGAGCGCATCATGGTGCCGTCGCCGAAGGTTGCGACCTACGATCTGCAGCCGGAAATGTCGGCGCCGGAGCTAACCGACAAGGCCGTCGCCGCCATCGCTTCCGGCAAATACGATCTCATCGTGCTCAACTATGCCAATGCGGACATGGTCGGCCATACCGGCAGCTTGCCCGCCGCGATCAAGGCGGTGGAGACGGTGGATGACGGGCTGGGCCGTATCGCCGAAGCGATCCAGAAAGCCGGCGGCGCGCTGCTGGTCACCGCCGATCACGGCAATTGCGAAATGATGCGCGACCCCCAGACCGGCGGCCCGCACACCGCGCACACCACGAACCCGGTGCCGCTGCTGCTGGTCGGCGCGAAGAACCGCGCCCTTGCCGGCGAAGGCCGGCTGGCCGATCTCGCGCCGACGCTGTTGGAATTGATGGAATTGCCGAAGCCGAAAGAAATGACCGGCACGTCGCTATTGCAGGCGGATTAAGATTTTTTTGCCGCCAGCCAATTCCCCGGCGAAAAGCGTCTTTTTGTGATGCCAGTCACTTTCATTCTTGCAGGAATCCCTATGGTGCGGATTGCCGGATATGGAGATCAGCCATGACCATCATCGCTCGGAAGTTGACCAGCCTGAATTTTCTGGCCCGGCAGCGCGGCTTGGACGATGTCGACCTCAACAGCCTGAGCGACCGATGCCTCAAAGACATCGGCTTCACATTGGAGCGGCGCAATCCGAGTTCCGTGAAGCCGTTCTGGATGGCTTAGAGCAGCCAACGTCAGCCAATTCTTAGCGACGCAGAACCTGCCGCGGTCCCCAAACTCCCCCTACGGCAGGTTCGCAAAAGGGCCCCGGAACTTCCCCTCCGGGGCCCATTCATTTTGGGCGTCGTGACGCACGACAGCCGATCACCGATGTCATCGGATTGAAGTCAGAGGTGGCTGCATACCGCCGAGAGGGCTGTACCCCATTTTGGGAATAAAGCCCCCCGCTTTGCGGTCTTATCTACCGAGCACAAGCGGCGCGGCACTTAGCGCTGCCGCAATGAAGAAGGAGAGCCAAGTCATGTTTAAAGGTCGAAGCATTTTGCTGGCCGAGATTTTACTCTTGGCCTTGACGCTGCTTGCCAGCGTTCCGGCCGTGGCGGCGGCCAATGCTCCGGGAGGAGCTTACATCCAATGCGATCCGCGCAATCCGTCGTCACCCGTCCGGTGCAAGGCGGACGGCTGGTGAGAGACGATCCGGCGTCCCGCTGAATACCTCGTCTCTGCTGAATATGGCGCCGCCCGAATTGCGTGCGGCGCCGATTCAACAGCAACGTCCTCCGCGCCGGACGCGACGTTACTTTAAGACTTCAAGCGGCCTGGAACGTGCCAGACCCCTATACCCGTCGCAGGCGCCCCCGACCGCACGGATCAAGGACGCGTTTCACCCCGTCGCAGATTGCGCCGCCCGGGCGCCGCCGCGCATGGGTTGAAGCGGCGACTTGCGACCTAGACAACATCGATCCCCTCTGTAACAACTCCGCCGATAAAAACGCGATCCGCAAGGGAGGACGATGTGAATTTCGGACCAGAAAAACTGGCGCCAACCGCCGCCGCCGGCGTTTTGAGCCTGGCAGTTGTGACCTTGGCCTCGGCACTGACTTGCGGGGTCGCACAGGCGCAAGACAAGACTCCAACCTACGTCATGAAGATCACGACGCCGACCATTCATGCGGTGCTCGATGAATATGGCGCGGCCTTCGGCGCCGCGGTCGAGAAGGATAGCGGCGGCCGCATCAAGGCGCAGCTCTATCCGGCGAGCCAGTTGGGGACCATCCCGCGACAGATCGAAGGCACCCAGTTCGGCGCCATCCAATGCGCGATCATCCCGCCCGAATTTTTCGTCGGCATCGACCAGCGGTTCGAAGTGCTGGCCGCGCCGGGTCTCGTCACCTCCGCGCCCCAGGCGGAGAAAGTCGCGGCCGATCCGCAGGTGCTGAAATTCTATCTCGGACTCGCCGCCAACAAAGGGCTGCACGGCGTTGCCGTCGGTTTCGCCGAGCAGTCGGAAGTGATCTCCAAAAACGCGATCCGTCACCTCGACGATTTCAAGGGCAAGAAGATTCGCATCTTTGCATCGGAGTTTCAGTCGGATTCGTTCAAGCAATTGGGTGCCACGCCGGTGGCGATGTCGCCGAGCGACGTCATGCCCGCTCTCCAGCAGGGATCGCTCGACGCCTCGGTTGCCGGCGTCCAGCTCTTGAGCGGCCTGCATTTCTTTGACGCGGCGAAATACATCACCATGACCAATCATGCCGCGATCTTCTACGTCGTCGAGATCAGCAAGAAATGGTACGAGTCGCTGCCGCCCGATCTGCAGCAGATCATCGACCGCGACGCCGCCTCTACGGCGCTCAACTTCAATAAGAGCGCGGAAGAGATCGAGGCCGCGTCCGTCAAGGCCTGGACGGCGGGCGGCGGCGAATTCGTCAACCTGCCGCCCGACGAAGAAGCGCAAATGATCAAGACCATGTCGGGCGTCGGCGCCGATATAACGAAGGCAAATCCCGCGGTTGCCGAAGCCTTCAAGATCGTCAGCGACGCGGCTGCGCGGGCGAAATAGGCCGTCCAGTTAGGGGGCCGCTCGTCCCCGCGTAAGCGGGGACCCAGCCTTTGTTCCTCAGTCCAGAAGCTGGATTCCCGCTTTCGCGGGAATGAGCGGATTGGCGGCTAGCTAGACTAAATATCCTTCAGCCCCAGCACGTCGGCCATCTCGTAAAGGCCTGGCTTCTGGCTGCGTGCCCACAGCGCGGCGGCGAGCGCGCCGCGGGCGAAGATCATGCGGTCTTCGGCGCGGTGCGTGAGCTCGATGCGCTCGGCCGGTCCGGCGAAGATCACGGTGTGATCGCCGACCACGGTGCCGCCGCGCAGCGAGGCGAAACCGATATCGCCTGGCTTTCGCGCGCCGGTCATGCCGTCGCGGCCGCGCGCCGAATGTTGCGTCAGATCGATGCCGCGTCCGTCGGCGGCAGCGCGGCCCAGCATCAGCGCGGTGCCCGACGGCGCGTCGATTTTCTTGTTGTGGTGCATTTCCAGGATTTCGATATCGAAATCCTGGTTGAGCGTCTTCGCCACGCGTTTGGTCAGCGCGGTCAAAAGATTGACGCCCATGCTGAAATTGCCGGCCTTGACGATGATGGCGCGGTTCGCGGCCTTGGCGAGAACGGCCTCCTCTTCCGCCGAATGACCGGTGGTGCCGATGATGTGCACCTTGCCGGCGGCGGCCGTCAGTTCGGCAAACGCCAGCGTCGCAGCCGGAATGGCGAACTCGATCAGCCCGTCGGCGTTTTTGAGCAGCGCCGCAACGTCGCTTGTCACATTGATGCCGTTAGGGCCAAGGCCGGCCAATTCGCCGGCATCGCGGCCGATCACGGCGGAGCCCGGCGCGTCCGTCGCGCCGGCCAGAGCAAGCCCCTTGGTCGCGGCCACGGCCTGGATCAAAGTGCGCCCCATGCGCCCGCCGGCGCCGGCGATCACCAGACGCATATCGGAATTGGCCGCGGTCATCGGTTCGTCTCCCGTCGGGGCGGGTATAGCGCGGCAGGCAAGGAATTAAAACTTCGCGCCGTCGTAGCCCTCGACAATCGCCAGATCGATCTCGGCATTGCCCTGGCGCAATTTTTTGATCGGTCCATAGTCCGGTGAGCGGTAGCAGGCCAACGCTGCGTCGAAACTCGGAAATTCCACGACCGCGGTGCGTCCGCGAACTTTTCCTTCCGGCACCTCTCGCATCCCGCCGCGCACCAGGAAGCGAGTGCCGAATTTGGCGAGATGCGCAAGCAATGCGGGCGGATAGGCTTTATACGCCTCGGCATCGGTTACATCGAGGTGGACGATCCAATAGCCCTTTTTGGCGCCGGGCGCGGCCGCCGAATCGACCGGCTGCGGATCGTCAAAACCCTCGGCAATGACGAAATCGCATTGCGAATGCGGCAGGCGCAATGGCCGGGCGCGCTGATATTCCTCCGAGCGATAGCAGGCGAGCGCCGCGGCATAGTCGGGAAATTCTCGGATCACGCCGCGCGAGCGCATCCGTCCTTCCACCACTTCGCTCCTGCCGCCACGGACCAGCGCGACGCCGTGATATTTCTCATGCGCCGGCGGGGTCGCCGCCATATAGGCCTTGTAGCCTTCCATGTTGCTGACATCGATCTGCGGCAGCCAGTAGCCTTTGGGCATGAGGCGCTCCTAAAATCGCCGGCAATTATCTGCGTTCATTCCGGCGTAAGCGGAAATCCAGTCTGGGTCCCCGCCTTCGCGGGGACGAGCGGAAAACCGATTACGGCTGCGGTCCGTCGTAGCCTTCGATGACGATGATATCGAGGACCGCGTGCGGTTGCCGCACCTTGATGTTCGCCTGATATTCCGGCGAGCGGTAGCAGGCGAGCGCCGCCGCGTAATCGGGAAATTCGATCACCACGTTACGGGAGCGGGCGGCCCCTTCCGGATTTTCGTATTTTCCCGCGCGGACCACGAACCGGCCGCCGAATTTTTTGAAGATCGCCGGATTGGCGGCGGCATAGGCTTTGTAGCCGTCCTCGTTGTGCACATCGACACGCCCGATCCAGTAGCCCTTGGCCATTTTGCGCTCCGTTAGGCTGTTGCCTGAATGATCTCCGCGACGATCGCCTCGGCCGCGGCTTTCGGATCGGGCGCGGCGATCACCGGCCGCCCGACCACGAGATAATCGGCGCCGGCGGCAATCGCCGCGGCCGGCGTGGCGACACGCTTCTGCTCGCCCTTGTCGGCGCCGACCGGCCGGATGCCCGGGATCACCAGGCAGAGCTTGTCGCCGCCGATACCGCGGACCGTCGCCGCCTCTTCCGGCGAGCACACCAGCCCGTCGATGCCAAGATCTCGGGCCTGCGCGGCGCGGCGGGCAACGAGCGCCGCTACGGTTGTCGCGTAGCCGGCGTCTTTCAGGTCGGCATCGTCCATCGAGGTCAGCACCGTGACCGCCAGGATGCGCAATCGCCCCTCGCGCGCCTCCACCGCCGCCTGCATCGTCTGCGGATAGGCGTGCACGGTAAGGAAAGTGGCGCCGAGCCGCGCCACGCTTTTGACGCCTTGCGCCACGGTATTGCCGATGTCATGCAGCTTGAGATCGACGAAGACCTGCTTGCCGGCATCGATCAGCGACTGCGCGTAGGGCAATCCGCCAGCGAACGCGAGTTGATAGCCGATCTTGTAGAACGTGACCGCATCGCCGATCTGCGCCACCAGCGCCTGCGCCGCCTCGATCGAGGACACGTCGAGGGCAACGATCAGGCGGTCGCGCGGATTTGGCTGCATTGTGTCCGGGGTTATAGCGCACTCCGCTCATTCCCGCGCAAGCGGGAATCCAGATGAGCTTGTCACCATGACTGGGTCCTCGCCTTCGCGGGGACGAGCGCAACAGGAGCTACTGCATCATCACCGCCGCCAACTCCACCAGCCGGCGCGCCATCGCCTTGAGCGCCGCGGCCGGGGCCTCCTCCCGCAGATTGTCGTTGTCGTCAAAGGCCTGCTCGGCGCGCGGCACCGCGACCTGCTCCGGGATGACCAGCGCGCCGCAACCGAGCTCCAGAATTTGCCGCAGCGCCATCAGCGAGCGCACACCACCGCTGCCGCTGTTGGTCACCGAACCGACAGCAAAGACGCGCTGCTTGAACGCGGCGTAGCTCGGCTCGCCGCCTTCGCGCACGCGCGACACCCAATCGATCGCGTTTTTGAGGAGTGGCGTCACCGAAGCCGAATATTCCGGGCTGGTAATGAAGACGCCCTGATGCGCCATGATCATTTGCTTCAGCCGCACCGCCGGCCGCGGCAGGGCCGACGCCGCCAGATCGGCGTCGAACAGCGGCAGCGGATAGTCTTCGAGCGAAATGCGCGTGACGTCGGCTTCGGCGAGCGTCAATTCCTTGGCGGCGAGCGCGGCAAGGCGGACGTTATGCGAGCCGGTGCGCAGCGAGCCGGGGATGATGAGAATTTTCGGAGGCATGATTTTGACAGCCTGTCCCGCGCCTTCCGCTCATTCCCGCGAAAGCGGGAATCTAGCACTGGGTCCCCGCCTTCGCGGGGGACGAGCGGAGGTAGGTCGTCAGGTCTTGCGGTACACCCACACCCGTGCCGGCGGAATATTCAGCCAGATGCGTTCGGACGCCTCCGAAGTGAATCCGCCGAAGCGCTTGGGGACCGGCGAGGCGACCGAATAGGTGAATTGCACGAAAGGCGCGCCCGGCAGCATCAGGTCGAAGGCGTCGCGCAGAAGCCGCATGCGCATCTTCAACGGCTTGGTGATCAGCGGCAGGCCGGAGACCACCGCGGCGGCCGGCTGGATCAGGAGCGTTTCGAGAAGCCGGCGCAAGCTATAGGCGTCGCCCTGCACCAGCGTCGCTTCGGGATAGCGGTTGCGCAGAATGCGGCAGAACGTGGGGTCGAACTCGACCAAAACGAGCCGCGCCGGATCGACCCCGGCCGCGACCAGAGCTTCGGTGATCGGCCCGGTGCCCGGGCCCAATTCGACCACCGGCCCGGTCGATTGCGGATCGACATAGCGTGCCATGGTCCGGGCCAGAACCTTGCCCGATGGCGTGACCGCGCCGATGCTCAGCGGCCGCTCGATCCAGGAGCGGATGAAGCGCACTTCGTCATCGAGGCGGATGCCCTTGGCCTGCTCGAACTGTTTGACCTGCTGCTCGATCTTCTTGCCGATGCCGTTGCGCCGTTGTTCAAACAGCCGGATGTGGCGCTCGATCTTGCGCTCGATAATGTTCTTGCGGACTTCGAGGAGACGAAGCTGGCGTCCGATTTTCTGTTCAAATTTTTGCAGGGCCGGAAGCGGCATAAGGATTTCACACAAAAATCTTGCACAAGTCTCTGCACGCGACGAAATCGTGTCGGTTTTAAATCATTCAGAAGGCAATGACCATACAGGGCCGATGGCCGCACTACCGCGCTAGTCGGCGTCGGCGCGGCCGCCAAGCCCGTCAAGGAACTCCTTGACCTTGCCCAGGAAACCCGACGATTCCGGCTGGGTTTCCGTCGACGACAGGCGGTCGAACTCGGCCAGGAGGTCGCGCTGTTTCTTGGTGAGCTTCTGCGGCGTTTCGACCAGCACCTGTACATACATGTCGCCGGACTGCCGCGCCCGCAGCACCGGCATGCCCTTGCCCTGCAACCGGAAGCGGCGGCCGGACTGGGTGCCTTCCGGAATCTTCACTTTGGTCTTGCCGCCGTCGATGGTCGGCACCTCGCAGTCGCCGCCCATCGCGGCAGCGACCATGGAGACCGGAACGCGGCAATGCAGATCGGCGCCGTCGCGCTGAAAGAATGGATGCGAGCCGACCGACAGGAAAATGTAGAGATCGCCCGGCGGCCCGCCGCGCACCCCGGCCTCTCCCTCGCCGGCAAGCCGGATGCGGGTGCCGTCCTCGACACCGGCTGGAATATTCACCGCCAAAGTGCGCTCGCGGGTGACCCGGCCGGAGCCGGCGCATGACGGGCACGGGCTGTCGATCGACTGACCGCGGCCCTGGCAATTCGGGCAGGTCCGCTCCAGCGTGAAGAAGCCTTGGGCATGGCGCACCCGGCCGTGACCGCCGCACATCGGACAGGTTTTCGGCTTGGTCCCGGTTTTGGCGCCGGAACCGGAGCACGCCTCGCAGGTGACCGAGGTCGGAATGCGGACTTGCGCATTTTTGCCGGCGTAGGCCTCGTTCAGGCTGATTTCCATGTTGTAGCGGAGATCGGCGCCGCGTTCGCGGCCGGTGCCGCGACCGCGCGCGGTCGACATGCCGAATATGCCTTCGAACAGGTCGGAGAAGGCGGTGCCGAAATCGGCGCCAAAACCCGGCGCGCCGGCACCCGTGCCCTGCTCGAACGCCGCATGGCCGTACCGGTCGTAGGCCGCCCGCTTGTTGGGATCCTTGAGGATCTCGTAGGCCTCGTTGATTTCCTTGAAGCGATGCTCGGCGTCCTGGTCGCCCGGATTGCGATCCGGATGGCAGACCATCGCCTGTTTGCGGAAGGCGGCTTTGATCTCGCCGTCGTTCGCCGTGCGTTCGAGAGACAGGGATTCGTAGTAGCAGCGCTTGGCCATCGCCGAATCTCTAACCGAGAGAAATGTGGGAATGGTTGCTACGCATGCAAAGCGTCACAGCTCGCCTCGCCCGATCCGCGCCGCGGCTTGAATTGCATCTTCCCGGAAAGAGCCCCCTGCCAAACCCTTCCCCTTTCGGGGAAGGGACTATGGTGAGGGGCGTGCGCATCAATATCCGCCGTTCAATTACGCGGACTTTTTATTTTTCTTGTCGTCGTCGACCTCGGTGAACTCCGCGTCGACGACGTCTTCCTTCTTGTCCTCGGCGCCGCCGGCTGCATCGCCACCGCCCGGCGGCGGCTCGGCGGACTGCTTGTAAACGGCCTCGCCAAGCTTCATCGAAGCTTGCGCCAGCGTATTGGCCTTCGCCGTGATCGCTTCCGCATCGTCGCCCTTCAAAGCTTCCTTGAGGTCGGCGATCGCGTTCTCGATGTCGCGGCGTTCGCCTTCGCCGACCTTGGAGCCGTGCTCGGCCAAGGTTTTCTCGGTCGAATGGACCAGGGCTTCGGCATGGTTCTTGGCTTCGACCTGCGCCTTGCGCTTCTTGTCGTCTTCGGCGTGGGCTTCGGCGTCCTTGACCATCTTCTGGATGTCGGTCTCGGACAGTCCGCCCGACGCCTGGATGCGAATCTGCTGCTCCTTGCCGGTGCCTTTGTCCTTGGCCGACACGTTGACGATGCCGTTGGCGTCGATGTCGAAAGTGACCTCGATCTGCGGCACGCCGCGCGGCGCCGCCGGGAGGCCGACCAGATCGAATTGGCCGAGGATCTTGTTATCCGACGCCATCTCGCGTTCGCCCTGGAACACACGGATGGTCACCGCGGTCTGGCCGTCCTCGGCGGTGGAGAACACCTGGCTCTTCTTGGTCGGGATCGTGGTGTTACGGTCGATCAGCCGGGTGAACACGCCGCCCAGCGTCTCGATGCCGAGCGACAACGGCGTCACGTCGAGCAGCAACACGTCCTTGACGTCGCCTTGCAGCACGCCGGCCTGAATCGCGGCGCCGACGGCCACGACTTCGTCCGGATTGACGCCCTTGTGCGGCTCCTTGCCGAACAATTGCTTCACGACTTCCTGCACCTTCGGCATGCGGGTCATGCCGCCGACCAGCACCACTTCGCCGATCTCGCCGGCGGTGAGGCCGGCATCCTTCAGCGCCTTGCGGCAGGGCTCGATGGTCTTCTGCACGAGATCGTCGACCAGCGCCTCGAACTTGGCGCGCGTCAGTTTCATCGTCAGATGCTTCGGACCGGTCTGGTCCGCCGTGATGAAGGGCAGGTTGATCTCGGTCTGCGTGGTCGACGACAATTCGATCTTGGCCTTTTCGGCGGCTTCCTTCAGGCGCTGCAAGGCGAGCTTGTCGTTGCGCAGGTTGATGCCCTGCTCCTTCTGGAACTCGTCGGCGAGATAGCCGACCAGCCGCATGTCGAAGTCTTCGCCGCCGAGGAAGGTGTCGCCGTTGGTCGACTTCACCTCGAACACGCCGTCGCCGATTTCGAGAATCGAAATATCGAACGTGCCGCCGCCGAGGTCGTAGACCGCGATGGTGCCGGTCTTCTGCTTGTCGAGACCGTAGGCAAGCGCGGCCGCGGTCGGCTCGTTGATGA
>JBARER010000347.1:0-2873 GCA_049796395.1 Xanthobacteraceae bacterium
GAATAGCGGAGAAAGCGTGCCCGCGGTCCCATATCGCAAGGCGGCGGCACATGGCGGCGGAAAGCTGCCGGAACAGGCGCTCCGGAGCGATGGCGGCGCCGTGGGCTGTAAGATCTGTCGCCGGATAGGCGGTGTTGTCCGGATGGCTTGCGCAATTGACGCCGATGCCGACGATAGCGTTCACGCGATTATCGACGCCCACCTCGCCTTCGATCAAAATACCGGCGCATTTTTTACCGGCAAGAAGCAGATCGTTCGGCCATTTGAAGGCCAGCTGCGGTGCAAGCGCCGCAGCTTCGGCGATCACCGCGTCGCGCACCGCCAAGGCGGCGACAAAACCGAGTTCCGGCGCCCGCTCGGGCGACGCCGGCTCGCGCAATAACAGGCTTGCGTAGAGATTACCGGGCGGCGACGCCCAGGCGCGATCCATTCGGCCGCGGCCCTCGGTTTGCGTCACCGCGGTAATCCACAGCGGCGCGGCGTCGCCGCGCACTGCGCGCAGGCGCGCTTCCTTGTTGGTCGAACCCACGCTGGCGTGAGTTTCCAGCCGCACGCCAGCCGCGATCGCTATCGGGTCAAGCTGCATTAGAGCATGATCCGGAAAAGTGGAAACCGGTTTTCCGAAAAGATCATGCTCCACCAAAATGCTAGAGCGTCAAACCATTCCATTTGCAACAATTGCGCTCTAGAACAAAGATTGCGCGGCGGCGCTGGCGACGCTGATAAGCGGCCCCGGATAGACAAAGAACAGGATATTGAACAGGCCGCACACCGCCAGCACGACGCGCAGTTCATACGGCATATTGTAGAAGCTTTCCGCCGGTTCGTCGAAATACATGAGCTTGATGATCATCAGATAATAATAAGCGCCGACCACGCTCGTCAGCACGCCAATGACAGACAGTATGTAAAGGCCGGCCTTGATCGCGGCGAGAAACACGTAGAATTTTGCAAAAAACCCGGCAAGCGGCGGGATACCGGCCATGGAAAACAACAGCATGGCCATGAAAAATGCCGTCGCCGGATGCGTGCGCGCCAGGCCGGCGAACTGGTCGATCGATTCCACCATCCCGGTTGAGCGGCGCATCGATAGGATCACGGCGAACACACCCAGCGTCATGGTGATGTAGATCGCGATATAAACGAGCACCCCTTGCACGCCCTCCGACGTGCCGGCGGCGAGCCCGATCAGGGCAAAGCCCATATGCCCGATCGACGAATAGGCCATCAGCCGCTTGATATTGCGCTGGCCGATCGCGGCGAAGGCGCCGAGCGCCATCGAGGCGATGGAGACGAACACGACGATCTGCTGCCACTCGCCGGTGACTCCGGGAAACGCCATGATGGCCGCGCGCACGAACATGGCGATACCCGCCACTTTCGGCGCGGCGGCGAAGAAGGCCGTAACCGGCGTCGGCGCGCCTTCATAGACGTCCGGCGTCCACATATGGAAAGGCACGGCCGACACCTTGAAGCAGAAACCGGCGAACAGAAAGACGATGCCAAAGATCAACCCGATATTCGGTCCGCCCTGCCCCGCCACATGTGCAATGCCGGCAAAGCTCACCGTTCCGGTAAAGCCATAGGTCAGTGACGCACCGTAAAGCAGCATGCCCGACGACAGCGCGCCGAGCACGAAATATTTCAGCCCGGCCTCGGTCGAGCGCAGATTATCTCGGTTGCTCGCCGCGACGACGTAGAGCGGCAGGCTCATCAATTCGAGCCCGAGATAAAGCGCGATCAGGTCGGCCGCCGAAATCAGCATCATCATGCCGAGCGTCGACAACAGGATGAGCACGGAGGTTTCGAACCGGTACTGATGCTCGCGCTCGGCGTAATCAAGCGACAGAAGGATGGCCGCCGCCGAACCGAACAGCGCCAATATCTTGAGGAAGCGGGCAAAGTCGTCGACCACGAAGCTGCCGTTGAACCCCGTCAGCTTGCCGGCCGGCAGCAGCAACAGCGCGACGCCGGCGATCGCCAAGATGGCGATGGCGGCGTAATCGATCGCGCGGGTGGGGCGGCCGCGGAACACACCCGCCATCAATAAAGCCATGGCGCCGCCGCCGACGATTATCTCCGGCAAAAGCGGAAGGAGCCTGGCAAGATGCGTGCTGTCCATGGAATCCTGCGGTCTTACTTGGTCAACGCCGCCGTCTGCACGGCGCTCAGCGCATGATGGTAGTTATCGATCAATTGGGTCACCGACGCCGACGACATGTCGAGCACCGGCTTCGGGTAAATGCCGAACAAAATGGTCAACGCCACCAGCGGCGTCAAAATGGCGATCTCGCGCCAGCCAATGTCGCGGATGGCGGCGAGGCTCGGCTTCTCCAGCTTGCCGAAAATGACCTTGCGGTAGAGCCATAGCGCATAGGCCGCCGACAGGATGGTGCCTACCGTCGCCAGCGTCGCCACCCAAGTATTGACGCGGAAGGTGCCGATCAGCGTCAAGAATTCGCCGACGAAGCCCGACGTGCCCGGCAGTCCGACATTGGCCAACGAAAATATTAGGAAGACGAAAGCGTATAGCGGCATGCGGTTGACGAGCCCGCCGTACGCGGCGATCTCGCGGGTATGCATGCGGTCGTAGACCACGCCAACGCACAGGAACAGCGCGGCGGAGACGATGCCATGCGAGATCATCTGAAAAATGCCGCCGGCCACTCCCTGCGCCGTCACCGCGAAGATCCCCATGGTGACAAAGCCCATATGCGCGACCGATGAATAGGCGATCAGCTTTTTCACGTCTTCCTGCATCAGCGCCACCAGGGACGTGTAGATGATGGCGATGACGGACAGCGCGTAAATGAGCGGCGCCAGATGGTGCGAGGCCTCCGGAAACATCGGCAGCGAGAAGCGCAAAAACCCAT
>JBARER010000348.1:0-10176 GCA_049796395.1 Xanthobacteraceae bacterium
GGATCAGCGACCGGCCCGGGCGTGCCGGGTGGCGGCGGCATCGGCGTCGATTCCGCGACCGGGCCCGTCAACGGCTGGGCGCAGCCGGTAAGCCAAACGTCGTAAATAGGGTGCTCGACGGCATTCAATCCGGGACTCGACGCAAACATCCAGCCGGTGAAGATGCGCCTGATCTCGCCTTGCAGGGTCACCTCATCGACTTCCACGAAGGCGTCGGTGTTTGTCGGCTCGGTCGGCGGCCGCGTATAGCAGGCCCGCGCGGTGACCTGCAGCGCACCGAATTGCACCGTTTCGCCGATTGCGGAATCGAATTTGATGGTGCGGCCGGTGATCTTGTCGAGGCCCGCAAATTCCGCGCGGCCGTTCTCGATCTTCTCGGTCGGCGTATCGACCACGGTCGTATCGTCTTCCTGGCCGGGCGAAGTGACGGCTGGGGCGGTATTGGCCTGTTGCGGTGCCGACGGATTGACCGGCGCCGGTGCGGCCGCCGTACCCGCAGGAGCCGCCGACGGCGCTGGGTTCCCTCGATTTGCCGCCGCGGGTGCGACCGAAGCGCCAGGAGGCGGTGGCAAAGGTTGCGCCTGTATGCCCGAAGGAGCGCGTGCTACCGGGCTCGGTGCTGGCGGACGCTGCTGCTGCGCAGCGGGCTGTTGCTGCGCCGGATATTGCTGCTGCGCCGGGTATTGCTGCTGAGCCGGGTATTGCTGCTGCGCCGGATATTGTCCGGGATAGCCGACAGGAGGCGGTTGCGGCGGGAAGCCTGTGTTCGGGATATCGGCCGGCGGCCGCGGCGGCGAATCGTAGGTATTGCCGAACTGAGCCTCGACCGGCCCAGCGGTCAGCGTCACGCCGATCAGGACGATGAGTGCGGCGATTCGGAGCATAAACCCTGTGCGGCTGCTTGGAGGCGCTTCCCGCGCCCAGCCCCGTTAACATGTCGAATAAGGCAAAACCAGGGATCGCAGTGGAGATCGGCCGTAACGCCTTGACCCCGATCGACCTCTGACGTTTTAGGGAACCCACGCCTTGTAGTCGCCGGTCGCCTTCGGCCGGCGGCCCTGCGCCAGCGTCGACCCGCTTGGCCGGTAGGCGGCCGGCGTGCCGGTCAGGTTCGGCCGATGCGGCTTCTCCCACGGGTATGCCTTTGCGTCTTCCTGCGTCGGCGGAATATCGACGACGTGATGCAGCCACCCGTGCCAGCTCGGCGGCACCGTGGAGGCCTCGGCGACGCCGCGGTAAATCACCCAGCGACGCTCAAAGAGGAGTGCCGGATCGATCTTGCCGCCCTTGGTCCGGTAATAGCGATTGCCGAATTCGTCGTCGCCAACAAACTCGCCGTAGAGCCACGTCGACCACTGCGTGCCGAAGGTCTGGCCATTCCACCAAGTGAATAACCGCAGCAGAAAGGTCTTCATCGCCGCCAGCTCACCAAAATTTCATCGCGGCCCTAATGCCAGTTTGCAATGCGCGTGTCCAGGAGAACGGCGCCGATTCCACGTCAAATAGCGATGAAACTGCTTGAATTCTCGGGCGTTTTCATCCGTATTCGAAGGAGCTACGCGGCATTTCATGGGACAAGATTCTGCAAAATATTCAAATCAAGTTGATTGATTTCGGCAACGCGTTGTCGTTCGTGCCGCCCTGGGCCGTCTCGCTTATCATCTTGGCGGGCGCGCTGGCGGCAGCATGGCTGATTCACGCGGCAATTCTGGCGTCGCTCAATCGGCTTTTTCACGGACGGCGGCCCTATCTGCAGACGATCCTGAGGGCGACCAAAAATCCGACGCGGTTGGCGCTGCTGCTCGTTGCGCTCGCCATTGCGCTGCCGACCGCGCCGCTCGGACCTGACACTAAGTCTTTGCTGGTCCGGGTGCTTGCTTTGACGACGATTTGCCTCCTCGGCTGGATCGCGTTGACCGTCGTTCATATCGGCTCCGACCTTTATCTGCTCAATTTCCGCATCGACGTCGAAGACAATCTTCTGGCGCGCAAGCACCTCACCCAGGTCCGCGTACTGATGCGGGCGCTCGATACCGTGATCGTTCTGGTCACGCTCGGCTTTGCGCTGATGACTTTCGCGGCGGTCCGTCAATACGGCGTGAGCCTGTTCGCCTCCGCCGGCGCCGCCGGCGTGGTCTTCGGTCTCGCCGCCCAGCCGGTGCTGAGCAATATGATCGCCGGCATCCAGATTGCAGTGACGCAGCCGATCCGGCTGGAAGACGCCGTAACCGTGCAAAACGAATACGGCTGGATCGAGGAAATTAACGCCACTTATGTCGTGATCCGGCTGTGGGATTTGCGCCGCCTGATCGTGCCGCTTAATTTCTTCATCCAGCAGCCGTTCTACAACTGGACGCGGCAGGCGGCCGCCAATATGGGCTACGTCTTGCTTTACCTCGACTATGCGGCCCCGATCGAGCGCATCCGCGAGAAAGCCAAGGAGATCGTCGCCGGATCGCAGCAGGGGACCGGTAAAGTCGTCAACGTGCAGGTCACCAATGCCAGCGCGCAGACGATCGAAGTTCGCGTGCTCCTGAGCGCCGATAATGCCGCTAATACCTCCAACCTCTGCGCCGAGGTGCGCGAGAAGCTGATCGGCTTCCTGCAGCGCGAGCACCCGGAGGCATTACCGCGCAGCCGAAGCGAAACCGTCAACCCCTCCGCGCGCATCGACCAGCCGGTGCCGAAAGTCGTTCAATCACGGGGCACGTGAACGGATGGCGCGCGTTTGCGCTTGTTTTCGGAAAATCAGCCCCACCACGGCTCGGGGTGAAAACTGCCGGCCGCCTGCTCGATAACGACACCGAGCGAGAACAGCGTTTCTTCTTCGAATGGGCGGCCGATCAATTGCAGCCCGAGCGGCAAGCCCTGCGCATCGAGGCCGCTCGGCACCGAGATACCCGGCAGGCCGGCCATGTTCACCGTCACCGTGAAGACGTCGTTGAGGTACATTTCGATCGGATCGGCGCGCCCCTTTTCTCCAATAGCGAATGCCGCCGAGGGCGTCGTCGGCGTCAGGATGGCGTGAATGCCATTGGCGAAGCACGCTTCGAAATCGCGCTTGATCAGGCTGCGCACTTTCTGCGCCTGCAGGTAATAGGCGTCATAATAGCCGGCGGACAAAACATAAGTGCCGATCATGATGCGGCGGCGCACTTCCTTGCCGAAGCCCGCGGCGCGGGTCTTTTCATACATATCGATGACGTCGCGGCCGGCCACGCGCAGGCCGTAGCGCACGCCGTCATAGCGGGCGAGATTCGACGATGCCTCGGCCGGCGCCACGATGTAGTAGGCAGGCAGCGCGTATTTGGTCATCGGCAACGAAACATCGACAAGTTCAGCGCCGGCGTCTTTGAGCCACTGCGCGCCCTGCTGCCACAGTTGTTCGATTTCCGCCGCCATTCCAGGCATCCGGTATTCCTTCGGAATGCCGATGCGCATGCCCTTGACGGAGCCGCCAGCCGCCTTTTCGTAATCGGGTACCGGAAGATCGATGCAGGTCGTATCCTTCGGATCGTTGCCGGCCATCGAACGCAATAAAATGGCGCAGTCGTGCACCGTGCGCGCAAACGGGCCGGCCTGATCGAGCGACGAGGCGAAGGCGACGATGCCCCAGCGCGAGCAGCGGCCGTAGGTCGGCTTTAATCCGACGACACCGCAAAACGCCGCCGGCTGGCGGATCGAGCCACCTGTGTCGGTGCCGGTAGCGCCGACACAGAGTTCGGCGGCGACCGCCGCCGCCGAACCCCCGGAAGAGCCGCCCGGCACAAGCGCCGCGTCCGACCCTCGCCGCCGCCATGGCGAGACGACGGGACCGAAATGAGACGTCTCGTTCGACGATCCCATGGCGAATTCGTCGTTGTTGAGCTTGCCGAGGAGTACCGCGCCGTCGCGCCACAGATTGCCGGTGACGGTCGACTCGTAAGTCGGAATGAAATCGTCAAGAATATGAGAACATGCCGTCGTCCTGGTGCCGGCGGTACAAAACAAATCCTTGATACCGAGCGGCAGGCCTTCGAGCGGCCCCGCCTCGCCTTTCGCCAAGCGCGCGTCGGACGCGCGCGCCATCCCGCGTGCACGGTCGGGCGTCTCCAGCACAAACGCGTTCAGTGCGTGCGCGCGCTCGACCGCTGCGAGATGAGCCTCGGCCAGTTCAAGCGCGGAAAACTGTCTCTTGCGGAGGCCGTCGCGCGCCTGCGCCAAGGTGAGCGCCGTGAGATCGGTCATTCGACAGTAGGATCGTCGCAGGAAAATGGATTCTTCGCGGCAGGTTTTGCTTTGGCCCTTGCCGCTTTCTTCGCAGCCGTGGCGGCGGGCGCGTCCGGCGTTGGCGCGTCCCAATCGGCTTGCACCGGCAGCGGCTGTACCGGAAATGCCGAAAACAGCGCATCGACAGCAGCCGGATCGTCCGGCTTCAGAAGACCCTGGCTATCGAGATAGGCGAGCCAGATCGCATCTTGTTCACAGGCAAGGCACATGGCTATTCCACCACCTTGGGGACGAGGAAGAAGTGGTGCTCGTGAGCGGGCGCATTGGCGATGATGTCGTCGGCAATGCCTCCGTCGGTGATCTTATCCTCGCGCGTCTTCATGGCCATCGGCGTGACCGACGTCATCGGCTCGACGCCCGCGACGTCAACCTCGCCGAGTTGCCCGACAAAGGCGAGAATGGCGTTGAGCTCGCCGCGCAGGTTCTCAACCTCGTCCTCGGCGACGGCAATTCGCGCCAGATGCGCCACACGGCGGACGGTCGCGGCGTCAACAGACATTGGGAACTCGCTTCATAGGGGCGGCGATCAAGTTCCCGCCTATAGCAGATGGGCCTTTTTGCGCCAACTCCACTCGCATGCGGCCTCATTGCCGGCCAAGCGCGATGCGCTTAAGGAAATGGGCTTATGCGCTCTTTCCGGCCAGTTCATGTCATCGGCGGCGGCCTTGCGGGCTCGGAAGCCGCTTGGCAGCTCGCCCGGCGCGGCGTGTCCGTGGTGCTACACGAGATGCGTCCTTCGTGCGGCACCGCCGCGCACAAAACCAGCCATTTCGCCGAACTGGTCTGTTCCAACTCGTTCCGCTCCGACGATGCCGAAGGCAGCGCCATCGGGCTTCTGCATGCCGAGATGCGGCGCCTCGGCTCGTTGGCGATGGCAACCGCTGACCATCACAAGCTGCCGGCTGGCAGCGCGCTCGCCGTCGACCGCGACGGCTTTGCCGCGGCGGTCACCGCCGCACTGGAAGCCGAACCGCTGATCGCCATCGACCGCAGTGAAATCGCCGAACCGCCGGCGGAATGGGACAGCGTCATCGTCGCCACCGGCCCACTCACCTCGCCGGCGCTCGCCGAGACGATCCGCAACGTCACCGGCGAGAATGCTTTGTCGTTCTTCGACGCCATCGCGCCGATCGTTCATCGCGACTCGATCGATTTCGAGGTCGCCTGGTTTCAGTCGCGCTACGACAAGGCCGGCCCCGGCGGCTCGGGCGCCGATTACATCAATTGCCCTTTGACGCACGAGCAGTATGACGGCTTCGTCGATGCGCTCATCGCCGGCGACAAAGTGGACTTCCGCGATTTCGAAAAATCGACGCCCTATTTCGACGGCTGCCTGCCGATCGAGGTCATGGCCGAGCGTGGCCGCGAGACGCTGCGCCACGGACCGATGAAGCCATTCGGCCTTTCCGATCCACGCCAGCCGCAGACCAAGCCGTATGCCGTGGTGCAATTGCGCCAGGACAACAAGCTCGGCAGCTTGTTCAACATCGTTGGCTTCCAGACCAAGCTCAAACATGGCGAGCAGACGCGCATTTTCCGGACCATCCCAGGCCTCGCCAACGCGGAATTCGCCAGACTCGGCGGCCTGCATCGCAACACTTTTCTCAACTCGCCATCGCTCCTTGATGCGACCTTGCGGCTCAAAGCAATGCCGCGCTGGCGTTTCGCCGGGCAGATCACGGGCTGCGAAGGTTACGTGGAGTCGGCGGCCATCGGCCTTCTGGCTGGCCGCTTTGCGGCCGCGGATCGGCTTGGCGAGCCGGTGCTGCTGCTGCCGCCGCCAACGACGGCGCATGGGGCGCTCCTCAACCACATCACCGGCGGACACATCGAAACCATCGATAGGGGTCCGAGTTCGTTCCAGCCGATGAACGTCAATTTCGGCCTGTTCCCGCCGCCGTCGCGGCTGCCGGCGAAAGACGCTGACGGCAAGCGGTTGCATGGTCCCGCCAAAGCCACCGTCAGAAAGCGCATGCTGTGCACGCGTGCGCTGAGCGATCTCGACGCCTGGCTCGCAGGCGGATTGCCGGCGGCTGCGGAATAATCAATTTCATGTTGGAAGAACACATAAACGACAGTCCCAAGGAGCTGGGCGGCCGCTGGCATTCCGGCGTGGTGCTCAAACGCGATGTGTTTTCCACCATCGAACGCGGCCGCTTTCGCACCGATGAGGGCGAAGTCGACGCTGTGCTGCGCCGGCTCGACGGCGTGCCGTGGTGGAGCCGCATCGTGGCCTACGAACTGTTCCGCCGCGAGCGCCGCGCGCTCGCCCTTGCCGGCAGTCTCGGCATCGCGCCGCCGCTGTTGTATGCCGGAAAGCACGCGCTGGTGCGCGGCTGGATCGACGGCGTGCCGCTGCATATCGCCAAGCCACATGGCGACGCCGCCTATTTCCGCTCAGCCAAAGCGGCATTGCGAAAACTGCATCGCGCCGGCATCGCGCACAACGACCTCGCCAAGGAACAGAACTGGCTCTACGCCCGTAACCTATACGTCCAAGACGACGGACATGGCCGCGCCTGTCTTACCGATTTTCAGCTTGCCGCCTGCTTTCGCCGCCGCAACGCGCTGTTCCGTCTGGCGCGCTACGAAGACCTACGCCATCTCCTCAAGCACAAACGCAGTTACGTCCCCGAGGCACTGACCGCCGCGGAACGCCGCGTGCTAGCGCGCAAGAGCTTTATCACCCGCGCCTGGATGGCGACGGGCAAGAAGGTCTATTACGCCATCACCCGCGGCCTCAATTTCACCGACCGCGAGGGCCGCGGTGTGCGCTTCATTCACGAGGCGCCGGCCATTGCCGCGCGGCTGCGAGCGCATCCGCTGGTCCGCGACGTTGCCATTGTCCCCTATCCTGACCGCCGCGCCGGCACCGGCCTTTATGCTTTTGTCGAGGGCAGCGCCGGCGAGCGGGATCTGCTCGATCATCTGGGGGCCGCGAAACCTGAGCATCTGCAGGTCGTCGACGCCCTGCCGCGCAATGCGCAAGGCGACGTGCGCAACGAGATTCTCGAACTGGTGGCACTGAATCAGCTCGATCTTATCGATCCGCTGATCAAGACCGACGCCGAACGCGCCGTCGTCGGACGGATCGTGTCGGAGCGGCGAAACTTACGCGACCGCTTTGCGTTTTGACCGGCGGAAAATTCGCAACGCGCCTGTGCGCCGCTCGATATATTCAATATAATGGCACGAACGGTTTGGGCACCGGCGCCGCCACGTTAGCGCGGCCGTCCGGGCGACAAAGTCGAGACAGGGGGGACACCATGCGCAGTTGGCTCATCGGATTTTTCATTCTGCTGTGCACGCCGGCATTTGCGCAACAGCAGACGCCACCGAGCATCAGTTTCGACTCGGTGCCCGATCCGCTCAAGCTGCCGGACAACATGTATTTAGGCGAGGTCAGCGGCATCGCGGTCAACTCCAAGGGCCACATCTTTGTCCTCACCCGCGGCAATTCTACCGGCCCGGCCTATGCCGCGACGGCGGCGCAGCTTCTCGAATTCGGCCCGGACGGCAAATACCTGCGAGAGATTGGTCATAACTTGTATGCTTGGTCGTTCGCCCACATGGTCAAAATCGACCGGCACGACAACATCTGGGTCACCGATAAAGGCTCGGACATGGTGATAAAGTTCACCCCCGATGGGCGTGTCGCGATGGTCTTCGGACGCAAGCAGGAAGCCTCCGACGAAAGCACCGGCCCGTTGAAGCACCCCAATCCGCCGCTTCCCGCCGAGCCTGGCCGCTTCCGGCAGGTAACCGACGTCGCCTTTGATTCCGCCGATAACACCTATATCAGCGACGGCTATATCAATTCGCGCGTCGCCAAAGTGGACAAGAACGGCAACTGGCTCAAATCGTGGGGCGAGCGCGGCACGGGACCCGGCCAGTTCAATACGCCGCATTCGATTGCAGTGGACGCAAAGAACAACGTGTATGTCGCGGACCGCGGCAATCACCGCATCCAGGTGTTCGACAGCGACGGCAATTTCGAGCGCCAGATTGTGATCGATGTGCCGGTGCCGCCGGGCGCCCGCCCGGCAATCGGTGCTATTCCGAACGAGGCGACGGGCGCGAACGGAACGATGGCGCCTGGTTCGCCCTGGACGATCTGCATCACACCCGGGCCGAACCAGGTGCTTTACAGCGCCGATGCGTGGCCGGGCCGCATCTACAAGCTCTCGCTCGACGGCCACGTGCTTGGCATGCTCGGCGAAAGCGGTAAGCAACTCAAGCAATTCGGCTGGGTCCATGAACTCGCCTGCCCGTCCGAGAATGTCGTATGGGCCGGCGAGCTGTTGAACTGGCGGGCGCAAAAGCTCCTGCTTCATCCTTAAGCTGCAATCCGCGCCGGATTGCGCGCGGCGCGCCAGATCAGCCATTGCCGCCGCCATGACGGGACTTCTCCGGGCGCAAAGGCATCGCTTCGCTGCAATCGGTTGAGCGACGGCCGCACCAACGCGACCGGAAGCACGGCCGAGAGCGCCTGCGGCGGCAGAGTTGGCAGCGCATGGCGCGCCGCCGCAAGATGCTGCCAGGCAAGGTCCTGCACCTCGGCCAGCGCCGCATTCAAGCCGTCGGAAGATTGGCATGCGAATACGGCCTCTGCAGTTACCGCGTGCCTTTGCAGGAGTTCGATCGGAACATAGAGCTGGCGCCGCGCCGCATGCAGCGGCAAGGCACGAAGGAGACCGGCAATGGCCAAAGCGACGCCAGCGGGCTCCGCGACCGCCGGTGCTTGCACGCCAAGGATTTGCGCCGCGAGATCGATGACCGCCGCTGACGTCCGCCGCGCATAATTCTCGAGATCGGCGACGGTCGCCATCGGCTCGTCATAAAGGTCGAAGCGGTGCGCTTCGATGACATCGGTCAGCGTGGATGCCGGTAAGCGATAGCGCGCGATGGCGTCGAGCAACGCCGCCGCGACGGGATTGGCGCCCGCCTCCCCGCTCCGCTCGCCGCTGACGACCTCGCGCCACCATTGCAGACGAATTTCGCCGGGCATCGGCTCGCGGGCCGCCTGGCGCACGCGGCCGATTTCGAGATTGAAAGCATAAAGCGCATGGAGCGCATCGCGATGCTCGGCCGGCGCGAATAGCGTGGCGAGAAAGCGATCGCGATCGGCGTTGCGGACAAGCTCCGCGCAATGGGCGAACGCATCCTGCATGGCACGAGCGTATCACGATCCGATCGCAATCAGCCCGGCACCGAGACGGCGGCCCTCCATCAGCATGACGTTGTAGGTCCGTATCGCCGGTCCGGTGGTCATAGCGTCGAGCGAAATGTGGGCCTCGCGGAACCGCCGCCGCCCGTACGGCGCCAGGCACCCCATCGTCGGGCGACGACGCCGCAAACGAGGGCGCACCAGGCCGCCAACCTCCGGTACCGCATCGAGGCCGAACGCGGGAGAATAGTGGTACGAGCCGGAGGCAGAATGCATACTATTAGACATAAGTAAAGCCCCGTGGCAAACTGATTGTCTTCTAGTAAGATACAAAGCATAAGTAAACGTGGGATGCACGACCCAGAGCAGGCCGCGGACCGGTGAATGACCTCGACGCACAGCGCCGTTCCCCGGCGGGTCCGCACAGCCGGTGGGACCACCCCCTTTATTGAAGGGACGGCGTCGGTGGCGGAATTGCCTGGGCGTGCAGAGATCGCCCGCTGCGCGGCGACTGCGACTAGACGGGTGAGGCGATGACTGAGGCCAGCGAACGGCGAGCCGACACCACACGCGAACGACTCATCGCCGCCGCATCACGCCAGTTCGCCCGCCGCTCGTACAGCATGGTCAGCCTCGATGACATCCTGGCGGAGGCCGAACTTACCAAAGGGGCAATGTATTTTCACTTCCCGTCTAAGCAAGCACTGGCCTTGGCGATCGTCGACGAACTCGCCGAGATG
>JBARER010000349.1:0-12631 GCA_049796395.1 Xanthobacteraceae bacterium
CCGTCAGGACGCCCCGCGTGTGTTTTGAATCTGCCGCGTCCGCAGCCCCCGCGCGCATCGTCGTCGGCGATTGCGTTGCCGAGATGACAAAGCTGCCGGCGCAGTCGGTCGATCTGGTTTTCGCCGACCCGCCGTATAATCTGCAGCTCCAAGGCGATCTCAAGCGGCCCGACGATTCCCGCGTCGACGCAGTCGATGACGATTGGGACAAGTTTTCCAGCTTCTCCGCCTATGACGATTTCACCCGCGCCTGGCTGATGGCCGCCCGCCGGGTGATGAAACCTTCGGCAACGCTGTGGGTGATCGGCTCCTACCATAATATTTTCCGTGTCGGCACGGTGCTCCAGGACCTCGGCTTCTGGATCCTCAACGACATCGTCTGGCGCAAATCCAATCCGATGCCGAATTTCCGCGGCCGGCGCTTCACCAATGCGCACGAAACCATGATCTGGGCCGCGCGCGATGCCGCCAAGCGCAATTATACGTTCAACTACGAGGCGCTCAAGGCGGGCAACGACGATATTCAGATGCGCTCCGACTGGTTCATCCCGCTCTGCACCGGCGAGGAGCGGCTGAAGGGAAGCGACGGCAAGAAGCTGCATCCGACGCAGAAGCCGGAAGCGCTGCTTGCGCGCGTGCTGCTGTCGGCGTCGCGGCCGGACGATCTCGTGCTCGACCCGTTCTGCGGTACCGGCACGACCGGCGCCGTGGCGCGCCGCCTGCGCCGGCGCTTTATCGGTTTCGAGCGCGAGAGCGCTTATGCCGAGGCGGCGCGAGCGCGCATCGATGCGGCCGAACCGATGCCCGAGCCGTCGCTGGCTTCTTTCATGACCGCGCGCGAGGCGCCGCGGGTGCCGTTCACCACGCTGATCGAGCGCGGCATGATTTCGCCGGGCATCAAGCTCGTCGACGCCAAACGGCGGCACCAAGCGCTGGTGCGGGCTGACGGCGCTTTGTCCCTTGGCGAAACCGTGGGCTCGATCCACCGCATCGGCGCGCTGGCGCAAGGCCTCGAAGCCTGCAACGGCTGGACCTTCTGGCATGTCGAAACGCCGAAGGGGCTGACGCTGATCAATGATTACCGCACCATCGTACGATCGGAAATGGCGCAAGCCGCCGAGTAACGCGTCGCTCTACGAGCTGGGTATCACCTCAACAAGCAATTCAAGCGCGCGCTTGGCGAAGGCTTCCATATTGGCCTGCCGCTCGGCGCTGCCGGTGCGCAACGTGACCGCGCGTTCAACGGGACCAGCGACCGCAATGCAGGTGTGCCCGGCCGGATCGCCGTAACGGTTGCCGGTCGGTCCGGTGGCGCCGGTCTCGCCAAGACCCCAGACGGCGCCGTGCCGCTCGCGCATGCGCTTGGCGATGAGCAGCGCATAGGCTTCGGTCGCCGCCCGCAAGCCTTCCATCTCGGCGTCGCCGATAGCGAGCAACGCCGCGCGCGCCGTCTTGGTGTAGATCACGGCGCCGCCGAGAAAATAAGCCGAAGCGCCCGGCACCGAGAGCAACGCCGCAGCGATCAATCCGCCGGTCGAGGATTCGGCGACTGCGATGGTCTCGCGGCGGGCGATCAGCCGTTGTGCGATCGTTTCCGCCAATGGCAGCAGCGCTTTCATAGATCACCTCGTCCGATCTGGCACAACACGCGAAAGACGCCGACGGCAGCGTCGGGAAAATGCTTTGCCAACCGGGCGCCGACGGCGTCCGCGGCTTCTTGATAAAGCGTATCGATCATCAACGCGCCGGCAATCTTTTTGTCGCCGCCGCGCAATTTTTCTTCCGCCGATACCGGCATGCCGGCGGGATCGAGCGCGATCCATATTTCGCCGCCGGCGACGGCCATGTCGGTTGTGAGTTCTCCCAGAACCTCGGCCAGCGCCGTCTCGTCCGCCCTCTTATTGAACCGGGCAATGACGGCAAAGGCGCCGCGAAAACGGCCGTGGCGGGCGACGCGCCGGCACACGGTACGGTTCATGTTGACGAACACGTCAGACATGATGGTGCGCGTCAATGGCGTCGGATGATCGAGCCGTTCCAGATAGGGCTTCGACGTGAGTACGTCGGGACTTTCGACCATGTAGAAATTGAAATAGCCCGGCGAGCCGGAAACCGCCTTGTGGCGCCGGCCGAATAGGAAACCCGGCACCGAGAGCCGCTCAATCAAATGCTCGCCCTGGAACCAGGCTTCGAATTCGGCTTCGCGCCCAGCGCGGCAGTCGTTGAAGATCGCCAAAATTCCAGGCTCGATGCCGGGCTCGGCGCTCATCGCGCGGCGACGACCATGATCTCGACCTTATAATCCGGCGAAGCGAGCTTGGCCTCGACAGTGGCGCGTGCCGGGGCGTTGCCGGGCGACACCCAGGCGTCCCACACCGCATTCATTTCGGCGAAGGTAGCCATATCCGCGATCCAGATATTGGCGGAGAGTATTTTGCTCTTGTCGGTGCCCGCCTTGGCGAGAAAGCCATCGATCTGCGACAGGATGCTTTTGGTCTGCTCGGCGGTGCTTTTGCCCTTCGGCGCGTCGGCGACGATACCGGCAAGATAAACCGTGTCGCCGTGGACGACGGCCTTGCTCATGCGCGGTCCGCTGTCGTGACGTTCGATGGTCATGCGTGATTCCTTCGTTGTTTGTTGTTCGACCCATCCGCGGGCAGCGCATGCGCAATAACCTTGCGCATCAGGCTCGGCAAGGCCTCCTCGGACAGTGTTGCAATGGCGACCCACCGGGTACCCTCGGGTGCCGGAATGCGCTCGCCAATCAGTGCCGCGTAGACCTCAAGCTCCAGCGGAAAATGCGTGAAGACGTGACGGACGAAGCCGGGGAGCCAGCGCCACTTTATCATCGCTTTTGCTGCCAGGCGTGGCGCGTCCGTAAGTGCTTGCGTTGCAACGAAGTCTCGCGACCATTCCGTCGTCGGCACTTCGGTCATGCCACCGAGCAGGCCTTTGGCGGGCCGCGTCCGCACGAGGACAAAACCGTCGGCGCGGAGCGCGACGAAAGCGGCGCCGCGGCGGAGCACGCCTTCCGGCTTCGGGATGC
Source organism: Xanthobacteraceae bacterium (assembly GCA_049796395.1). Lineage (GTDB taxonomy): Bacteria > Pseudomonadota > Alphaproteobacteria > Rhizobiales > Xanthobacteraceae > BOG-931. Next base: position 3,047 of record JBARER010000349.1, read on the forward strand.
GGCGCGGCAGCGTCTCGGCATCGCCGCGACGGCGCGCCGCGCAAGGCTCGGTCCACGGACACAAGGCGCAGGCCGGGGACTTCGGCGTACAGATGGTGGCGCCCAGATCCATCATCGCCTGGGCAAAATCGCCGGACCGCTGCCGTGGCGTGAGCGCCTGCGCCAGACGGGAAATCTCGACTTTCGCCGCCGGCAGCGGCGTCTCGACCGCATAGAGGCGCGCAATGACGCGCTCGATATTGCCGTCGACCGGGGAAGCCGGCACATCGAAGGCGATGGCCGCGATCGCGGCTGCGGTGTAGGCGCCGATGCCCGGCAGTTCGCGCAAAGCCGCCTCGTTTGCCGGAAATGTGCCGTCATACTGCGCCATTACGGCGCGGGCGCAGGCATGCAGGTTACGGGCGCGCGCGTAATAGCCGAGACCGGCCCAGGCTTTGAGCACATCGTCGAGCGGCGCCGCAGCCAGCGCGGCAATATCCGGCCAGCGCAGCAGGAATCGCGCGTAATAGGGCGACACCGCCTTGACCGTCGTCTGCTGCAGCATGATCTCGGACAGCCAGACTTGATAGGGATCCGCGCGCTGTCCGGGTGGCGCCCGCCACGGCAATTTGCGCCGATGGCGGTCATACCAAGCCAGCAGATCGGTGGGTTGCGGTGACGAAACTGCCGCGGCGCGAGGATCGCGCTGTCGCGCCGCCGCCTTCGCTGCTAGCCTGATGCTCGCTGCCATCTTGGGCAGGGATGACAGAGCCTTGCTGCATGAACAAGCCCGCGCGTCCCTTCGCCAAGCCGTTGCGCGACCTCGTCCCGAAGATCGTCGGCGAGACCTTTGCGCGGCAAGGTTTTGCTTCGGCCGAACTGGTGACGCGCTGGAGCGAAATCGTCGGCGCCGAGATCGCTGCCCATAGTGAGCCAATCAAGATTCAGTGGGGCCGCCCGGCCGAGGGCAGCGAACGCGAGCCGGGCACATTGGTCCTGCGGGTCCACGGTCCGGCGGCAATCGAAATTCAGCATCTCGGCGGGGTGATCTGCGAACGCGTCAATCGCTTTCTTGGCTGGGGTGCCATAGCCCGGCTGGCATTCCGGCAAACGCCATTGCGACGCGGCGCTCGCCAGCCGCTCCGCGCCGTGGATGCCGCCGCTACATCGCGAGTTTCGGAGTATTTGTCGGACGTCCGCGATGACGATCTGAAAGCCGCGCTGGCGCGGCTCGGCGCGGCGATTAAGCGTGCGGACTAAGACGACTACCCGACACAACACGGCGGTTTTTCCGTTGGATACCGCGCTCCGCCAAGGAACTTTCGGCGAAGTTCCAATTTGTCCAGACGGCTAGTGTGTATTTCGTGGCAAAATTCTCACAGGTTGGCGCGTTTGAATGGTGATTTTTCGCCGCTGCGATTGCTTGTGATCTGATTCGCTTCCTAGACTCCGTCCGTCGCTCAGTGATGTCGCGTTTGGTTTGCGTGGTTGCTTGCGCAAAAACGCTTCGTCTGCTGGCGATGCCTCCAGCGCGACAAGCCTAAAGAGCTGCGCCGCGGTTTTGCCGCAGGGCGCCGCAGAGAGGTCGTGTTATGCGCCGTGGCGATCTCACCCTTATTTGTTTGTTTGCAATTGCCGCTGCTGCGGCGGTTTCGCCCGCGTCCGCACAGGTCGCTCCCGGCAGCGGGACGGGTTACGATAATGGCGTGTGGCAGACCGGCGCGCCCCCCGTTCCGGCGCTCTATTCCGCGCGGCAGACGCCGAACAACGCACCCAGCGCCCCGAGCCAGCCAGCGGGCAGCCAGACGGCGCAGTCAACCTGGCCCTCGTGGTATCCGCAGGCGCCGGGTACCCCATGGGCCGGCGGCACGCTCTTCACCGGTGTCACGGCCGGCACATTCTTTGACGACAACGTGTTCGCCACCAACAGCAACCGCCAGAGCGACTGGGCCTTCTTTGCCCGGCCCGAAGCGCAATGGGTCACGCAGGGGCAGAACTATACCTTCGGCGCCGACGGCTGGCTCGAAGGCCGCGCCTATGACCGGTTTTCTTCCGAAGATCAGGTCAATGGCGGCGCCGGTGCAAACTTCACCACAATGCCGGACAGCAACACGCAGATTGTCGGTAGCGCGCGCTATATTCATGAGCATCTCGATCGCGGCTCTTCAGAAACCGTCGTCACCATCCCGGGCCTGGGTTCGGAACTGTTGAGCACGCAATTCGTGCATCCGGTCGCCTATGACGAGGGGCTGGAGTCGGTGGCGCTCAACAAGCGCAACGGCAATTGGTGGAGCTCGATCGGCGGCGCCGGCCTCGAAATCCAATATCAGAACCCGATGATCGGCGGCTCCAGTACCTTCGGCGCGGGGACGCCGGTCGATCTCGGCTACGCCGACGGCGGCATCGGCATCGTCAACGGCCGGCTCGGCTACGTCATCGCACCGCACACCAGTATCTTTGTTGAAGCCGCCGGAAATACGCGCGACTGGGACGTCGGCTACTTTGATTCCGCGGGCTACCGATTGGTGGCCGGCATGCTGTTTGAACAAGGTCCGGGCGCGCAGCTCAAGGGCGAGTTCTGGGGCGGTTATATGAACCAGAACTATAACGGCGCCACCATGGCCACCGTGTCGAGCTGGACCTATGGCTTGGGCCTTTCCGCGCTGCTGAGCGACAATGTCACCGCGGTGTTCGAAGGCCGGCGCGAAGCCAAGGAGGCTGCGCTGGGCCTGGCCGCACTGCCTGACGGCTCGTTGGGCGCCGACGCGCCGACCTGCACCGCCGACGTCGCAGTTTGCGTCAGCGACATCGAGTCGGAGATCGGCGGCCGCCTAGACGTTCACATTGCGCCGAATGTCGTGATCGGCGCCGGCGGCACTTATCTGGAAGACGACTATCAAGGCCAGTTGGCGTTCGATCGAATCGACCGCAGTTACGGTCCACTGGCGTCGATCAAGTATTTTGCCACGCCGAATGTGACTCTGGGCTTCGACTATCGCAATCTGCAATTCAGCTCGAAGGGCGGCGTCGCACCGACTGGATTCACCGCCGTCACGGCGCTGCCCTACTTCAAGAACGTCTACCTCTTGTCCGTGACCGCGCGCTGGTGAACGATCGCTATCGCGATGCTTGGCGCCGCTTGGCGTAACGCTCCGCCAAAAACCGGCAATGCTCCCACAAACGGCGGTAGCGATGCTCGTAGCGTTGCGGTTCTTTCAGAACGGCGACGCAGCGCGGACCGATGGCGCCGGCAGTTCCACCCGCACCAGCCGAATAACCGCCGCTAGAGCCACCAATCGTCACGCTTCCGCCGCCACCGCCGCCACCGCTGCTGCTCGATGCGCCGGAATTTCCGCCTGAGCTCGAAGAGCCGCTGCCCGCTCCTCCGGAGCCGGTGCCGCCAGTGCCGGTGCCGCCAGTGCCGGTGCCGCCAGTGCCCGTGCTCGAACTTGGGGCGCTCGCGACGGTGGCGTTCACCGCGCCAGTCGAATTGCCGGTGTTACCGCCGGTGGCTGTATCGGGCGCATTGAAAATGGCGGCATTCGCAGCGGCCGGCGAATCGCCGCCGCTGCTGCCGGTAGCGTTGTTCGCGCCGTTGAGCACGCTGGCATTCGCGGCGGTGCCGCTGCCGCTTCCGGTATTGCCGGTTGCGGCGTCAGAAGCGTTCAGCGCGGACACGTTGGCAGCCGGCGATGCTCCGCTGCTGTCATTGCCAGTGCTGCTGCCGGAGCCGTTAAGCACGGCGAAATTGGCCGAAGTCGGCGCGCCGCTGTTCGCGCCATTGCCAGTGGTGCTGTCTTGATTGAGCGCACCGACGCTGGTTGCCGGTTCTGCGCCGGTTCCGCTGTCGCCGGTCGAGCCGCCGGTGTTGAGAGCGCCGGCCGCGACCGAACTCTGCGCTCCGGTGCCGCCGGTGCTGCTGCCGGCATTCAGTACGCCGGCGCTGGCAGACGGCGTCGATCCGTTGCTACCGCCGCTGCTGCCGGTCGAGCCGCCGGAATTAAACGCTGCAACCGCAAAGCTGGGACGGCGCGCCGCGGTGCTGCCGGTCGGACTCGATTGATTCAACGCGGACGCATTCGCCGTCGGTGACGAACTGGCGCCGCCGGTTCCGGTGTTGCTCGCGGTGTTGAGCACGCCGGCATTCGCTCCCGCCGGTGCGGTGCCGGAACCGCTGTTGCCGGTATTGCTTCCGCTGTTAAGGACACCGGCATCGGCGGTCGGCGTGGTGCCCGATCCGCTTTCTCCGGTCGAGCTGCCGCCGGCATTCAGCACACCGGCATTTGCGGCGGCCGGTGCGGTGCCTGAACCGCCATTGCCGGTGTTGCTGCCGCTGTTGAGGACGCCGGCATCGGCGGTCGGCGTATTGCCCGAACCCGATTCTCCGGTCGCGCTGCCGCTATTCAAGACGCCCGCGTCAGCCGCCGCCGGCGCAGTGCCTGAACTGCTATTGCCGGTATCGCTGCCGCCATTGAGAACTCCGGCGTCGGCGGTGGGTGTATTGCCCGATCCGGTTTCTCCAGTGTTGCTACCGGTAGCATTGAGCACACCCGCATTCGCCGCAGCAGGCGCAGTACCTGAACCGCCATTGCCGGCGTTGCTGCCGCTGTTGAGGACGCCAGCATCGGCGGTGGGCGTAGTACCCGATCCGGTTTCGCCGGTCGCGCTGCCACCACTGTTCAAGACACCCGCATTCGCGGCCGCCGGCGCGGTGCCCGAACTGCTATTGCCGGTATTGCTGCCGCTATTGAGAACTCCCGCGTCGGCGGTGGGCGTATTGCCCGATCCGGTTTCTCCAGTGTTGCTACCGGTAGCATTGAGTACGCCGGCATTCGCCGCAGCAGGCGCAGTGCCGGAGCTGGTATCGCCGGTATTGCTGCCGCTATTGAGCACGCCGGCGTCGGCGGTCGGCGTATTGCCCGAACCCGATTCTCCGGTCGCGCTACCGCTATTCAAAACGCCCGCGTCAGCCGCCGCCGGCGCAGTGCCCGAACTGCTATTCCCGGTGTTGCTGCCGCTGTTGAGTACGCCCGCATCGGCAGTGGGCGTAGTGCCCGAACCCGATTCTCCAGTCGCGCTACCGCTATTCAAGACACCCGCATCCGCCGCCGCCGGCGCGGTGCCTGAACTGCTATTGCCGGTATTGCTGCCGCTATTGAGGACGCCGGCATCGGCGGTCGGCGTGGTGCCCGAACCGGTCCCGCCGGTGGTGCTCCCGCTATTGAGCGCTCCTGCGTTGGCACTCGGAGCACCGCCGGAGCTGTCGTTTCCAGTCGTACTGCCGCCGGTATTAAGAACGCCGGCATTGGTCCCAACCGGTGACGTGCCCGACCCGCTGTCGCCGGTATTGCTGTTGCTGTTCAGGACACCGGCATTGGTATTGCCGGCGGTCGAATTGCCACCGCTGCCTGTTGCGCTGCCGTTATTGAGGACACCGACATTGTTAGACGCCGCACCTGTTCCCGAACCGGTATTGCCGGTGCTGGTGCCATCGCCATTGAGCACGCTGACGTTATTTGAGGCCACGCCACCACTGTTGCCGCTGCCGGTCGTAGCGCCGGAGGAGTCCAGCGCGCTGACATTGGTCGATGTCGTGCTGTTCGAGCTGTTAGTCGTCGTTGCGCCGGGACTATTGAACGCGCTTGCATCAGTCGTTGCCGCGGGCGTGCTGGTATTGGTCGGCGTATTGGTAGCGGTTGTCGAGGCAGCGACTCCGCCATTGGTGCCGTCACCGCTCGTCACGGAGGCTGACGGATCGGGGTTTACGTTGGCGTTCACGCCCTTGGCGCCGCCGACATTAGCGGACGTAGGAGTCGTCGTGTTACCGGGAGTAACGCTGGCGCTATGGGTGGGATGGATCGCGTAACCGACCTGGCGCCGCACCGTGGGCTCGCGGCTAGCGATCGTGCCCGACTTGTTCGCACTCACCGACTGGGTTGCGGTGGTCGCGCGGCTACGTGCTGCGAGCCGATGATTGCCCATGGAATGCCCGCCCAACGAATGCCCGCTGACCGAATGGCCGGCAATCGAAGCATGCTGACCGATCGTGTGCGGCGTGGTGCGGAGCGCATTGCGGCTGTTGCCGAACGTCGCCGCACCGGAGAAGAAGCCGACATTGCCCTGCGTATGCGGCGCGAAGTGGCCGCCGAAGCCGCGATTGGTGATCGTTTCTCCGCCAACATCGCCGTTGAGGCTCGGCGCGCCGCCAAGCCCGCCGCCAAGACCACCAAGCCCACCACCGCCGACGCCGCCAACCGCCCCACCGACTGCGCCGACCGCACCGCCGACCGCGCCGCCAAGCCCGATTCCGGCCGCGTGCACGGGCAATGCCAAGGTCAAGGCCGCCAGGGCCACGCCAGCCAATAAATTCCTGTGGCGCTTCGAGCTGCGCATTGCGATCTCCTTGAGGCTATCCAGCGGTGAAGCCCGCTCGCAGCACCAATGCGGAAGTCGCGGTCGCGGTTCGGACCCATGCCCGCGCCGAATTCACAAGCGTGTGCTTAGACTTAAAAGAGATTTACAATTAAATTTTTAGACAAATTGGCTTGGTCGTAGCCTGGGGTGCAAAACGCAAAACAATCGGCAACGGTCGAACGCCGGACCTTGGCGCGATGGCGTGCTAATGCCACATTGATGTCGCACCCGTTTCTCGCCCACGAATTTCGCTCGAAGGAGCCTCCTGTGCCGCTTAATCGCCGTGAATTGCTATTGGCCGGTGCCGCCTTTGGTCTTGTCGGCGCCGTGACCACGGCTTTTGTCTTGCCAGGCCAAGCTTTGGCCGACGACGCCGCCACCACCGCTTCCCCGGCCGACCTGGCCGATGCCGGTCCGAACGGCGATGTCACGCTTGGTTCGGACAAGGCGCCGGTGACGATCATCGAATATGCCTCGATGACCTGTCCGCATTGCGCTCACTTCTCGGAAACGACCTTTCCCGAGTTGAAGAAGCGCTACATCGATACCGGCAAGGTTCGCTACACGCTGCGCACCTTCCCGCTCGATCAGCTTGCGGCGGCGGGATTCATGATCGCGCTGTGCGGCGGCAAGGACAAATATATGGCGATCGTCGAGACGCTGTTCGCCAAGCAAGACCAGTGGATCGTCAAGGACCCGGTCCCGCCGCTCGAGGAGATCGCCAAGCAGTTCGGCTTCACCGACGACCAGTTCAAGGCGTGCCTGGCGAATCAGAAGATGCTCGACGACATCCAGGCGGTGCGCGACCATGCCGTCGAGAAGCTTGGGGTCAATTCGACGCCCACTTTCTTCATCAACGGCAAGAAACTGATCGGCGACCTTTCGATCGATCAAATGGCGAAGGAAATCGACCCCTATCTCAAGACAGGATAAGGGTTTTTTCGAGGATCCCAGAAACGGCGCGGCGCGGTCTGCCGGCCACCAGGGCGACCCTGCGACCGGAAGGTCTGGATAATTCGGCGCCGCATGTTGCGCTTGGAGTCCCAACGATTCATTCTCCGCGCCGATGCGGCAGACCCCCGCGCCGAGAGCTAAGCCATAGAGGCTCAAGCCCTTGGTGCGAGCCCAGAATGATTCCCTGGATCGCCGCGGCAGGGAGAGGGAATTACCAAGCGAATGAAGCTCACGCGGTTGCGCCTGATCGGCTTCAAATCCTTCGTCGAACCGACAGATTTCGAGATCGAACCGGGCCTGACCGGCGTCGTCGGACCCAATGGCTGCGGCAAATCCAATCTCGTGGAGGCCGTGCGCTGGGTCATGGGCGAAGCCTCCTACAAGGCGATGCGCGCCGCCGAGATGGACGACGTGATTTTCTCCGGCAATACCGGCCGGCCGGCCCGCAATCATGCCGAAGTGACCGTCTCAGTCGACAACAGCGACCGCAAGGCGCCGGCCTCATTCAACGATGACGACACGCTCGAGGTCTCGCGCCGCATCCTGCGCGAGCACGGCTCGACGTTTCGCGTCAACGGCCGCGAAGTGCGGGCGCGCGACGTCGCCATGCTGTTCGCCGACGCTTCGACCGGCTCGCGGTCGCCCGCTTTGGTGCATCAAGGGCGCATCGGCGAGATCATCCAGGCGCGCCCGGATCAGCGCCGCCGCGTCCTGGAAGAGGCGGCCGGCATTTCCGGGCTGCATGCGCGGCGGCACGAGGCCGAGCTGCGTCTGAAAGCCGCCGAGCAAAATCTCGCGCGGGTCGAGGATGTCATCGGTCAACTCGCCGGCCAGGTTGCGGCGCTGAAAACACAGGCACGCCAGGCGGTCCGCTACCGCAATATTTCTGGGCAAGTTCGCCGCAGCGAAGCCCTGCTGTTCCATTTGCGCTGGATCGCGGCGCAGGGCGAAGTCGCCGAGACCGGCCGCAGCAAGGACGCAGCGGTTCGCGTCGTGGCGGCGCGCACCGGAGAGCAGGCGCAGGCCTCGACGCGCCAAGCCGATCTCGCCGCGACGCTGCCGGCGTTACGCGAGGCCGAAGCTGGCGCCGCCGCCGGCCTGCAACGCCTCGTCGTCGCCCGTGAAACGCTCGAACGCGAGGAAGCCCGCGCCAAAGAACGCATCCTCGAGCTCGACCGCCGTATCGAGCAATTCGCGGCCGACCTGGAGCGCGAGCGCGCCCTCGCCGCGGATGCCGAGGCCGCGCTGCAACGGCTCGACGCCGAACAGACCGCACTGTCGGCGGTGGCTCAGGAGACCCAGCAGCGGCTCGCCGGCGCCAATGAGCGGGTCATGGCGGCGGACACCACGCTGGCGGCTTCCGAGAAGTCGTTTGCCGAATTGACCGGAGCTCTCGCCGACCTGACCGCGCGCCGCAATCAATTGCAGGTCGCGTTGCGCGATCACCAGGAGCGCGCGACGAGGCTGGACGCCGAATTCGCAAATATCGAATCCGGCCTGGTTGCAACCGATGCCGGCGCCCCCGATCTGCCTCGGCTCGCCGCGGCCGTCGCGGAGGCGCAAGCCGCGCTTGCCGCAGCCGAAAACGCTGCCCATGCGGCGGAGACCGCGCACCGGCAGGCCCGCGAAGACTTGGACACCGCGCGCACGCCGCTTGCCGCCGCCGAGAAGAGCGTGCAGCGGCTCGAGACCGAGGCCAAGACGATCGGCAAGCTGCTTGCGGTCGAAAGCAAGAACCTGTGGCCGCCGGTGATGGACGCGATCACCGTCAGCAAGGGTTACGAAAAAGCGCTCGGCTCGGCGCTGGGCGACGACCTCGATGCTCCGGTCGGCTCGTCGGCACCGATGCACTGGGCCGGCGCTACGCTCGATCCGTCCGACCCGACGCTGCCGGACGGCGTCACCGCGCTGTCGCACTATGTCGCCGCACCGCCGGAACTGGCGCGCCGTCTGGCCCAAGTTGGCGTCGTCGAACGAGGCGAAGGCCCGCGCCTTGCCGCCATGCTCAAGCCGGGCCAGCGCCTGGTGTCGCGCGAGGGAGATTTCTGGCGCTGGGACGGCTTTGCGGTTGCCGCACATGCGCCGACCGGCGCGGCGCGCCGGCTCGCCGAACGCGGCCGGCTGGAAGAAATTGAAAGCGAACTTGCGGCCGCCCGCAGCGATGTCGAGGCCAAGCGGCAGATCGCCGAAGCGGCGGAGGCCGCGCTTGCGGCCGCGGCTATCGCGGAAACCGAAGCC
>JBARER010000350.1:0-6689 GCA_049796395.1 Xanthobacteraceae bacterium
CTTTCCGCTGCATCGCCGGCGGCGCCGTCACCGCGGCGGCCCGCGTGATTATGCGTCCGAGCAGGGCACCGGGAATGACGGTCCGGCGCAAGCCGGCGCGGATTCAACCGACGAATAAAGTCCTGAAGCTCGCCGCTTACAGCCCGCGCGGCGCCTTGGCGAGCCGCACCAGGAACCAGATCGGCACCACGATCACCGCGCCGAGCAGGAAGTACCGCCACAGCCAGCGCAAGGCGTCGAAGCCCATATTCCAGATGTGCTCGATGAGCCGGCGCACCGATTCGATGACGTTCCACGGGTCGAGGCCTATGGCGGCGAGAATGACGCCGACCATGATCGACAGCAGGATCAGCCTTCCGGCGACCGCCAACGGCGGTCCGCCAAAAAAGCGCTGGATGTAATCTCGATTTTGGGGTCGCCGGGATTCCAGGGATTCTTGGCTCATCGTGCCCTCCCGCTTGCGTCAATTAGGAGCTTGTGAGGCCTCGCGCAAGCGGCCTGCCCACAGCCGGCAGCTTGCCCGCCCGGGGCGCGGCGTTTCTTCATCCGGTGGTGCGGCGACGTTGCCTCGGCTTCGCTACTGGCGCTAAGTTCACCCGCCCATAGTGGATAGGCCGCATTTTGCGGATGCTTTCATTTCGAGGATGGTTCATGGCCAAGGCCGAAGACCGCGCGCCCGTATCGAATGCGAGTCTTAATGACGACATCGGCGAGCAAACCCGGCTGCGCCTCTACCGCTTGCAGGTGGAGATTCGCGAGGCCGAGCAGCGCGCCTTCGATCTATTCCTGCAGAACCTGGTGAAGGGCACCAGTCACCTCTCGCTCGGCCAGGAGGCGGTCGCCGCGGGCTGTGCCGCCGCAATGCAGCCGGGCGACCTTTCTTTCTGCACCTATCGCGGCCACGCCCACACGCTGGCGCGCGGCGTGCCGTTCGAAAAGGTGCTGGGCGAATTGATGCAGCGCGACAATGGCCTGATGCGCGGCAAGGGCGGCTCGATGCATCTGACGTCGGTCGATCACGGCGTCATGGGCTCCTACGCCATCATCGGGGCGCATCTGCCGATCGCCTGCGGCGCCGCCTGGCGGGCGCAATACAAAGGCCAGAACGACGTTTCGGTGTGCTTCTTCGGCGACGGCACGACCAATATCGGCGCTTTCCACGAGGCGTTGAATTTCGCCGTGGTGTGGAAGCTGCCGGTGATCTTCGTCTGCGAGAACAATCTTTACATGGAATATACGCCGATCGGCGACGTCACCGCTGTCGAGCATCCAGCAGCCGACCGCGCCGCGTCCTACGGCCTGCCGCGCATCGTGATCGACGGCAACGACGCCGACGAAGTTTATCGCACCGCGCGCGCGGCTTACGACAAAGCGCGTGCCGGCGGCGGCCCGTCGCTGATCGAATGCATGACCTATCGCTACAGCGGTCATTCGCGCGCCGATCCCGCCAAATACCGGCCCGAAGGCGAGCTTGAGAGATGGAAGGAGCGCGATCCGATCAAGATTTATCGCGAGCGGCTGCGGCAATTTGGCGTCGCCGACGGTGTCATCGCGGAGATCGATGCGGACGTGAAGCGCGGGGTCGACGACGCAACCGAGAAATGCAAGGCGGCGCCGATGCCGCCGGCCGACATTCTCACCACCGACGTTTATGCCGACGGAGGCTTCGCATGGCGGAATTGACCTATCGCGACGCCGTAATCCGCGGCATCGCCCAGGAAATGACGCGCGACCCCGACGTCGTGTTTTTGGGGGAAGACATCGCCAAGGCCGGCGGCGTGTTCAAGGCGACCGTCGGGCTGTACGAGCAGTTCGGTCCGTTGCGGGTGCGCGACACGCCGATTTCCGAGCAGGCCATTCTCGGCGCGGCGATGGGCGCGGCGATGACCGGATTAAAGCCGATCGCCGAGATCATGTTCTCGGATTTCTTCGCGGTCTGCTTTGACTACATCGCCAATGAGTTTCCGAAAAGCCGCTACATGTCCAACGGCCAAGTTAAATGTCCGCTGGTGGTGCGCACCGGCAATGGCGGCGGCGCCCGTTTCGGCGCGCAACATTCGCAGAGCGTCGAAAACTGGTGCATGATGATCCCGGGGCTGAAAGTCGTGGCGCCATCGTCGCCGCGCGACGTCATCGGGCTGCTCGCCGCCGCGGTGCGCGATCCCGACCCGGTGATCTTTCTCGAGCACAAATCGCTCTATCCAACCAAGGGTGAGGTGCCCGACGGCGAAATCGTCGACCGGCTTGGCACCGCTAAGATTGTGCGGCCCGGCAAGGACGCCACCATTATCGCGCTCGCGATGATGGTGCCGCGCGCCGTTGCGGCCGCCGACAAGCTTGCCGCCGAGCACGGCATCGACTGCGAAGTCGTCGATGTCCGCTCGCTGGTGCCGCTCGACACCCAGACCATCCTCGGCTCGGTCGGGCGCACCCACCGCTTGTTCACGGTGGAGGAAAATCCGCGGCTGTGCGGCTGGGGCGCGGAGATCGTCTCCATCGTCGCCGACGAGGCGTTCTACGACCTCGACGGCCCGCCGGTGCGCATCACCACCCCGCATATCCCGCTGCCGGCGGCGGATATTCTTGAAGACATGGCGCTGCCGAGCGTCGACCGGATTGTTGGGCGGGTGAAGCGCAGCCTCAATTCATGACGGACAAGTAAGCGAAATCCGGGATCAGCTTCGCCGCTCATCCCGGATTTCGTGTTGCTTGATCCGGCTACTTACTTAAGCGCCTCGCGCACCGTCTCCGGCTCGCGCGCGATGACCTTGAGATAAGCGCGCGCCGCCTGGTCGGGCTCGACGCGGCCTTGTTCCCAATCGCGCAGCGTGCCGAGCGGAATGTGATAACGCGCGGCAAAGTCCTCCTGGCTCAAGCCCAGCGCGCGGCGGATGATCTTCGCCTGCGGCGTGCGCTTCATGCGCGAGAAGTCTTCTTCCGTAAGAGGCCGCGCGTCGGGATCGTCGAGCGCCGCTTGATGGCGCTGCGCATCGGTCATCGTATCGAAGCGGCTCCAATCGATTTTGCCGGCTTTGGCCTGCTTAGGCGTTGTCTTCATGATATCGCCGCCTTTCATGCGGCTCGGCGCCGCGCGCAGAAATGATGCGAATAGTGCCGTTACGAAGCGTATAGACGACGAACAGCACGCGTCCGTCGACCGTGCCTATGATGATGTAACGGTCCTCGCCGTAGTCATCGCGGTCATCCAGACGTTCAACGGCGAAGGCATCATCGAAAATCGCCTTGGCGGCATCGAATGTCACGCCATGGTCGGCATAGTTTTGCGCTGCCTTGGCATCGTCCCATTCGAACTTGCCGCCATTCATAATACTACTGATTATCCGTAGTTAAGTCAAGGCATGCAGGTGAGAATATTGACAGCGCGGCGAGCAAGGGCAACTTGTCCAGAAGAATTCACTCCAACGAGAAGCCATCCATGGCCAACGAACCCACCCGCGACAATCCCAACGGGCCGATCGGCACCGAGGTGATCTTCGAGAACGATTCCGTCCGGGTGTGGGACATGCGCGTGGCGCCGCATGGCAAGAAGCCCTGGCATCACCACACCATGGATTACGTCATCATCAATATCTCAGGCGGCAAGGCCGAGATCGAAAACGTCGAAGGCAAGTCCTATGTCGCCGATGACAAGGCCGGCGGTGTGATCTGGAAGGACGCCGGCGAGAAGCACGAATTGCGCAATCTCACCGACCAGCCCTATCAGAACATTCTTGTCGAGCTGAAACAGGGAAAGTGACGACGCGGCCCCGCATTGCGGGCGGCGTCGGCAGCAACAGTATCAGGACTCCGTATCATGGCCATGTACGATAACCTCCTTGCCAACGTGCCGACCGATCTGTGGATCGGCGGCAAATGGCGCAAATCTTCCGACGGCAGCCGCTTCGACGTCATCGATCCGGCCACTGAGAATAAAGTGGCGTCGGTCGCGAGCGCCACCGTCGACGATGCCATGGCAGCGCTCGATGCCGCGCAGGCGGCGTTTCCCGGCTGGGCCGCCAAGAAGCCGCGCGAGCGCGGCGAAATCCTGCGCAAGTCGTACGAACTCATCATGCGCGACGCCGAGCGGCTGGCGAAGCTCATCACCATCGAGAACGGCAAGGCACTGTCGGATTCGCGCGGCGAAGTCGCCTATGCCGCGGAATTCTTCCGCTGGTACGCCGAGGAAGCGGTGCGCAATATCGGTTCGAACTCGACGGCGCCGTCGAGCGGCGCCCGCATCCTGGTGCACCACAAGCCGGCCGGCATCGCGGTGCTGGTAACGCCGTGGAATTTCCCGGCGGCGATGGCAACGCGCAAGATCGGTCCGGCGCTCGCTGCCGGTTGCCCGGTCGTGCTCAAGCCGGCGTCCGACACGCCGCTGACTATGCTGGCTCTGATGCCGATTCTGGAAGAAGCCGGCGTGCCCGCAGGCGTCGTCAATGTCATTCCGTCGCGCTCGTCAGGCAAGGTCGTCGGCGCGATGCTGCACGATCCGCGCGTGCGCGTGGTGTCGTTTACAGGTTCCACAGAAGTCGGCCGCAAACTTTTGCACGAGGCGGCCGACACGATCGTCAAGTCGGCGATGGAGCTTGGCGGCAACGCGCCCTTCATCGTTTTCGACGACGCCGACATCGATGCGGCGATCGACGGCGCCATGATCGCCAAAATGCGCAATATGGGCGAGGCCTGCACCGCCGCCAATCGCTTCTACGTGCACGAGAAGGTGCACGACGAATTTACCAAAAAGCTCACCGCCAAACTGTCTGGGCTGAAGATGGGCAACGGACTCGACGACGGCGTCGCGCTCGGGCCGCTGGTCAATAAAGACGGCCTCGACAAAGTGATCGAATTGGTAGCCGACGCGGTTCAGAAAGGCGCCAAGGTGCTGACCGGCGGCAAACCGCTTGGCGGCCCCGGCTTCTTCTATCCGGCCACCGTGCTGGCGAATGTGTCGAATGACGCCAAGATGTTGAACGAGGAAATTTTCGGTCCGGTCGCTTCGATCCAGACCTTCAAATCCGAAGACGAAGTCATCACCCGCGCCAACGACACCGAATACGGTCTCGTCGCCTATCTCTACACCAAGGATTTGAGCCGCGGCATGCGGGTGTCGGAAAAGCTCGATTTCGGCATGATCGGGCTGAACCGCGGACTGGTCTCCGACCCCGCCGCGCCGTTCGGCGGCGTCAAGCAGTCCGGCCTCGGCCGCGAAGGCGCGCATGAAGGGCTGATGGAGTTTCTGGAGACGCAATATGTCTCGGTGACGTGGTAGGGCTCAGCGGGCGTCATGACCGAGAATGAAGTCGCGCAAAAGCTCGTCGGCGCCTGGCGCTATGTCGGCACGCGCATCAACGGCGGCAACTGGGATCGCGGCGCCAATCCGAAGGGCATGATCTATTACGGTCCGCACGGCGAGATGGCGGTGCAGATCGCTCCCGACGTCGAACGCAAACGCGCCGCCGCCGTGATGACCCCCGAGGAAGCCAGGATCGCGGTACAGGATTACATCGCCTATTTCGGCAGCTATACCATCGATGTCGCGGCCGGCACGGTAACGCATCATCGGCAGGACAGCTTGCAACCGGGCGACAAGGGCGATCTGGTTCGCCGCTATGAATTCGCCGGCGATCGTCTTGTGCTACGGCCGCCGAACTCGACCATGGAAGTCACGTGGGAACGGATCAGATAACGACACAATGCAGCCGCAACGGGATTCTGCTACGCAAGACAATTCGGTGACAGTGTGAGTGAACAATTGCAATCGGTTGCGCAACGCCTGATCGGCTCGTGGCGCTATGTCGGCTCGACGCTTGATGGCAAGCCGCAAGACGAGCGCGGCACCCACCCCAGAGGCATCATCATCTACGACGCCCACGGCTATATGGCATGCCATGTCGCGCCTGACCGTAACGTGACCCGCGCCGGTAGCGAGCCGACCGGCGAAGAAGCCAAGGCGGCGCTCGCCGATCACATCGCCTATTTCGGCACCTATTCGGTTGACGAGCGGGCCGGCACGGTGACCCATCACCGTCAGGGCAGCGTGCAGCCGGGCGACAAAGGTGACGTGGTGCGCGGCTACGAATTCGCCGGTGACCGGCTCATCTTGCGGCCGGTCGGCACGACTCGCGAAGTGATATGGCAAAGAATCGGGTAAGGCGGCACTGCTCATGGATATCCTGATGCCGCAGCTCGGCGAGACCGTCGCCGAAGGCAAGATCACCAAATGGTTCAAAGCCGCCGGCGAGCCGGTCAAGCCGGGCGACAATTTGTTCGAGATCGAGACCGATAAGGTCTCGATGGAAGTGCCCTCGACCACAACTGGCGTGCTTTCGGAAATCCGCGTTGCGGTCGGCGAGGTGGCGCTCGTCGGCGCCATCGTTGGTGTGATTGCCGATGGATCGGCTGCGGCGGCAAATCTGGTCGGTGCCGTCGCACCAGCCGCAAAGCCCGCCGCGGCGGTGGTCGCCGCCGCGCCGAAACACCAGGAATCACAACTGCAAGGTCTAGCGCCCCCGCAGCAAGATATGCGGCCGAGCGGACCGCTCGATCCGTTCTTCGAGGTGCGCACGCCGGCGCGCAATTACGGCCCGGCCCGGCTTTCAGGCGGGCGGACGGTGACGCCGTTGGCGCGCCGGCTGGCCGGTGACGCCGGCATCAATCTGGCCGGAATTACCGGGTCCGGCCCGCAC
>JBARER010000351.1:0-71514 GCA_049796395.1 Xanthobacteraceae bacterium
GCAACCACGGCCCGATATAGGTCTCGCGCCGCCGCCGCGCCGACTTCAACTGATCGAGGCAGAGCCGCGTCACGATGCGCCGCAGAAAAGCCTCCGGCTCGCGCACCGATGTCCGATCCGCGTCGAAGGGTGTGACACGACGCAAGCGAAAAATTTGGCCTTGGGCCTACAGGCACGCATGACCGCCTCGCGCGCCACGACGGTCCGGCGCCTTTGCAAACGGGCCGCCCAGCCACTATACCTGCCGTAATCGACGAAAACGGGCGCAACAGGCCCGAAGCGGCGCTACGGCAGGATCGTAGCTGCCCCGTTAAGGAGAAAACGTCATGGCAACGGTAACGATGAAGGCCCCTGCCCCGGCCGGGCTTTCCAACAAGGCGCGCGAATTGATGGAGGCCATCAATACCGACGCCGGCAAGCACAATATCTGGGTCCGCACCCAAGCCAATTCGCCGGCGCAACGGCCCTGGTTCAGCGAAACGAGCGGCGAAGGGTCCGGCCAGCTCGCCACCGGCCGGGTTGCGGTCAACCAGATGAAGACCGCCCCTTTTATGTGGAAGTGGAACGAATATAACGGCTACCTCAACCAGATATCCGAAATCGCCAGCAAGGCCGACGTATCGCCCATCGAGTTTGCCGATCGCCAGAGCATTTTGTTGCTCAATCCCGGGCTGAACGGACGCCTGCAGGTAACCAACACCATCCGCTGCGCTATTTCGATCTACAATCCGGGCGACGTTGCCCCAGTGCATCTGCATTCGCCGAATGCCAGCCGCACCATCCTTTCCGACAAAGGCGGCTATACCGTCGTCGAAGGCGAGAAGGTCACTGCGAACCGCGGCGACCTCATCCTGACACCAAATGGCACCTGGCATGACCACGGCAATGATTCCGGCGAGCCGGTGGTCTGGATCGACACGCTGGACTGGCCGCTGATGGAATTCCTCGATGCCGCCTGGGTCGATCACAACATGCCCGGCGCGCAAGGCAATACCAACGTGCAGGCCGTCACCGTCGAGGACGGCTATTCGCGCCATCTCTACGGTTACGGCGGCCTCAAGCCGACTTTCGTCAATCATCAGCGTGGTGTCGGCCACGCCCCCGCGCCGCTATTCCATTTCCGCGGCGAGAACGTGCTCGAAATGCTGCACGCGCTGCGCAAGGAAAAGGGCGACCCCTACGAGGGCATCAAGGTTGATTTCGTCAATCCAGTGACTGGCGAGCCGGTGTTCAAGACGCTGAATTACTCGGCACAGCTGCTGCGTCCCGGCGAAGAGACGCAATGGAAGCGCGAGACCGCCGGCACCTATTATGTCTGCATCGAAGGCTCCGGCGTCACCGAAGTCGGCGGCAAGCGGTTTGAATGGGGCCACAACGACCTGTTCGTGGCGCCGAACTTCCTGTGGCGCCGCCACATCAACGCCGGCAAGACCGACGCCGTGATCTATTCGGTGTCGGATGCGGCGCTGATGCGCAATATCGGCCAGTACTATGCGCAAGGCCGCGCCAAGGGCGGCGAGGTAACGGAACTGGTGCTGCATTAAGCGGCAGCGCGCGACGGTACGGACTAAAGATATAAACGGAGCGCAGGTACCGCGCTCCGTTTTTTCTTAGCCGTTTAGGCGGCGTGTCAGGAAGCGTTGCCGCCGTTCTTCTTGCACTCGGATCTGAATTTTTTGCGGGCTTTGCCATGCAGGGCTTTGGTATTGGCCTGATCGGTGCAAGATTTCGAGAGCGCCTTCTTATCCGTCCGACCGGCGGCAGCCGGCGGCGCGGCCGATTGAACTGACGGAGCCGCGGGTGCGGGAGCGGGCGGCGGCGTTTGCGCGAAAGCGGCTGCCATTCCGAGGGCGAGCGAGAGAGCGACTGCGATGGAATATTTCATACTGGAATCCTTTCTACAGGCGGTGGAAATGAATCGGCGGTGATAACCGGCGCAAGTTTGCTATACGTCTTAGCCGACGAAAAGCCGGCGGTCGCGCAATTTCGCACGGCCCAGCGCCTTATTGCTTCGGCGTGTGCGCGTGACCGTGCGGTTCGCCGATCATGTCGCCGCAGCCGGCGCGGTTCGCCCAATATTCCCAGGCGCGCCAAGTTGTCGCCGAATCCGGCCTATAGCTCTCGCCCTTGCTGCGCAAAGCGACCTCGCCCTTCGACAGCGGCTTCGGCTTACCGCCCATACGCAGCGCGTTCATCTGCACCCGCGCATTGCGCGGCAGATAGACCGACAGCCGCACCACGTCTACGATCGAGCGCCCTGCCGAAGCAAAGCCGTGGCCGCGCATCAACGCGACATAGCCCTTGCCCATGCATTTGGCCAGATCGCGGCCCTGGGCCATGTTGGTCACCAGCATATTGGTGTCGCCGAACTTCTTGCGGATGTCCCATACCGGTACTTTGCCGCCGATGAAGCTGCCGGAATGGATGACCGGCTCAAGCGGCTTGCTGATCAGTCCGAACGGCAGCGTGTCTTCCGCGTGAGCGTGAACCACCGCGGTGATGTCGGGACGCGCCGCGAAAATCGCCGCGTGGATGAAACGTTCCAGATAAGGCTGGCGCTTGTCACTGACCGGCTCGCCCTCCTGGTCGAATTCGATCAGATCGTGGCGCTCGACCAATTCGGGCGCGCGCGAGCGCGACAGGAAGAACCGCTTCGGATTATCGGGATGGCGAACGCTGATGTGACCATAGGCATCGACCACGTCTTCGTTGGACAGAATGCGGTTGGCGACGACGAGGTCACGCAATAGATCGTCGAGCTGGCTCATGAGGCGGTCCTTTTCAGTGGGGGCTGCTTTTTCCGCTCATTCCCGCGTAAGCGGGAATCCAGTGCTGGGTCCGCCTGCGCGGGGACGAGCGGAGTATATCGGATGGCACTGTTGCCTACCCGTAGGTCGGCACGAATAGATCGTCGACCTTCACCGGCGCGGCAATCAAGCCCAAATCCTGCTGGTATTGGATCAGCGCCTCCAGCGTCTGTCGGTTCGGCTCGATGCCGTACGGCCATGGATCGCCGTTGAACACCTCCCAGATATCGTCGATCTCGCGCATCAGAAACGGCGTCATGTAGCGCACTGCGCGCAGATTAAAGAGCTTGTCCAGCGCGATTTTCTTCGACCTGACGAAAGCGTCGTAAAGGCTGGTGGCGACGAACGGATAGCGCTCGTAGACGCTCTTCTTGATCGCAACCAGATGCATGATTGGATAGATTTTCTTCCGCTTATAGAGGTCGATGTCGCGCGCCACATAGTCCGGAAACAGCCGCACGATGTCGGAATTGGTGCGGATTTCCTCGGGCAGACTCGTGCCCAGTGTCGCGTCGATCGCGCCTTCGGCGAGCAGCCGGCCGAGCGTCTTGCCAGTCCTGTTGTTCTCGATCGATATGCTCTTGAGCAGCGGCAGCACGGTCGGACTGCCATGCGCGCCCGCCGCATTCATCGCGCTCTGCACCCAATGGATTTTCGACAGGTCGACGCCGAATTCGCGGTACAGGATGCCGTTGATAAAGATGGCGGCCGTCATCGTATAAAGCGGCAGGCCGACACGTTTGCCCTCCAGGTCTTTCGGCGACTTGATGCCGGATTTGCGGTTGATAGCGATGAAGCCGAGGCGGAAGGCGATCGAAGGGAACACCGGAATTGCGACGAACGGGCATTCTTTGTTGGCGAAACGCTGGACGTATTCCGAACTCGAATATTCCGCGACGTCGAACTCCTCGCCGCCGGACATGCGGTCGAAGATTGGCCGCGGCTGATCGATGGCGATGAAATTGAGGTCGATGCCCGCCGGCTTTACTTCGCCGGTATAGAGCGGCTGCATCCGGTCGTAGAGTCCGCACGCGAACGACAACTGTAATTTGGACATTGGGCGGCGTTCTCCCTGTCTTTTCCGGGAAGCGTTAGCACGGACCACCGGGAACCAGGAAGGCCGCGCACATGAGGGCGGTTCGTCAGTGCAACTCTTTGCGCAAAATCTTGCCGATATTGCTTTTGGGTAGATCGTCGCGGAATTCGACGATGGTCGGGCGCTTATAGCCGGCGAGCCGATCGTGCAGGAATTTGCTCAGATCGATCTTGGTCAGCGCCGGATCGCGCCTGACCACGAACAGTTTCACCGCTTGGCCGGTCCGCAAATCCGGCACGCCGATCACGGCGGCCTCCAGCACACCTGGACACTGCATGGCGACGTCCTCGACTTCGTTGGGAAAGACCTTGAAGCCGGAGACGTTGATCATGTCCTTCTTGCGATCGAGCAGCGTCAGGAAACCTTGCGTGTCCAACACGCCGATGTCGCCGGTTTTCAGCCAGCGATCGGCGGTCAGAACCTGCGCCGATTCCTCCGGCCGGCCCCAATAGCCCAGCATCACCTGCGGGCCGCGCACCCAGACCTCGCCCACTCCGCCGGTGGCAAGCGTGCTCCCGGCGTCGTCGCGGATGATCACTTCGGTCGACGGCACCGGTAAACCGACCGTGCCGACCTTCGGCTTGAAAAAAGGATTGATGCAGACGACCGGCGAGGCTTCGGTCAGGCCGTAGCCCTCGACCAGCTCGCTGCCGGCGATTTCGCGCCAGCGACGCGCCACTTCGCTCTGCACGGCCGCGCCGCCGCCCACCGAGACGCGCAGCGCGCTGAAGTCGATCGTGGCAAATTCCGGCGTGTTGACCAGCGCGTTGAACAGCGTGTTGACGCCCGACATCCAGGTAATCTTGGCGCGCCGCATGATGCGGATAAGACGATGCAGGTCGCGCGGATCCGGAATGAGATAGTCCAATCCGCCCAACAGCGCGAAGGTCAACAGGTTCGCCGTGAGCGAGAAGATGTGATAGAGCGGCAGCGGGGTGAGTACCCGCTCATGTTCGAGCTGTGCACCGGCCCCGGTCCACGCCAGGCATTGCAAGCTATTGGCGACCAGATTGCGCTGCGAGATCATTGCGCCTTTCGGCACGCCGGTCGTGCCGCCGGTGTATTGCAGGAGCGCAATGTCGGCCGGGCGCACCGGCGCGTCCTGGTAACGCTCGCTCGGCGGGCGATCGCAAGCCTCCTGCAGCATGCTGAATTTGTCGAAGCTATAGGCCGGCACCGCGTGCGCGATATAGGAGTTGGCGAAATTGAATGCCCAGCGCTTGAGCATCGGCACGAAATCGCCAAGCCGTGCGACGACCACGTGACGGATATTGGTTTCGCCGATCACGCCCTGCAGCTTGTGGGCAAAGTTCTCCATAATCACGATGACCGTAGCGCCGGAGTCGGCAAGCTGCCCATGCAATTCACGTGGCGTGTAAAGTGGATTGACGTTGACGACCGTCATCCCGGCGCGCAAGGCGCCCAGGAAGGTCACCGGATAGGCCAGCATGTTGGGCAGCATGATCGCGACGCGTTCGCCGCGGCGGCAGTCCGCCTCCTCGACCAGGAAGGCGGCAAAGTCGCGGCTGTCGCGCTCCCATTGCGCATAGGTCATCTGTGCGCCCAGGCATTCGAAGGCGGGGCGCGGCGCGTGCTGCCGGCAGGCCTCGATCAACATCGCCGGCAATGACGGATAGATGTCCGGATCGATGGTCGCCGGCACGCCGGCCGGGTAGGACGCAAGCCAAATGGGATCGGTCCCGACGGCGCTGGCGGGCGACGCCTCGCTCGGCGTAATCAGCGTCATGCAGCCCCCGGCGAATGCATCGATGGCATCCACGGCATCATGGGTGATTCTATCACCGAAGGCATGAATAGTATCCTCGCGCCCCTGCGCCAAGGCGTACGGCACGGACTAAATTTAACCCCAGGGGAAGCCGCCGATGCGCCCCATTTCCCCATTGAACACCGACTGCCTCACCGGGCTTGGCCGACCGGCTGGGCGAACGCACAGGCGTGATCCTGCAATTCCTCGCCACCGGCGTTATCGCCGCGCGCCGGATCAGCACGATCTTCCAAAATGACGAAACCGGGCACGTTACCGGCAAAGCGCATGCCGACAACGACCAGGGTGTATTCTCCCATGGCGGCTCGGGCTCCCGGTATGCCGGAAGCCAAAAGCGCGACTGGATCTTGCCCGACGAGCGAGCCTCCGGTCACGCGTAGGGCGCGATAATCATGACCGGCAAACGGCGTCTTAAGCCGCGCCCAGCGCGCGCCGATGGCGGCACGTTGGCGCAACAGCGCGTCGCGCACGTCGGCGCGAACACAATCGATGTGAATATGCAACTGGTTCTGCGAACGAGCATGTTCGGAATTCATGGCCAGACTGAGCGTGTCGCGCGGCATATCATGGCCAAGGACATGCTCGACGAATGAGCGTGCTTGCCACGCTTTGGCAAAATAATTGACGGCGTGCGGCGCGTACAGCGCGCGGCTTTCGATTCCGGAAATCCGTTCCGTCGGGATCAGCAGGAACTGTGTCGCGCCGTTGCGATCCTTAATGACGGCGTATCCTTCGCGGAGATCAACTGCGACGCACGGTGGCGTCAGAACGCGATGCTGCTGCTGTTCCGGGATGCATTGACCGTGAACGATCTGCCAGAGAGCATTCGGATTTTGCGCCTGCGCGGCCGCAACAGGGCCGAGCAGCGCAACGGCCAATGCCGACGTCGCCGTCAGCCTTCGCGCCCTCCACCCGGGCCGCATCCGATGGGCGCCTAACTTGCCAGCCCGACGAATTTCTCCAGCGTCATGGGGTTGCCTTTCTTCTCCGGCTCGCGCGGCTCGATGCCGGCGAAGCGGCTCGCCTCGGCAAACCACTGCGCCCGCGCCGGCAATTGCCAGTTGCGGCGGGCGGCGTAGGAGGCATCCCAGCGCACCGGCTCGTCGTCGATATCCATGCATTGGTAGTGCGTATTGAACAATTCGATGCGGTGACCATCGGGGTCACGCATATAGACGAACAGCGCATGGCCGGGGCCGTGCCGGCCCGGGCCGAACTCGATATTGTCAGCAAATCCCATTTGCGCGGCGAGATCGCAGACATAGAAGAACAGATAGGATTCCGGAATGCTGAAGGCGGCATGATGCAGCCGCGGGCCAGCGCCATTGGCAAATACGATATCGTGTGGATTGCCCTTGCGCTGCAGGAACACGAACATCGGCACGTCGCTGCCGTCCGCGGCGATATATTCCGACAGCCGGAAGCCCATCGCGGCATAGAACTCGAGCTCGCGTGCTACGTCAGGTACGAGAAGCTGGAAATGATCGATCCGCTGCGGCACCGCGCCGCGGTGATCCTTGAACGAAACGACGAGCCGCGGCTTGCGCTCCATCGTCGCGCAAAACTCGAGCGGTGCACCCAGCGGATCGGCGACATGAAGCGTGCGGTCCTGATGCGGCCGCTCGACCCACTGTGCCGGCAGACCGGCTTTTTCGAAATAGAATTTCGCCTTTTCTAGATCTTCCTCGGAGAAGCACCGCATACCGACGCGTTCGGCGCGCGCCGCCTCGGCGCGCTTGAGCACCAGCGAATGGTGGCTCGCCTCGGCGACACCGCGCAGGTAGATCGCATCGTTGTCCTCGGCGCTGACGATGAAACCGATAAGATCGACATAGAAGGCGCGGCTTTTGCCGAGGTCTTTCACGTGCAGCACCGAGTGACTGGCGCGCGTGACATTGAACGGCGGATTGTAATTTGGCTTGGGGATGCTCACGAAGGACTCCGGATTTAAATTTTTGTGGACCAATAGTTTAAGGAGCATAGCAAAAGCGCGAGCTATACGGCAGCCGCGTATAGAAGCAACCGAGCGATGCCGAAATAGCAGCCACCCATCTACGGGAGAATTGCCGAGTTAGTCGATGATAAAATTGCCTGGGTTTCGCTGCGCGAAACCCAGGCAAACTATGCCAAATCGCGCGATGCGGCTGCGGCCTAATTGTGGTTCTGAGCGAACAGCTGCCGGCCCATGGTGTTGAAACGCGCCTTCTGGTCGTCGCTGAGCGCGTTGTAGAAGTTCGCCAGCGCCGGCTGCACGGTCTCTACCGCCTGGAGCATCGCTTGCAACCGCTTGCCAACGGCGGCAAGCCGCTCAGGGGGCGTCGCCGGCGGCTCACTCGGGCAAGCAGCCTTGATTGTGTCGCCGGCTTGCGACAGCGCGGATTGCAGCGCATCGAGCTTGCTGCGCTGCGTATCGCTCGGATTCACGGCGCTGTCGATCTGATCGGTCGGCCAAGCCATGACTTTGGCGCCGCATTGCGCCTGGAGGCTGGGCGTATCCTGCGCATTTTCCGGCTTCGCATTGTTTTGCGTGGCCGGCGGCGCAATGTCGTTGAAACGGGCTTTTTGCTCGTCGGAGAGCGAGTCATAAAACTTTGTCAGCGGCGGGTTGATGATATTCACCGCTTTGACGAGCGTCTGCAATTGCTCATGCATTTGATCGAGCCGGTCCGTCGGCGTGAAGGCCACGCTGGTCGGACAGTTCATCCTGATCTGATGGCTCGCCTCGACGATGGCATTGCCGAGATCATCGAGAAGCGCGGTTTGCTGCTGATTCGGCTGAACGGCGTCTTGGATCTGATCGATCGGCCAGCCGGTCACCTCGGCCGCCTCGTCGTTGCAGCTTTGCGCCATGCCTTCCGTCAGCGTTGCCATGCGCGCCGGCGCGCCGGAACCCTGGACGTAGTCGCCGTAATCGTAAGGAGAGAACACCGCTTCATAGAGGTCGCCATAGCCGTAAACCCAGAAAGGATCAGCGTATTCGTAGTCGTCCGGCCACAGCGAATAATAGAAAAAGTCGCCATAGGCGTATGGCCAGAACAGCGGGCCGACCCAGCCGAGGTGGTCATAAGGGTGCCAGCCGTGGTGCTGCCAGTCGTGGCCCCAGAACGGCCGGAAGGCGGCATTGGTGGCCAACCGGCGACGATCTCTGAATCCTCTTGGACTGGCCGCGTTTGCCAGCGGCCGCACACGCGCATTGGTCAAGGCGCGGTTGTTGGCGTTCGCATTCAGGCCGCGGTTGCGCGCGTTCGACGTGCCGGCGGTGTTGTGAGCATGCCGATTACGACCGGGCGCGAACTGCGAAGCGGCATTGGTCTTCACTGAAGAGCTTACGGCGCGGCTGCCGCGGGACCCCCGAACGTGCGCAATACGGTTTGCAGCGCCGAAATTATGATGATGCGCAACGGTGACGTTACGGTGCGGAAGGCTGAGATTATTGTGCGCCGCTCTGACGCGTGGTGTGAAATGCGGGCGCGCGGCGCTGACATGCGGGGTGAAATGAGGCACTGCGGCACGAGGAGCGAAGTGAGGCACCGCACGGGGTGCGGCAATGTGGGGCGGGGCGTGCGGTGGCGGCGGATGCCCTCCCCCGTGGCTAGGAGCAGGACCGGGCTTTGCCGCCAGCGCAGTCCCCGTCACGCTGCAGAGCAATAAACCGGCCGCGGCTAGGACGGCGGCAGCTTTCCATTTTGTAATGTTGTCCGGCAATCTGCGCATCGAGGTCCCTCCATCGCACCACCCAAACGCTCGGCCGTCCGCTCTGTTCCGATACCTCCGGGTTAGTGATTGTTGCGACCCGCCGTCAGTGCATCGCATATCGCTTAAGGCTCAATCGCCGCTTAGTCGATCATCAGAGCATGCGTGCCGCCCAACGAATTGCTCTCTTGTCCTTCGTGAGTTGAGCTATCGTGCCTCAAGCCTATGGCAGGCTTGGTGTTGGGAGGGAACTTAATGCACACCAGAAAGTTCGCTTCTACGCGGAGTGGCGCGCGGCGGGGCAATCGCGCATAAATACGGTCAGACAACAAGCGAGCAATCATGCGCGTCGCGCACTTTGTTGTTCTGGGGGCTTTGGCTTTCGGCCTCGCCAATTGTGGGCAAGGCTCAAAGGGCGATCCCGGCCCTACCGGTCCGGCAGGACCGAAGGGCGATCCCGGTCCGGCGGGTCCGGCGGGTGCTGAAGGCCCGCCTGGGCCAGCAGGTCCCCAAGGTGTGCAAGGACCGCCAAGTCCGACCCTACGCGTCGTCCGCGCCAACTGCTTGACGTCGGGAAATTGCGCTGTCGGCTGTCGGGAAAATGAAGTGCTGATCATGGCCTATTGCGGCCCGACGCGGAATCCCGCGACTTTCGTCGGCGAACGGCAGGCAACATGCGGGGTGGAAGCGACGACTGCCAACGCGCCGGCGGTTGCAGTGTGCGTCGCGTCTCCGCCACCTTGAGGAGCATATTATCACGCGGCGATTTCGTATAGACGAACCCGCATGAAGGACCCGTTGCGATCACCTTTTAAGGTTTTCGACGGTTGACCAGAGGAAATCCTTTATTTTTATGAGAATTTCGAACCTGCTGCGCAGTCAACGCCGTGCCGTTTACGCAGGCGGCACCGTCCTTATCCTCGCGATCGTCGCAGTCGCAGCCGTACGACATTTTCATAAAGCTCCGCCCCCGCCGGCGCCGCCGCCGATTCCGGTGACCGCGGGAGTAGCGGAACGTCAAAACGTGCCTGATGTTGTTGACGCTATCGGCACCGTTCAATCGATCGACAATGTATCAGTGCAGGCCCAGGTCAGCGGTCCGATCATCAAGGTCGAGTTCACGCCGGGGCAGGAAGTCAAAAAGGGTCAAGAGTTGTTCCTGATCGATCCACGGCCTTACCAGGCCGCGCTTGACTCGCAGGAAGCGCAACTGTCTCACGACCAAGGGATTCTGGCGGAAGCGCAGGTCGATCTTACGCGTTACCAGCTCCTGGCGCAGCAGAATTCCATCGCCAAGCAGCAAGCGGAGGATCAAGTCTATGTCGTCGAGCAGGACAAGGGCACGGTCCAGCTCGACCAGGCCAATGTCGAGACGGCGCAACTCAATTTGTCTTATTGTCACGTCATCGCGCCGGTATCCGGACGTGCCGGCACCTTGCTCGTCGATCTTGGCAATCTGGTCGGTCCGAGCGGCGGAGGCGCGGCAGCTTCGAGCGGCACATCGAGCACGAGCGGCCAGGCGACGACCGCGGCGATGGTGACGATCGCCCAAATCAAGCCGATCTACGTCAGCTTGAACGTACCGCAGACCTATCTCGACCAGATCAAGCAAAACCAGCCCGTCTCGCCGCTCGAAGTCGATGCTTTTTCGCAGGCTGGAAAGCTCCTGGAAAAAGGCAAGCTCACACTCTTCGACAACCTGGTGAACACCAGCGCCGGCACGGTGCTCCTGCAAGCGACCTTCGCCAATACAGACGAGCAGCTATGGCCTGGAGAGTTCGTCCGCACGCGGCTGACCATCGACATGCGCAAAAACGTCGTGACGGTGCCGACTTCCGCGGTGATGGTCGGACCGAACGGCTCATACGTTTACGTCATCAATCCCGACATGACTGTTAAGCGCGTCAACATCGACGTGACAGTCAGTCAGGACGGCCTCTCGGTCATCGGCAAGGGCCTCTCCGGCAACGAGAAGGTGGTCGTCGACGGCCAATATCGGCTGGACAATGGCAGCAAGGTCGGCGTCGCACAGACAAGTGAACCCGCTCAGACAACCCAAGTCAGCGGCGAATGAATATCTCCGAAATTTTTATTCGCCGGCCGATCGCCACCACGCTTTTGATGACGGGCATTCTGCTCTTCGGTTTTGTCGGTTACGAGCTACTGCCGGTTGCCGCCCTTCCCAATGTAGAATTCCCGACCATTTCCGTTACGGCGAAATTTCCCGGCGCCAGCCCCACGACCATGGCGGAAACGGTCGCGACGCCACTAGAGAACGAGTTCACCCAGATTCAGGGGCTCTCGCAGATGACCTCGACCAGCGGCCTGGGTCAGACCTCGATCACATTGCAGTTCGACTTGAACGTCGACATCAATGCCGCCGCAAGTCAGGTGCAGCAGGAAATCAACGCCGCGAGCGGCCTGCTGCCGAAGACCATGCCGACGCCGCCGACCTATCGTGAAACCAACCCAGCCGATCGGCCAATTCTCATTTATGCCGTCCATTCGGACGCCATGCCGGTCTATCAACTGGATACCTACGCGAACACGGTCTTGGCGCAGTCTCTATCGACGGTGAACGGCGTCGGCCAAGTTTCGATCGGCGGCGAGGAGGAGCCGGCTGTCGCCGTGCAGATCGATCCGGGCGCAATCGCCTCGCGAGGACTGGGGCTTGCTCAAATCGCGAGTGCGCTCACCAGCGCTACGCTGGAGGCGCCGAAGGGCGAACTCGAAGGACCGCGCCAACAATACACGCTGCAAACCAACGATCAGCTCGTGACGGCCAATCAATTCAGCAACGTCATCGTCGCCTATCAGAATGGCGCACCGGTCCGGCTGAAAGACGTCGCGACCATCACGAATTCATCGCAGACGCCGTATGCCGGAGCCTGGTTTGATCGCCAGCAGGCCGAGCTTTTGCTGATATTCCGCGCTGCCGGCGCCAACACGGTTCAAGTCGTCGACGACATCAAGGCGAGGATGCCACAGCTCGAGAAAGCGATCCCGCCGTCGGTTCACGTCGATCTGTTGAGCGACCGTTCTCAGGACATCCGCGCATCCGTATCCGACGTCGAAGAGACCCTGATTATCACGATTATTCTCGTGGTTTTGATCATTTTCGCTTTTTTGCGGAAGCCTTGGGCCACCGCCATTCCCAGTATCACCGTCCCACTTTCGATCGTCGCCACGTTCGCGGCGATGTACATTCTCGGCTACAGCCTGGACAATTTGTCGTTGATGGCGCTGACGATCTCGGTTGGCTTCATCGTCGACGACGCTATCGTGATGATCGAAAATATCGTGCGCTATATCGAAGCGGGGCAATCCGCCTTCGACGCAGCGATCGAAGGCGCCGGCCAGATCGGCTTCACGATCGTTTCCATCACCTTTTCGCTGGTTGCGGTCTTTATTCCCCTCCTCTTCATGTCAGCCATTGTCGGACGGCTGTTCCATGAGTTCGCGATGACGGTGACCATCGCCGTCGTGGCTTCAGCGTTCATAGCGCTGACGCTCACGCCAATGATGTGCTCTTTGTTCCTTTCCCGCGAGAGTGAAGAATCGCATGGACGGATGTATCGCGCGTTCGAGCGGTTCTTCGACAATATGCTGGCGGGTTACGATCGTGGCCTCAATTGGGTATTCCGGCACCAGTTGAGCACTCTGCTTTCGACGGTCGTGCTGATCGTGCTCACCGGTTATCTTTATTACTTAATTCCCAAGGGCTTTCTCCCCGAACAGGACACCGGCTTTCTGTTCGGTCAACTCGAAGCCCGGCAGGACGAATCGTTTGCGGCAATAAGCGCCCTGCAGGATCAGATCGCGAAAATCGTCCTTCCGGATCCCGCCGTCGCCGGGATGGTGAGCTTTGCCGGCGCCACGGGCGGAAATTCGAGCGAAAACACCGCCCGAATGTTCATTCAACTCAAGCCGTTCGGAGAGCGCGCCGGCATCGAGCAGGTGATGGCGCGCCTGCGGCCGAAGGTGTCGCAAGTCATCGGCGCACGATTTTATATGCAGGCCGCCCAAGACATTACGGTCGGCGGGCGGTTGGAGCAGGCGCAGTACCAGTACACGCTGACCGACACGGATTCCGACGAACTCAATCATTGGGCGCCAATTCTGCTGGCAAAAATGCAGGCGATGAAAATTCTCACCGACGTCGCCTCCGATCAGCAGATCGCTTCGCCTGAGATCGACGTGGCGGTCGATCGCGACGCCGCCTCGACCTATGGCGTGACGCTGTCGGCCGTCGATACCGCGCTTTACGCAGCTTTTGGCCAGCAAGAGGTGACGACGATCTATCTGCCCACCCAGCAGGCGAAAGTGCTCTTGGAGGTAAAGCCCGAATTTCAGGTCCAGCCGACCGACCTATCGACAATTTACGTGGCGGCAACGAATAGCGCCGGCGTGACCACGCAAGTGCCACTGTCGGCGGTGGCGCACTACACCAACACGGTCGTACCGCTCACCATCAATCACCAGGGAGTCTTCCCGGCAGTCACGCTGTCGTTCAACCTCGCCCCAAATGCGTCGCTGAGCCAGGCAGTGGACGCCGTCTCAAGCTTGGAGTCGCAGCTCCACACACCGGAAACGCTGACCGGCACCTTTCAAGGTACGGCGCAAGCCTTTCAGGCATCGCTCACGACAACGCCTCTCCTGACGCTTGCCGCGATCTTCGTCATCTACATCGTTCTGGGAATGCTGTATGAGAGCTTCATCCATCCCATCACCATTCTTTCCTCGCTGCCGTCCGCCGGGGTCGGCTCGCTGCTCATGCTGATGCTATTCGGCTACGACCTGACGCTGATCGCCTTCATCGGCATCATTCTCTTGATCGGCATCGTCAAGAAAAACGCCATCATGATGATCGACTTCGCGCTGATAGCCGAGCGCGACGAAGGCAAAAGCCCGCTTGAGGCAATCCATCAGGCCTGTCTGTTGCGATTCCGGCCAATCATGATGACCACGATGTGCGCGCTGATCGCCGGCCTGCCGCTGGCTTTCGGCCAGGGTGCGGGATCGGATCTGCGGCGGCCGCTCGGCATCGCCATCGTCGGCGGCCTTTTGGTGTCGCAATCGCTGACGCTGTTCACCACGCCGATCATCTATCTGTATCTCGATCGGCTCAGCCGTTGGGTGGGAGGACGCTCCACTCCCGCGCGCGGCTCTCCGCCGGAGGCGTCGCCGGCCTAGCCATCGCCGGCGCGGGGGTCCCGCGTTGGCACTTCCAATGGCGGAGCCACATGCCGCGATTCCACTCGTTCCGCCCTGCCCCGCAGTGCCGCCCGTCTGCAGCGCCGGGGCGACCAACTACACAAAACCGGCGACATCAGCGCCAACGGAGTTCCCAGCGCGTGACCGCGCCCAATCTTGTGTGGATAAGCTGTAATGGCGGCTCATCTTCCGATTATGCACATAGTGTCGCCCGAATATCACAACACGCACAAATTCACAGGCGATGCAGCCAACGGCGACCGGTAGCGATATTCACCGCCACGTCAGCCGGGGCTATAGTCCGTAATCTCGCTCGGGGGATTTAGCGGAAGCGAAAACGAAGCACGGTTCCGCTGGTCTCTCCACCAGCGAAAATTCGTGCCGTATGATCTGGTTGCGTTTGGGGGCTTACTGAAGCGGGTCTGGATACAGGCGTTGACCCACGCTATTGGGCATTAGGGTGGTTGGGTGCGACGCAGAGCTTATCTCCCCGTGCGAGTCTGCGGCCGGACTTCGGTATTCCGCGTCGCATCTGTGAGCCTCGGTCTGGTGCTCGCCGGCTGCGCGGTCGGACCGAATTATTCACGGGCACCTGGGCCGGTACCGGCTGAATTCAAGGAATTGAAGGGCTGGAAGCTCGCTCGTCCGAGCGACGATCTCCGGCACGGCGATTGGTGGAAGGTCTATCGAGATCGCGCACTGAACGAACTGCTGCCTCAGGTCGAAATATCCAACCAGACGGTCGCTGCCGACGCCGCGGCCTATGAGGAAGCCAAGGCGCTGATCCGCGAGGCGCAAGCCGCACTATTTCCCACCGCAAGCGCGAGCTACACCGCAATGCGAACCCGAACCGGAGCCCTCGCCGGCACGACCGGCGGCAGTGCAGTCGGCACCGGATTGGGCACTCGGTATACGACCCAATACACCGCTCCAATCAGCGGTGCCTGGGACCTCGACGTCTGGGGCAGATTGCGCCGACAGGTCGAAAGCAACACGGCAGAAGCCCAAGCAAGCGCTGCCGACCTCGACAATGCCAAGCTTTCCGAGCAGGCGATGCTGGCGACCGCCTTTTTCAACCTGCGCGCATCGGACTCGCTGATCGACCTGCTCACCCGCACGATCGCCGAATACAAAAAAACCTATAACATCGTGGACAACCAATTCAAAGCCGGCTTTTCGGTCACCGGCGGCGATGTCGCCACTGCGGATGCCAATATCCGGACGACCGAAGCGCAGCTTTACGCCACGCGCGTGCAGCGCGCGCAATTCGAACATGCGATCGCCATGCTGATCGGCCGGCCTCCCGCCGAACTCACGGTGGGACCGCACTTGCTGGGTCAGGCCCCGCCAAGCGTTCCGGTCAGCGTTCCCTCCGCTCTCCTGGAACGGCGGCCCGACATCGCCGCTGCCGAGCGCACCATGCAGGAAGAAAATGCACTGATCGGCGTGGAAGAAGCCGCTTACTTTCCGGATATTTCGCTGTCCTCGATGCTCGAATTCATCGGCCCGATCCCTCTGCCGTTTTCGGCGGCGCGCTCCATCGGCTCGATCGGCGCGACCGGCACGCAGACCTTGTTCAACGGCGGTCTGACCTCGGCGCAAGTCGACGCCGCGCGCGCGGTGTACTGGCAAAGCGTCGCCAATTATCGGCAGACGTTACTGACCGCCTTTCAGCAGGTCGAGGACGAACTCGCCGCTATGCATTACTACGCCGGGCAAGTGGCCGCCGAGCGCAAGGCGGTCGCCGACGAGCGTGAAGCGGTCAAGGTATTCCTCAATCAGTTCCAAGCTGGCACGGTTGCATTCACGACCGTTGTGGTCGCTGAGATTGCGCTGCTGGCGGACCAGGAATCCGAATTGACGGCGCGGCAGAACCTGTATCTGGCCAGCGTCAGTCTGATCGAAGACCTCGGCGGCGGCTGGGACGCAAGCCTGCTGCCGGATCAAGCTCAACTCCTCAAGGACTTCAGCTTCACGCCGCAGCTCGAATCGAACAAGCCGCTGGCTGTCGAGTTGATGCCGACAATCCAGAGCCCGTCCAATCCGCCGGCTGTACCGATCGGACCGCCGCAATGACCGGCAGCTATCGCAAGTGGTTGATATCTAGTGCATTTCATGGATGCCGTGCAAATTAGCGATTATTCATTAGCGGCCTTGGGCAACGCATTTTATAAGTTCACGCAAGCAGATAGCCCGGAATCGATGAACGCCCACTATGGACGAGCGGACGCGCAGAACTGGTGACGACTTAAGGCGGGCACCGGACGTCACGACGCGATCGCATTGGCGAGGCCGGATCGGCGCCGGACTGGTCGTGATCCTGCTTGTGCTGGCGGGTTACGAGGCAGTTCACTGGATCAAATCCACGCCATCTAGCGGCGGACGTTTTCCCCAAGGCGCACTGCAGTCGGTCGGCGCCTCGACCGTGACCACCGGAAACGTCCGCGAAATCGTCAATGCACTGGGCACGGTCACGCCGGTCGCGACGGTGACCGTGCAGACGCAGATCAACGGCCAGCTTACCGATGTCGGATTCACCGAAGGCCAGGACGTCAAGAAGGGCGACTTCCTCGCTCAGATCGATCCGCGTCCTTATCAGATTTTGAAAGAGCAGTACGAAGGTCAGCTTGCGCACGACGAGGGCTTGCTTGCCCAGGCGCAAATGGATCTGACGCGCTACCAGACGCTCGCCCAGCAGAACTCGATCGCCAAACAGCAGTCCGAGGATCAGGTTTTTATCGTCCAGCAGTATAAGGGCTCGGTTAAGCAGGATCAGGGATTGGTCGATTCCGAAGCGCTGAACATTGCCTATTGCCATATCGTCTCGCCGATTGAGGGCCGCGTCGGCCTGCGCCTGGTCGATCCCGGAAATTACGTGCAGACCACGAGCGCCTCCGGCATTGCCGTCATCACTCAAATGCATCCGATCACGGTGATCTTCTCTGTCCCCGAAGACGATCTGCCGGAGATCATGCCGCAGCTTAATGCCGGCACGCCGCTGGTCGTCACCGCCTACGATCGCGCCAATATTCATTTGCTGGCGACCGGCAAGGTGTCCGCCGTCGACAGCCAGATCGACACCACGACCGGTACGGTTAAGGTGCGCGCGCAATTCGATAACCCTGACAACGCGCTGTTTCCCAATCAGTTCGTCAATGCAAGGCTGCTGGTGAAAACGCTGGCCAACGTCGTCACTGTGCCGACCTCGGCGATCCAGCGCGGCGCCCCGGGGACTTACGTCTACGTCATCAATCCCAACAGCACGGTCTCGGTCCGGCAGATCAAGACGGCCGTCGTCGATGACAATCTCACCGAAGTGACCTCCGGTCTGACTGCCGGCGAGCGCGTCGTTATCGACGGCACCGATCGGCTGCGCGACGGATTGAAGGTCGCCGTTGCCGCCGAAAGCGGCCAGCCGACAGCCGGCGGCGCTGCTCCGGCGAACGCCGGCAAGCCGGGCAATAGACAAGGCCATAATTCCGGCCAGCCGCAGGCTAAGCCTCCCGGCGGCGGCCAGTAGGACCGCCGCGGCGGCGGCGCGCGGCGAAAAGAGCTACGATGAACGTCTCCGAGCCATTCATCCTTCGCCCGGTGGGCACGACGCTCTTGATGGCGGCGATTCTGCTGTCCGGCATGGTGGCCTACAACTTTCTGCCGCTGTCCACCTTGCCGGAGGTCGATTACCCGACGATTCAAGTGCAAACGCTCTATCCGGGCGCCAGCCCGGAAGTCATGACCTCCTCGGTCACGGCGCCGCTCGAGCGGCAACTTGGGCAGATGCCCGGCTTGAACCAGATGACCTCGGCAAGCTCCGCCGGCGCGTCGGTGATCACGCTGCAATTCAGCCTCGATCTGTCGCTCGATATCGCTGAACAGGAGGTGCAGGCTTCCATCAACGCCGCCGGCAATCTGTTGCCGGCTGACCTGCCGACGCCGCCGATCTATTCGAAGGTCAATCCCGCGGATGCGCCGATTCTCGCGCTGGCGGTGACGTCGGACACGCTCGCGCTCACCGATCTGGAGAATTACAGCGAGACGCGGCTGGCGCAGAAGATCTCGCAGCTGACCGGCGTGGGGCTTGTGAGCATCAGCGGCGGACAGCGGCCCGCGGTGCGCATTCAGCTCAATCCGGATTCGCTCGCCGCCTACGGTCTCAACCTCGACGACGTCCGCACCATCATCGGCAATCTCAACGTCAACACCCCGAAAGGCAATTTCGACGGTCCGACGCAGGCGCTGACGATCAACGCCAACGACCAGCTCACCAGCGCCGACGAATATCGCAATCTCATCGTGGCCTATCGTAACGGCGCGCCCGTCAAGCTTACCGATGTCGCCAGCATCGTCAGCGGCCCGGAAAACACCAAGCTCGGTGCCTGGGCGGACACGACACCGGCGATCATCGTCAACGTGCAGCGCCAGCCCGGCGCCAACATCATTCAAGTCGTCGACCGCATTCAGACGCTGCTGCCGCAGATCATGTCGACGCTGCCGCAAGCCATGAACGTCCGCGTGCTGAGCGACCGCACGGTGACGATCCGGGCTTCGGTGGCCGACGTTGAATTCGAGCTCGGCCTTGCCGTCGTACTGGTGGTGCTGGTGATTTTCGTGTTCCTGCGCACGCTGCCGGGTACGATCATTCCGAGCCTGTCGGTGCCGCTGTCGCTGGTCGGCACGTTCGGGGCGATGTACCTCTTGGGCTTCTCGCTCGACAATCTGTCGCTGATGGCGCTGACGATCGCCACCGGCTTCGTCGTCGACGACGCCATCGTCATGATCGAGAACATCGCGCGCTACGTCGAGGGCGGCATGGCCCCCGTCGAAGCAGCGCTGCGCGGTTCCGAGCAGATCGGCTTCACCATCATCTCGCTCACCATCTCGCTGATCGCCGTGCTGATCCCGCTGTTGTTCATGGGCGACGTGGTCGGCCGCCTGTTCCACGAATTTTCCATCACGCTGGCGGTCACCATCGTCATCTCCGCGGTCGTATCGCTGACGCTGGTGCCGATGATGTGCGCCAAGCTCATTCGCCACCGTGGCGAGGGCGAACGCAGAAATTTCGATCTCAAGGCCGAGGAAATCTTCAATGCGGTCATCGCGCGCTACGGCCAGGCGCTGAATTGGGTGCTCGACCGTCAACCGGCGACATTGCTGGTGGCCGTACTGACGCTCGCTTTGACCATCGTCCTCTACCTGCTCATCCCGAAGGGATTTTTCCCG
The DNA here is from genome assembly GCA_049796395.1 of Xanthobacteraceae bacterium. GTDB lineage: Bacteria > Pseudomonadota > Alphaproteobacteria > Rhizobiales > Xanthobacteraceae > BOG-931. Next base: position 19,817 of record JBARER010000351.1, read on the forward strand.
GTCCAGGACACCGGCGAGATCCAGGCCATATCCGAAGCTTCGCAAAGCGTCTCGTATGACCAGATGGCAAAATTGCAGAGCGATCTCGCCGAGGCCATCCTCAAGGATCCCGACGTCGTCAATCTAAGCTCCTTCATCGGCGTCGACGGCACCAATCAGACTCTCAATACTGGCCGCTTTCTGATCAGTCTCAAGCCGCACGATCAGCGCAATTTGAGCGCCAGCGATATCATCCGCCGGCTGCAGAACGAGGTTGCGGGCGTTGTCGGCATCGGCCTCTATATGCAACCGGTACAGGATTTGACGATCGATTCGACGATCAGCCGGGCGCCGTATCATTTCGTGCTCGAAGACGCCAACGCCGCGGAATTCAGCACGTGGGTGCCGGAACTGGTGCAAAAGCTCAGCCAACTGCCGCAAATTACCGACGTGGCCAGCGACCTCCAGGAACAGGGCTTGGCAGCGGACATCGTGATCGACCGTGCCACGGCGAGCCGATTCGGCATCACGCCGGCAACCATCGACAACGTGCTCTACGACGCCTTCGGCCAGCGTATTGTCTCCACCATCTATACGCAATCCAATCAGTATCGGGTCATTCTGGAAGTCGATCCCGACCTGCAGGAGTCGCTGACCGCGCTGGAATCGCTGTATTTGCCATCATCATCGTCGTCGACCAACGGTCAGGTGCCGCTCACTGCGATTGCGCATATCGAGCAACACGCCGCGCCGCTCTTGATCACGCATTACGGTCAATTTCCAGCGACGACGATTTCATTCAATACCGCGCCGGGCTATTCGCTGGGTGCCGCTGTCACCGCGATCCAGCAAACGGAGAGCCAGGTCGGACTGCCGATAAGCTTCATCACCGCGTTCCAGGGCACCGCCGCCGCATTCCAGGCGTCTCTCGCCAATGAAGTCTTTTTGATCATCGCCGCGGTGGTGGCGATGTACATCGTGCTTGGCGTTCTCTACGAGAGCTTCGTCCATCCGATCACCATCCTGTCGACGCTGCCCTCCGCCGGAGTCGGCGCGCTCTTGTCGCTGATGCTGCTGCACTACGATCTCGATGTTATTGCCATCATCGGCATCATTCTCTTGATCGGCATCGTCAAGAAAAACGCCATCATGATGATCGACTTCGCCCTGGATGCCGAGCGCACCGAAGGGATGGCACCGCGCGACGCTATCTATCAGGCCTGCTTGCTGCGCTTTCGGCCGATCATGATGACGACGTTCGCCGCCATGCTCGGCGCGTTACCCCTGATGCTCGGCACTGGAACCGGATCGGAATTGCGCCAGCCGCTCGGCGTCGCCATCATCGGCGGCCTGATCGTGAGCCAGGCGCTCACGCTGTTCACCACGCCGGTGATTTACCTCTATTTCGACCGGCTGGCGGTCCGTCTCATAGGCCGCCGGCCGTCGGCTCCGATCGTGCCTGAAGCACCGGCTGAATGAATATATCCGCGCCATTCATCAACCGGCCGGTGGCCACCACGCTGCTCACGCTCGGCATCGCGATCGCCGGCATTCTCGCCTTCTCGAAACTCCCGGTGGCACCGCTGCCCCAGGTCGACTTTCCGACTGTTTCGGTCAATGCCCAGCTTCCGGGCGCCAGTCCGGAGACCGTGGCGACCAGCGTTGCCGAACCACTCGAGCGCCATCTCGGCCAGATCGCCGACGTCAGCGAAATGACCTCGAAAAGCGGCATCGGACAGACCCGTATCACGCTGCAGTTCGATCTCAACCGCGACATCGACGGAGCCGCGCGCGACGTTCAGGCGGCGATCAATGCTGCCCGCGCCGATCTGCCGGCAAGCCTCAAAAGCAATCCGACTTATCGCAAGGTCAATCCGGCCGATGCGCCGATCCTCATCCTGGCGATAACGTCGAAGACCCTCACCCAGGGCCAGATTTACGACGCCGCCAGCAACGTCTTCCAGCAGCAATTGTCGCAGATCGGCGGCATCGGACAGGTCATCCTTGGCGGCGCGGCGCTGCCGGCCGTGCGCGTCGAGCTCAATCCGCAGGCTCTGTTCAAATACGGCATCGGTCTTGAAGATGTGCGCGCCGCGCTGGCCTCCGCCAACGCCAACAGTCCAAAAGGCACCATCGACGACGGCGGACGGCGGTTCCAGATCTACACCAACGATCAATCGACCAAGGCGGTCGATTACGCGCCGCTCATCATCGCCTATCGCAACGGCGCCGCGGTCAAATTGTCGGATGTCGCCCAGGTCAGCGACTCGGTCGAAGACGTGCGAAATCTCGGCCTGTCCAACGGCCAGCCCTCGGTGCTGGTCATTTTGTTCCGGCAGCCGGGCGCCAACATCATCGACACCATCGACAGCGTGAAGGCGGAGCTGCCGCATCTCGAAGCTGCCATGCCGGCCGACGTCAATGTGACCATCGCCATCGATCGCTCAACCACGATCCGCCAATCGCTGCACGACACCGAATTGACGCTCGTCATCGCCATCACCCTGGTGACGATCGTGGTCTATTTGTTCCTGCGCAATTTTCGCGCCACCATGATCCCGTCGGTAGCGGTGCCGGTTTCGATTCTCGGCACATTCGGCGCGATGTACCTGCTTGGCTACAGCCTGGACATCCTCTCGCTGATGGCGCTGACGATTGCTACAGGCTTCGTTGTCGACGACGCCATCGTGGTCTTGGAAAACATTTCGCGGCATATCGAAGCCGGCGTGCCACGGGTGGAGGCTGCTTTTCTGGGCGCCCGGGAGGTCGGATTCACCGTGCTATCGATCAGCCTGTCGTTGATCGCAGTGTTTTTACCGATTCTGCTGATGGGCGGCATATTGGGCCGGCTGTTCCGCGAATTCACCATGACGCTGTCGCTCGCCATCATGATCTCGCTGGTGATTTCTCTGACCACCACGCCCATGATGTGCGCGCTATTCCTACGCAGCCAGCCGCCGCGCGAAATGCCAAGACGGCGCAGTCTGTTCGACCGCGTGCTTTCTGGCTACGAACGCTCGCTGATCTGGGCTTTGCGCCACAGCCGGGTCGTTCTCGTCGTTTTCTTCGGCGCCATCATTCTCAACGTCGTGTTGTTCTACATCGTGCCGAAGGGTTTCTTTCCCGAAGAAGATACCGGCCGCATGATCGGCTCGCTGCAGGCCGATCAAAGCGTCTCATTTCAATTGATGACGCAAAAACTGCGGCAGATGATGGCCATCGTGCAGCAGGACCCAGCGGTGGAACATGTCGTCGGCTATACCGGCGTGGGCTCAGGCGGCGGCTTCGGCCAGATCAATACCGGTTCGGTATTCGTCTCGTTAAAACCGATCGGGCAACGGCCGCCGATGGATCAGGTAATCGCACGGCTGCGGCCAAAGTTGGCGAAAGTACCCGGTGGCCAACTATTTCTATTCGGGGTGCAGGACATCCGCGCCGGCGGCCGGCAAAGCAATGCGGAATACCAATACACCCTGCAGGCCGACGACCCGGACTTACTAGCCAAGTGGACTCCCTTGCTGGTTAAGGCGCTTGAACATTCGAAAGTCATGGCCGACGTGAACTCGGATCAGCAGCAACGGGGCCTCGAATCCGATCTGATCATCGACCGGCCGACCGCGTCGCGGCTGGGAGTTACGCCGGCGCAGATCGACAACACCCTTTACGACGCCTTCGGGCAGCGCCAAGTCTCGGTGATTTACAGCGCCATCAATCAGTACCACGTCGTCATGGAAATAGACCCGCGCTACACGCAATATCCACAATCACTGCGGGACATTTATGTAGCGACCTCGGGCGGCGGCGCCTCCGGCACCCAGCTCAGCAACGCCCCAGCCGGCTCCGTGACGCCAGTTCAGGCCGCCAATGCCGCTGCTGCGTCGACCAGCGCGACGGCGGCCGCCACCGCCAATAACAATTCGGCGCGCAATGCCGCCATCAATGCACTGGCTAATTCCGGCAGGGGCTCGACGTCCTCGGGCGCCGCGGTCTCCACCACGCAGGAGACGATGATCCCGCTCGCTGCGGTCAGCCATTACAGGCCGGGAAACGCGCCGCTCTCGGTCAGCCATCAGGGGCTATTCGTCGCCGACACGATTTCCTTCAATCTGCGGCCCGGCGCTGCGCTCGGTGATGCCGCTAGCGAAATCGACGCCGCGATCAAGAGCATCCGCATGCCGGCTTCGATTCACGGCGAACTCGCCGGCACCGCACAGGTATTCGCACAATCGCTCGCCAATGAACCGGTGCTGATCGCCACCGCAATTGCCGCCGTCTACATTCTTCTGGGGGTATTGTACGAGAGTTACATCCACCCGATTACGATCCTCTCGACGTTGCCGTCGGCGGGCGTCGGCGCGATCCTCGCGCTGATGCTGTTCCACACCGAGTTCAGCATCATCGCCCTGATCGGCGTGATTCTGCTCATCGGCATCGTCAAAAAGAACGCGATCATGATGATCGATTTCGCCGTCGAAGCAAAACGCTCGCGGAATTTGAGTTCATACGATGCGATCTTCCAGGCATGCCTGTTGCGGTTCCGGCCGATCATGATGACCACGTCGGCCGCCATCCTGGGCGCCATCCCGTTGGCGGTGAGCTTCGGCAATGGCGGGGAGATTCGCCGGCCGCTCGGAATTTCGATCGTCGGCGGACTTTTGATCAGCCAATTGCTGACGCTTTACACGACGCCAGTGGTTTATTTGTACATGGACCGGCTCGGCCAGTGGTCGCTGCAGACGCGCGCGCGGCTGTTCCCTGGCCTGTTCGACACGCCGCCCATAACCCCAGGCGGAATGACTCCCGGCCGAATGACCCCAGCGGAATGACGCCAGCGGAGAACAACGCCAAGCGGCCCGGCAAATCTCGCGATGCTTCAGCGGACGTAGATCGGCGGCCGCGTGTAACAACAGGGTAAAGCGCCCTGATCCACTACCGGACCGAGAATCTTACGCAGGCGATTAATCTCGTCCCGCGCCGCGCTGATTTGCGGGCCCTTTATGCCGTCGTCGACGTACGGATCGGCCTCCAGCCGGTCGATCAACGTAATGTCGGCATAGATGGCGTCGCGTAGGCACTGGTAACAGGAATATTCGACTTGGCCGTAGTCGCCGGCAACGGCCGGCGCGGCAACGCCGAACGAAGCTGCAACGCCTCCCAGCGCTAGAACCAAGGATAGAATCGGAGATCGAATTGCGAGAGTAATTTTCACCGTGCGCTCCATATGCGATCATAGCCGAATTGGCGCGACAGTGAAGTACCCGCGCGGGCAAGATCGGCCTTGGGTTCGGGTCTTGTGTTCGGCCTTGGCCACGGTAGCGTGTCCGCTCCAATAGCGCCTATTATCGCAAGCATAAGCAGGATTGGGAGTGAATTGCCATGAAGGGCGCCGAGGTCATTGCCGAGATTCTCAAGCGCGAGGGGACGGAGTTTCTGTCGTGCTACCCGCGAAACCCTGTGATCGAGCCCTGCGCCGCCATCGACATTCGTCCGATTCTTTGCCGGCAGGAACGGGTCGGGGTCGGCATCGCCGACGGCTATTCGCGCATCAAACGCGGTAAGAAGAACGGCGTATTCGCCGCCCAAGCCGGCCCGGGCATCGAAAACGCCTTCCCCGGCATTGCGCAAGCTTTTGCCGAGAATGTGCCGCTCCTCGTCGTTTCCGGCGGGCTGCCGCTGCATCGGCAATATGTGCGTCCGGTGTTCCGGGCCGCGGAGGTCTACCGTGCGGTGACGAAATGGTCGGCGCTGGCGCACAATGTGCAGGAGTTGCCGGACTTGATGCGGCGCGCCTACCAGGCCATGCGCTCCGGTAAACCGGGGCCGGTATTGATCGAAGTGCCGGATGAGGTGTTCGAGGCGGAATTCAAGGGCGCGCTCGATTATCGACCGGTGCCGTTGCAGCGCGCGGCGCCCGATCCCGCGGCGGTCAAAAAAGCGGCCGAGACGCTGCTCGCGGCCAAGCATCCCTTGCTCTGGGCCGGGCAAGGCGTGCACTACGCGGAGGCCGGCGAACAGCTCGCGGCACTGGCAGAAATGCTGCCGGCGCCGGTTGTCGCCACCAATCCGGGCAAAAGCGCGATCCCCGACAATCACCCGCTGGCGCTCGGCGGTTCGACCCGCTCGCGCTCGAAAGTATTCGCCGACTTCCTCAATAAGTCCGACGTCGTGATGGCGATCGGCTCGAGCCTCACGGTCACCCCGTTCGGTCCCGCCGTGCCGCCGGGAAAAACCATCATCCACTCCACCAATGACGCCGGCGACATCAACAAGGAATATCGTGCAGATCAGGCGGTCGTCGGCGACGCCGGCCTCGTCATCGAAGCGCTGATCGCCGAGGTCTCCAGGCAGAAGGGACCGGGCGGCGGCAACGCGCTTGCTTCACTGAAGGAGGAAGTGGCCGCCGGCAAAAAGGCCTGGCTCGACGAGTGGGCAAAGTTCCTCAATTCCGACGAAATGCCGCTCAATCAGTATCGAGTCATCCGCGAAATGATGCGCACGCTGCCGCGCGAAGACGTCATTATCACCCACGATTCCGGCAGCCCGCGCGAGCAGATGATCCCGTTCTGGGAGACCACGGCGGCCGGCTCCTACATGGGCTGGGGCAAGTCGACCCAACTCGGCTACGGTCTCGGCATCACCATGGGCGCCAAGCTCGCGGCGCCGAAGAAACTTTGCATCAACGTGATGGGCGATGCCTCATTCGGCATGACCGGCATGGACATCGAAACGGCGTCACGCAACCGTATCGCCATCCTCACGGTGGTGTTCAATAACGGCGTCATGGGCGCCGAGCGCGACGTGCTGACGATCTCGGATGCCAAATATGGCGCCATGACGGTCGGCGGCAACTACACCAAAATAGCCGAGGGGCTCAACGTCCCGGCACGGCGCGTCGAAAAGCCGAACGATATCGTCGGCGCCATCAAAGAGGCCGCCAACACGACCGAAAAGGGCGCGCCATTCCTGCTTGAGTTCATGGTCAAAGAAGGACGCGACTTTTCTCGTTACCCGTGACCTCCTAACCGGCGATTTGAGCTGCGGCCGGCGCCTCACTCGCGACGACGCTTTCCAAGAGCGCCCGCAACTCTTCGGCGCGTCCGAGACCGAAAGAATTCTCAAAGTGCGCCTGCGCCGCCTGCCAAGCTCTGCTTGCCTGCCGAAGCCGCGCCATGCCGGCGGTGGTCAGCCGTATTTCCTTGCTGCGCCGATCGGATCTGCCACTACCGATCGCGATCACGCCGTCGCGCTGCAGCGGTAAAATATTGCGGCCAAGCGTAGTGCGATCCATCACCAGCTCGGCGGCGAGCGCATTGATAGTCATCGGTCCTTTGCGTTGCAGCCTTGCAAGAATGGAATACTGAGTCGACCGTAAGCCGCTCGGCGCCAGGAATTGATCATAGATTTGCGTGAGATGTCGCGTAGCCTGACGCAGCGCCAGGCAATTACAGGCCGCCGGATTGGTCGAAGGTATTGGCATTTGCACCATTGCAGGACTGTGGTCTTTCATATAAGTGCATATACGCCTATATCGGCAGTCGTTCAATAGCCGCTCGCTTCCCGGTTTGGTCCGGAGCTCCCCGATGTCTGTGCACAGCGTTGCATCTTCTGAAGCGTTGCCGGTGGCTGAGGCGGAATCCGCGCCCGCGGTGAAGGCCGGTTTCGATTCCCGCACTCGCGCTTTGATCGACGGACCGATTGTCGCAACGCTCATTCGCCTTGCTGCACCGAACATGCTGGTGATGCTGGCGCAAAGTTCGGTCGGCCTGGTCGAGACCTATTTCGTCGGCAAGCTCGGCACCGATGCTCTGGCTGGTGTCGCGCTGGTCTTCCCGTTGTTGATGCTCATGCAAATGATGTCGGCGGGCGCCGTGGGCGGCGGTATATCCTCGTCGATCGCCCGCGCGCTCGGCTCCGGCCGCCGCGCCGACGCGGATGCGCTGGTTTGGCATGCGCTGGTCATCGCGCTTGTCTTCGGACTGACGTTCATGGCGGCACTGCTGGGGGGCGGCAGTTGGCTCTATGCGGCAATGGGCGGCAGCGGCGCAACATTGCAGGCTGCCAATACCTACTCGACTGTCGTGTTTACCGGCGCGATCCTGGTGTGGCTGTTCAACACGCTGAGCAATGTGATCCGCGGCACCGGCAACATGATCGTGCCGGCGCTCGTGACCTGCGCCGGCGTGATCGTACTTATTCCACTATCGCCGTGCCTCATCTTTGGCTTGGGCCCGTTTCCGCGATTGGGCGTCGCCGGCGGCGCCGTTGCGGTCGTGCTCTATTACGCCGCGGGAAGCCTGGTTCTCGCCGGCTATTTGCGATCCGGCCGCAGTATCGTGCAATTGGCGTTTGGCGGCATCACATTTCGCTGGTCGCTGTTTGCCGACATATTGCGGGTGGGCTTGGTCGCGGCCTTGATCACCGTTCAAACCAATTTGACCATCGCGATTGCCACCGGCCTTGTCGGCTCCTTCGGCCCAGCGGCGATCGCCGGCTACGGCACCGGCTCGCGGCTCGAATATCTCCTGATCCCGCTCGTGTTCGGAATGGGCGGCCCGCTCGTCGCCATGGTCGGAACGAATATCGGCGCCGGCCGACGCGATCGCGCTATGCGTGTGGCTTGGATCGGCGCCGCGATCGCCGCCGGACTTTGCGAGGTGATCGGCTCTGCGGCGGCGACCGCACCACGCGCGTGGCTGTCGCTCTTCGGCACTGCGCCGGCGATGATCGACGCGGGGTCGCGCTACCTGCACACGGTCGGGCCGGTTTACGGGCTATTCGGTCTCGGCATGGCGCTTTATTTCGCTTCGCAAGGCGCCGGTCGCCTGTTGTGGCCGCTGATCGCCAATATGGCGCGGCTTGTGATCGCGGCCGGCGGCGGCTTTATCGCCTTGCGCCTGACCGGTAATCTGACCGGTGTATTCGCCGCGCTGGCCGTAGCGCTCGCCGCATTCGGCCTGATTAACGCGGTCGCCGTCGCACGCGGCGTCTGGTTCGAGGATGGCCGCCGTCACTTCTCTGCCGTGCCGCCACGGGAGCACGTGAAACAATGACTGTGCGCTATTTGGACGACTTCGCTCCGGGACAAGTGTTCAAGACCGGCACTATCCGGGTCGACAAGGAAGATATTTTCGCGTTTGCGCGGCAGTTCGATCCGCAGCCGTTCCATATCGACGAAGCAGCAGCACGCAACTCGCCTTTCCAGGGCCTCGCCGCCAGCGGCTGGCACACGGCAGCGCTGACCATGCGTCTGATGGTCGACGGCGAGTTCAAACCGGCAGGCGGCATTCTCGGCGTCGGCTTCGACGAACTGAACTGGCCGCGCGCGGTGCGGCCTGGCGATGAACTGCACGCCGCAAGCGAAATCCTCGACGTGCGGCCGTCGAAGTCGCGCCCTGACCGCGGCATGCTCCGCGTTCGCACGACGACGTTCAACCAAAACGACGAGGCGGTCATGATGTTCACCGGCAATCTTCTGGTGCCGAGACGCCCGTCACCCTCTCAAAACGGACAAAGCTGATGCGTATTCTCGTGGTCGGTGCCGGCGCAATCGGCGGCTATTTCGGCGGCAGGCTGTTGCAGGCTGGCCGCGACGTGACGTTCCTGGTGCGGCCGCGCCGGGCAACGCAATTGGCGAAGACCGGTCTGGTGATCCGCAGTCCGGTCGGTGACCTGACGCTGCCCAACCCGCCGATGGTGATGGCGGACGCGATTTCGGCGCCCTACGATCTCGTCCTTCTCAGCTGCAAGGCCTATGACCTCCCCGGAGCTGCCGACTCTTTTGCACCGGCGCTTGGGCCGGACAGCGCCATTTTGCCATTGCTCAACGGCATGGCGCATCTGGATTACCTCAAGGGACGGTTCGGCGAGGACAAAGTGCTCGGTGGTCAATGCGTGATATCGGCCACACTCGACGCCGAAGGCCGCGTCCTTCATCTGTTGGAGACGCACAGCCTCTCCTTTGGCGAATTGAACGGCGCCGTCTCACCTCGCGCCGAGGCGATCGCCGCGGCCTTTGCGGACGCCAAATTCGACCCCAGGCTGAGCACGGCGATCCTGCAGGAAATGTGGGAGAAATGGGTGTTCATCGCGGCGACCGCCGCGGCGACATGCCTGATGCGCGCCACTGTGGGTGACATCGTTGCCGCCGGTGCCGTCGATCTGCCGCAGCGGCTGTTCGACGAATGCGCGGCAATCGCCACGGCGCACGGGTTCGAGCCGCGCGAAGCGAGCCGTACGCGCAATCTGGCCATGCTGACCACGCCGGGCTCGAGGCTCGCAGCCTCGATGCTGCGGGACATCGAGCGCGGCGCGCCGATCGAAGCCGACCACATTGTCGGCGATTTGCTGCAGCGCGGCGCGAACCTCGGCAAGGATTTTCCGCTGTTGCGCATCGCCTATGCGCATTTAAAGGCCTACGAGGCGCGGCGGCGGCGCGAAACCGCGACAGCGTCGGCGGCCTGACTGGCACTTTCGCGGCAACCCATTATTATTCCGCGAAAGGAGAGCAAAAATGGTCAAGGTCACCTATCATATTGTCCGGCACGAGGACGGCTGGGCCTATCAGGTCAATGGGGTATTTTCCGAAGCCTTTCCGACGCACGACGCGGCCCGAAAGGCCGCGCAACGCGCCGCTCAAGAGCAACACGTGCCGGGCGATACCCGCACCATCTCGTGGGAAGACGCGAACGGCCAATGGCACGAAGAGACGGCACGCGGTGATGACCGGCCCGACACCGACGTCGAAGGCTGAGTACGCCCGGAGGAACGACAATGCTCGAAGCCTTGTCAGGATGGACTAAAGAACAAAAGCACGTCGTCGCCGCGACCTTTCTGGGCTGGACGCTCGACGCGTTCGACTTCTTCCTTATGGTGTTCGTGCTGAAAGACATCGCCCACGAGTTCAACACTCAGATCACCGACGTCACCATCGCGATCCTCCTGACCTTGGCAATGCGGCCGGTGGGTGCCTACATTTTTGGCCGCGCCGCCGACCGCTGGGGCCGCAGGCCGACTTTGATGGTCGACGTGCTGCTGTACTCGGCCATCGAATTTGCATCCGGATTCGCGCCGAACCTGATAACACTTCTTATCCTGCGCGCCGTCTTCGGCATCGCCATGGGCGGCGAATGGGGCGTCGGCGCTTCGCTCACCATGGAATCGATCCCGCCGAAAGCGCGCGGCTTCGTATCGGGATTGCTGCAATCCGGCTATCCGACGGGCTATTTCCTCGCCTCGATCATTTACGGCCTGTTCTTTCAGTATATCGGCTGGCGCGGCATGTTCATGGTCGGCGTCATACCGGCATTGCTGGTGTTCTATATTCGTCGCAGCGTTCCAGAATCGCCGTCGTGGCGTCCGACGACGACACGCAGCAATACGCTTGCCGTCATTCGCTCGCATTGGCAGCTTGGCATCTATGCCGTGCTGTTGATGACGGCGTTCAACTTCTTCAGTCACGGCACCCAGGACCTTTATCCGACCTTCCTGCAGGTCCAGCACCACATGTCTGCGCATGAAACGAGCCTGATCGCGGTGATTTACAACATCGGGGCCATCGTCGGCGGACTGTCGTTCGGTTCGATGTCGGAACGGTTCGGCCGGCGGCGCATGATTATCATCGCGGCGGTGCTTTCGCTCTTCGTCCTGCCGCTGTGGGCCTTTGCCACGACGGCGATCTGGCTCGCGGTGGGCGCATTCCTGATGCAGGTCACGGTGCAAGGCGCCTGGGGCGTCATTCCCGCGCACCTGAACGAATTGTCGCCCGACGACGCGCGCGGCACGTTTCCGGGCTTCGTCTACCAGCTCGGCAATCTCATCGCTTCGGTCAACGCCACGCTGCAAGCCGAAATTGCCACGCATTACGGCGGCAACTACGCGATCGCACTGGCGGCCGTCGCCGGCACGGTTGCGGTGGCAATCGTGGTCCTCAGCGCCGTCGGCACCGAAGCGAAAGGCGTGGCATTCGGAAACGGCGGCCCCAGCGGCGGTCGCACCGCCCTAAATCCCGCTATGTGACGCGGTTGTCGCAAAAGTCCTATTGAACGGTCCGGCTGGCTTGTATCCTGTGGCCGGTTGGGACCGGGAGCATGAACAGGAAAGACCCGCGCTACGTCGAGACGGCGCTGAGCGGCTATGAGCTGCTCAACGACCCGCTGCTCAATAAAGGCACCGCCTTCAGCGAAGACGAGCGCGATGCCTTCGACCTGCATGGGCTCCTGCCGCCGCATGTCGCGGAGCTGGACTATCAGGTCAAACGCCGGCTCGATGCGTTCCGCGCTCTCGGCAGCGACATCCAGCGCTACGTGTTTCTGCGCGGCCTGCAGGATACCAACGAAACCCTGTTCTACGCGCTGTTGACGCGAAATATCGAAGAGATGATGCCTGTCGTCTATACGCCGACGGTCGGCCTCGGCTGCGAGCTGTTCAGCCACATTTTCCGCAAGCCGCGCGGCCTGTTTTTGAGCCTTCCGCACAAGGAGCTCATTCGCCGTATCCTCGATCATCCCCGCTTCGACGGCGTCGAAGCAATTGTCGTAAGCGACGGCGAACGCATTCTCGGCCTCGGCGACCAGGGCGCCGGCGGCATGGGCATTCCGATCGGCAAGCTGTCGCTCTACACGGGCTGCGCCGGCTTGCATCCCTCGACGACGTTGCCGATTCTCCTGGACGTCGGCACCGACAATGAGCAGCACCTTGCCGATCCGATTTATATCGGCTGGCAGCATGAGCGCGTCCGCGGCGCCGCGTACGACGACTTCATCGAGACTTTCGTGACCGCGGTTCGCGAGCGCTGGCCGCACGTACTCCTGCACTGGGAGGATTTCGCGCTACGCAACGCCAACCGCCTACTGGCGCGCTATCGCGACAGCCTGTGCACCTTCAATGACGACATTCAGGGCACGGCGGCGATCGCCGTGGGCACGCTGTTGAGCGCCATCAACGTCACCGGCGTTGCATTGTGCGACCAGCGTATCGCCGTGCTTGGCGGCGGCTCCGCCGGCACAGGCATCTGCGCGCTGCTCAAGCGCGCCATGGTCGAGGCCGGCTTGGGCGAGCGCGAGGCCCGCAGCCGCTTTTATATCGTCGACCGCCAAGGATTGCTGATCGAGGGCATGACTGATCTGCAATCGTTTCAAGCCCCGTTCGCGCAAAGCCGCGATGGTATCGCCGATTGGACACTCGAATCTTCCGGCTGGATCGGCATTGCCGACGTCGTCGCCAATGCCCGGCCGACCGTTCTCATCGGCACCTCCGGCCAGCCCGGCGCATTTTCGCAAAGCGTGGTGCGCGCCATGGCGGAAAATATGGACCGGCCGGTCATCTTTCCGCTGTCGAACCCGACGGACCGCGCCGAGGCTACTCCGCATGATCTCGACGCGTGGACGCAAGGACGCGCCGTCATCGGCACCGGCAGTCCATTTCCGCCGCTCATGCGGAATGGCAAGAGCTTCCGCGTCGATCAGACCAATAACGCCTACGTCTATCCGGGCATCGGGCTTGGCGTCATCGCCGCCGACGCGCGGCGAATTTCTGACGGCATGTTCCTCGCCGCCGCCAGAACCATCGCGGAATTTTCGCCGGCGGCGCAAGATGTGAATGCCAATCTCTTGCCGCCGCTAGTCGACATCCGCCAGCTCTCGTTTCGCGTGGCGCTCGCTGTCGCGAAACAGGCACAGGCCGAGGGTCTCGCCGATCACTTGCCGGACGAAATCCTCGCCGGTGCAGTGCGCAACAAAATGTGGGAGCCGCTCTATGCCCGCTATCGGCGGCTCTCCAACGCTTGAGCAATACGGCGGAAATCCCACGAAAAATGCGAAGTTGAGGATTTCGACGCGAAGACCGTGCTCCAGTTTAGAATTAGAAGAATTATCTTCGGCGACCAAGATGCATTTTTCGCTTGGCGCACGAATTTAAGCTTGCTAGCAAATTATTGAAATATCTATAGTTTTTTATGGTTCTAAACTGTGTCCAGCCGCTTCCCGACGCCGCAATTTTTCAATGCGCGAATCTCGCGGCGCGAACGCAGGTTCCGCCATGAGGCGGCGATCTGCGCAGTCGCCGTCGCGATCGGCTTGACCAGTGTCCATAAAGTCTATGCGCAAGCGCAACAGCCGTCGACCTCGCAGGATCAAGAAGCTCCGGCGCAGCAGGTAACGCCGCAATCGTCCGCGACCGCACCCCCCGCCGCGACGGCCGCAGCGCCAATTGCACCCGCCGCTCGTCGAACCCAGTTGCCGCAAATCACGGTCAACGCACCGAAACAAAAGCCAAAGACGGTACAACGGCGCACGCCGCAAGCGCCCCCGACTGTTGCGGCAACAATTAATCCGACGACGGCCGCCGAAAGAGCGCTCGACGCCAAGATGACCGGGCTCGATCAGGCCCGCAACAATCTGCTGCCCACTATCGGCGCTTCGGCCTCGACCATCAGCCGCAGCGCGATCGAGAGATTGCCGCAAGGCGACAATACGCCGATCGACAAAGTTATCCTCCAACTGCCGGGCGTGTCCTACGATTCGGCAGTCTCCAATCCTTCTTTCCATGTCCGCGGCGAATACGCCAACGTGCAAATCCGGATCAACGGCGTCGTCTTGCCCGAGGGCGTTTCGGCTCTCGGTCCGTTCCTCGACACCAATTTCATCGGCAACATGTCGCTTCTGACCGGTTCGTTGCCGGCCGAATACGGCTTGCGCACCGCCGGCGTTCTCGACATCACCAGCCGGGCCTTTGCCGCACCAAGCGGCGAAGTCGGCCTCTATGGCGGCAGCCGGCAGACGTTCACGCCTAGCTTCGATTATGGCAGAGGAGTCGGCAACTCGGAGTATTTTGTCTCGGCGCGCGGCAATTGGAACGGCCTTGGCCTGGAAAATCCAACGCCGGGTTTAAACGCGATCCATGACGAAACCCAGCAAGGCCAGTTCTTCGGTTATGCCTCGACGCTACTCGACGAATCGACTCGGTTCAGCGTGATCTCGGCGGCATCCTACAGCGCGTTCCAAATTCCGAACACTCCCGGCCAGACGCCGCTGGGCGATTTTGGCCCCGCAACTTTGGATTCAACGGCGATCAACGAAAACGAATACGACTCCTACTACATGACAATGGCGTCGCTACAAAAACACGGCACCGATGGCGATGCGCAACTCGCCGTCTATTCGCGCTACGCCGAAGTTCACTTCGTCCCAGACATATTAAACGACTTGGCATTCAACGACGTCGCCTCCGACGTCATACGGCAAAGCACGCTGACCGGCATGCAGGGCGATGGGTCGTATATCGTTAACGATCAACACACGCTGCGGGCCGGATTCGCGGTGACTGGCGAGCAAACCAACGTCACCAACGCGTCGACGGTGCTGCCTCTTGATGCCATGGGCAACCCACTGCCGACCCCGGAAGCAATCACCGATCAAGCCTCGCTGCTCGGCTGGAATATCGGCACTTACATTCAGGACGAATGGAAGCTGACGAACCAATTGACGGTGAATATGGGCCTGCGCTTCGATCAACTATATCAGTTTGTCGATGCCAACCAGTTCAGCCCCCGTTTCGCCATCGTCTATAAGCCATTCGAAGGCACCACCATTCATGCCGGCTACGCGCGCTATTTCACGCCGCCGTACCAAGCACAAGCCACACAATCGAATATCGCTCTGTTCGCCAACACCACCAATCAACCGGATATTCCGATTGCCGATCCGGTCAAGCCTGAGCGCTCGAACTATTTCGATGCCGGCATCGATCAAACGGTGCTGCCCGGTCTCACCATTGGACTGGACGCGTATTACAAGGAAGCGAAGGACATGCTCGACGACGGCCAGTTCGGCTCGGCCCTCGTGCTGACGCAATTCAATTATGCCCGCGGCTACAGCGAAGGCGCTGAATTTAAGCTCAAATATCAAGAAGGCAATTTCAACGCCTACGCCAACTTCGCCTACAATATAACAAGAGCGATCGACGTGGAATCAAACCAATACCTTATCGATATGGCCGATTACGAGTATCTGCTCCACAATTATCACTACACCGACGACATGCAGCGAACGACCGGCTCGGCCGGTGTATCGTATCGCATCTACGATACGACGCTGACCGCGGACATGATTTACGGCGGCGGCCTGCGCACCGGCGACCTCGAAGATAACGGCGTCCCGCCCAATTCGGAGCACACGACGCCCTATGCGGTCATCAACACCGGCATCGCACACGACTTCAAATGGTCGCCAGACTACAAACCGCTTACTGTGCGCTTCGACGTCGTCAACCTGTTCGATCAGATCTATGAACTGCGCACTGGTTCCGGCATCGGGGAGTTCGCTCCGCAATACGGCGCGCGCCGCGGCTACTATGTCGGGCTATCGCAAAAATTATGACTTCCGAAACTGATGGGCGTTGATTCGGCGACAACAATCGAAAGGCCGCCGGTGCCTCGTCCTGGCTTCGTTGCCCCGGGTGGCGCGGCGACCGCTGCCTGCAAACCAGGATAAAGATCGGGCGGTTCGCCGAACCGCCGAGTTAGAACAAAATTTACCATACCGGAGGACGATCCCGGCCGACCTGATTGGACAGGCCGGGACCTCCCTCATGCCGACATTTGCGCCGACTACCGCTGCCGAAAAAGCCATCGCTCTGGGCGATCCGGTCCCATGGTTCGGCGCGCCGCTCGTCGGCGACGGCGCCTTTAATCTTTCAGTCGCAGCCGGCCGCTGGATCGTGCTGAGTTTTCTCGGCTCGCCGGAAAACCCGCGAGTTGAGCGCGAACTGACCCAGCTTCTCGCCGACATGCAAATTTTCGACGAGGACAAGGTCATATTCTGCGGCCTCTTTACCGCGCCGCCCGCCGATGCGACGCCCTATATCGCGATGAGCGGCCCGGCGATTTCGTTTCTTGCCGATTATGACGGCGCCATCAGTCGTCAGTTCGGCGCAGCGACGATGCCGCGCACGATCGTGCTGGACCCGATGTTGCGCGCGGTCGCCGACATTGCATGGGATCACCCCGGCGGCCATGCAGCGACCGTGCGCGCAGTTTTACAGGGCCTACCCACCATCGACGATTCCGCCGGCGTGCCGCTCACGGCGCCGGCGCTGATCGTGCCGCGGGTCTTCGACTTCGAACTCTGCGATTTTCTTATCAAGGTCTATGACAAGCTTGGCGGCAAAGACTCGGGCTTTCTGTTGGACAATAACGGCACCACGTCCACCATGATCGACTACCGGCTGAAGCGGCGCAATGACCTCAGCATCCTGGTGCCCGAAGTGCGCGACCAGATCCGAGGTCAAATCGTGCGGCGTCTGGTTCCGGCAATCGACCGGTTCTTCCAATTTTCGCCGACGCGGATGGATCGCTATATCGTGGCCTCTTACGACAGTGCCATTGGCGGGCATTTCCATCGCCACCGCGACAACATCAATATCGGCGCGCAGCATCGCCGCTTTGCCGTCACCATCAATCTCAACAAGGACTATGACGGCTGCGATCTCGTGTTTCCCGAATTCGGCCGGCGCACTTATCGCGCACCGGCGGGCGGGGCGATTGTGTTCTCCTGCGGGGCGCTGCATCAGGTGACGCCGGTGACGCGCGGCACACGCTATGCCTTCCTTGCCTTTCTTTACGGGGAAGCCGATGCGGCCCTGCGCGAGAAAAACGATTCGAAAATCGTGCAAAGCGAATTCCGCTACAGCGGGGCCATGTCTGACCGGCTGTTTCCGGAGCATGCGGCGGCCCCGCTCGAGCGCCGCGCCGGCTGAAACTGGGCTGGCATCGCCGGCTTGTCATCGGCCAATTCCCAGGTAATATTCCATCAATGGGGATGGGGTCCCCCTTATAACCGCCGATGAGGCTGATGACTCCTACCAGGCGCGTTGGCGTCGGTAGGAGCTTGCTTTTCTTCCGCCGCCACAAGCCAGTTTTGTGCCGTCCGCAACACGCAAACGCGTCGTTGCGCGCGATACGACCACGTTGCGGGTCACACCCGTAGAACTGGAGGACTTGAATGGGCTTTTTGATTGTTTTTCTCGGCGGCGGCCTCGGTGCCGCACTCCGGCACGGCGTCAACCTTGCGGCCGCCCGCGTCGTCGGCGGAGGATTTCCCTTCGGCACGATGGCGATTAACGTGCTCGGCTCTTTTTTGATGGGCTTGCTTGTCGAATATTTCGCGCTGCGCCGCGGTCTGCCGCAACACTGGCGGCTGTTTCTAACGACGGGCATGCTCGGTGGCTTCACCACCTTCTCGGCATTCTCGCTGGAGGCGGCGCTCCTCTACGAGCGCGGTGCGATCGCCAGCGCGGCGGCCTATGTCGGCGGTTCAGTCGTTCTAGCGATCGCTGCGCTCTTTGCCGGGCTGGCGATTGTCCGTATGCTCGGCTGACCGAATAATAAAAGGGGAGACGCCGCGATGGACCTGGGGATGACCGGCAAGACAGCACTCGTCACCGGCGCAAGCGAAGGCATCGGCAAAGCGATTGCGCGCGCTTTGGCCCATGAAGGCGTCGATGTCGCGGTTTGCGCCCGCCGTAAAGGCCCGCTGGAAGAAACCGCCGCCGAGATCGCCAAGGAGTCCGGCCGCAAGATCGTGGCCATTCCGGCCGATCTCACCAAGCCGGACGACGCGGCGAATTTCGTCCAGCAGGCGCACGCCGCCTTGGGCCGGATCGATATCCTGGTCAACAATGCCGGTTCGTCACCGGGCGGTGTGCTCGATCACTTGAGCGAGGCGGATTGGGCGCAGTCGTTGCAGCTCAAATTCATGGGCTATGTGCGCTGCATGAAGCATGTGCTGCCGATCATGCAGAAGCAGAAGAAGGGCCGCGTGGTCAACCTGATCGGCAACGACGGCGTCAAGGTCTCCTATTGGGAGATTGCGCCGGGCGCCGCCAATGCCGCAGGGCAGAACTTGACCAAATCGCTGGCCAGCCAATACGGCAAGGACAATATCAGCTTCGTCGTGGTCAATCCCGGGCCGGTGCGCACCGAACGCTGGGCCGGGTTGGTCAAGGCGATGGCGCGTGACATGAAGCTTTCGTACGAGGAAGCTGACAAGCTGGCGCCGGCCTCTATTCCGCTCGGCCGCATCGCCGAATGCGAGGAGGTCGCCAATCTGGTCACCTTTCTCGCATCCGACCTCGCCTTCTTCGTCAACGGCACCATGGTCGAGATCGACGGCGGCCAAGACAAGGTGCTGATGGACCGCATGCGCGATCGCTGATCGCCACCCTTTTCCTCCACGATCTCAAATAACGACGGCCTCTTTTCCTTCTCCCCCTGCCCTTGTGGGAGAGGAATGCCGCCCCGCGTTTCGCCGCACTGTCGTTTATTGAGAGGCCGCTATTTCTTTGCAGCCGATGATCCAGCCGCAGAAGCCAAACGTAGCATTTGGCCATTGCGCAGCAGGATTGAGGCCGCTCATGACCTATTTTGCCGCTTATATTTCGATTCTTGTCGTGTTCGGAGCCATCGATGCGGGATGGCTGCGGATCATGGGCCACATCCTATATCGCCCGGTACTGGGTGATATCCTGCTGCCGGATCTCCGGCTGGCGCCGGCAATCGCGTTCTATCTGCTCTACCCCATCGGCATATTGGTGTTCTCGGTCATTCCCGCATTGCGCTCCGGATCGGCTTTCAACGCATTTTTGTACGCGGTTTTATTTGGAGCGCTCGCTTACGCTACCTATGATCTGACCAATTACGCGACTTTGCGAAACTGGACATTACAGATCACCATCATCGACATCTGCTACGGCGCGCTGGCCGCTGGCATCGCAGCGGCGGCGGCCTATCTTGTGGCCCACGCCTTTTCGCCCTGATTAGTGCCGCGGCCAAACGGTGTAAGGCGATAATGGCTCACGCCCCATTCCTCGCCACCGGCGTGACCGAACAATCCCATCGTCGCGAGAAAGAATAGCCGCCAGCGTCGGCGCCAGAGCCCGCCATCGCGGCCATAGACGCGTTTGAGAACCGCCTTCACTTCATCGGTATGATTGTCGAAGTTTTTCAGCCAATCTTCGGCGGTGCGGCGGTAATGCTCGCCATTCCATTGCCATTCCGCGTCGACCGTGAAGCAATCCGGAAATTGCCGGATCAATCCGTGGCTCGGCATGATGCCGCCGGTAAAATAATGCTGCGCGATCCAGTCTTCCTTGTCTTCCGGGCGGAAGCGATACGATGCGTGCGCATTGCTGAAGACGTGAACGAACATACGCCCATCGTGTTCCAGGCAATCGCGCATGCGTTGCAGAAGCGGCCGCCAATTGGACATATGCTCGAACATCTCGATCGAAACGACACGATCGAACTGGCCGGTGGGTAAAAACTCGTTCATGTCGGCGGTGATGACGTCGAGATTGGACAGTCCCCGCGAGTGCGCCACACACGCGATATAGTCGTGCTGCGACCGCGAATTCGACACGGCGGTAATCTGAGCCGCCGGATAATGCTCCGCCATCCATAAAGACAAAGCACCCCAGCCGCAGCCGAGTTCAAGAATCCGTTGGCCGTCCGCGAGCGCGGCATGCGCCGCGGTCAGCTGCAAGGCCCGCTCTTCCGCCGCCGCCAGCGTGGCGATCCCCTCGTCGTAGTAGCAGCACGAGTATTTGCGCCGCGGTCCCAAGATCAGGGCGAAGAACTGCTCCGGTACCTCATAGTGCTGGGCGTTGGCTGCGGCGACATGGGTGGCGATAGGATAGGACGCCATGTCGGCGGCAAAACGCCGATCGGCGGAAGCCTCTTCGCCGCGAAGCCGCCCGCTCGTGCGCCCGACAAGCCAGTCGATCGTGGCCTGCGTCACTGTATCCGGCCAAGGCACGCGCTCGCCGACGCCAATCATCGATTGCAGAAATGTCATCTCCGCTCTCCTACCTTGGTCAGGCGCGGCGGCGCCGGAAAAAACGCATTGGTGCGCGCCCGATAAGCGCGAAATGCGCCGGGCCGCCGTATCAGCATGTGCGCTTCGAGCGGCGGGATGCCGGAGACATGCACCAGCAGCCAGTACATGCAAAGTGGGCCTCCCAGCGCAACGAATCCCCACGGATAGCCGCCACCGGGAGCGATGGCCAACAGCGGATAAGCGAGCCAGCCGAACCATTCGAAGAAGTAATTCGGATGCCGCGACCATGACCACAGTCCAGCGTCGCAAACCCGATCGCGATTGTCCGGGTCGGCGCGAAAGCGCCGCAGCTCGAAATCGGCGAGGCCTTCGCCGCCGATGCCGATCATCAGAACGACGACGCCGAGGAAATCCTGAACGCCTAGGCCCGGCGATGGATTAAACGCAGCGAGTATCATCGCCAGCGCCAGCGGAATGCTGACCAATGCCTGTTTCTGCAACAGCCAGAACATTTGCCGCGACGCATCGTCCCCCCAGTCGCGAATGAGCTTGGCGTAGCGCGGATCATCGGTAATGCCGGCCGTGCGCAGCGCGATATGAACGCCAAGCCGCAGCGACCAGATCGCGATCAACGAAGCCACCAGCGCCTGACGCTCGGTTATGCCGCCGAATAGCAGCCAAGGGGTCAGCGCACCGCCACAGCCGACAACGCCGAGACCGAAAGTCCAGATCGTATCGACCCATCCGGAGTTTCGCGTGCTGCGCCAAACCAGCCAGGCTCCGAACATGATTACCGAAAGCGCCGCGCTGACGGCAACAAAGACGGTTCCGAATTGCTGCGCCGTCATGGCTTAGCGGCCGCAGGTTCGGCCCGGGTACGGAGCGTTCCGACCATGAACCGGTCGGCGTCGCGTAATGCCGGCGCAAGGAAGCGCAGCGGGTCGGCGAACGATCCAATGATGGTGAGGTGGCCGACACGCGGATAGGTCGCGACCTCCGCTCGGTCCCCAGAGGTGCGCAGGCGCGCCGCCAAGCGCGTGGCATTGCCTGGGTCTACCACATTGTCGTTGGCGCCCGTCAGCAGCAATGCCGGCGGCGCTCCGGGCGAGACATAAGAGATCGGCTGGGTCGTCGGCCGATCGGCACCGCCGAATATCGTCTGCAGCGTCGGATCGCGCAACGGCAGGAAATCGTACGGCCCGGAAATCCCGACCAGACCGGCGAGATCGCGGTCCGGCGCGAGGCCGACCTCCCCCAGCCAGCGCGGGTCGAGCGCGAGCATCGCTGCGATATAAGCGCCCGCCGAATGCCCCATGACAAAAAGCTCGCTGGGATTGCCGCCATAACGTGCTGCGTTGTCGCGGGCCCAGCGCACCGCATGTGCGCCGTCCTCGAGAAAGGCGGGATAGCGAACCTCGGGGTAGAGCCGGTAATCTGGGACGACGGTCAGATAACCGCGCCGCGCCAATGCGGTGCCGAGAAACGTGTAGAGCGCCTTATCGCCGGTCTGCCACGAGCCGCCATAAAAGAAGACGACGACAGGCGCGTCAGTGGCGCCGGCGGGCCGATAGACGTCGAGCGTTCGCCGGGGTCCGTCCCCGTAAGCGACCGAGCGCGTGATCTCAACACCGGAGGTGGAGACTAAAAAGTTCAAGACCGAGGCGGGAGAGCACCCGGTAAGAAGCAAGCTCGCCAACACGCCGGCGGCCCATGGCGGGCCACGCCGGCCGCCGCGCGGTTTGGCGCTCGAGGCGGCGCCGGCCCGACACTCGCAAGCGCGACTCATCGCGGCCGCTCAGAGACGGATGAAGGGTTGCAGCAGCCGGCCGACCCAGCTCTGCAGCTCGATATTGCCCTGCAACGCCACCAGGCAGACGCAAGCCGCGCCGTCCTCGACGACCGGATTATGCTCGACCTGCTCGTCGGCTTCGTCGAAATCGCCGGCGCCGAAGCGGCCAAAATCGTGTCGGAAGGCACCCTCGAACACGCAGGTCCATTCCGTTCCGCTATGCCGGTGGCGCGGCAAACGCGTTCCAGCCGCAGCCTTCAACATGAAAACGCGGACGCCATCGTCCGAGGCGACGTCGATCGAACGCCACTGCACATTACGGCCGATCCAGCGCCATGAACCCAAAGCGTAAGCCGCCAGCGGCGCCGGCAGCGCGCCGGCTTCCGCAGGTTGCGGATGTAGCGACACCGGGACACTTTGGCCGGCCGTGGTCAGTTGCGCCATGGCGCGCTCCAGCGCGCCGGCGGACATCTCCGCGCGCGCAGCCGTCTCGAGCAGGACGCCGCCGACATGTTCGAACGACAACATCGCCTCCCGGCAATGCGGGCACAGCGACAGGTGCGCGGCAACCACGACCGCACGCCCCTCATCGAGCGTGCCGGAGGCGAACGCCGCCAATGTCAGATCGCTTGGATGATGCGTGATGCTCATGTCGGCTCACCCAGGAGATTGTTCAAACGCGTCATCGCCAAACGCAGCCGCGACTTGACTGTGCCCAGCGGCAGATCGAGAAGCTTGGCAATGTCGCCGTGGGCGCGGCCCTCGAAGAAGGAAAGCTGGACCACACGGACTTGTTCCTCGGGCAGTTCGCGAAGTGCGTCGCGTAGCCGCTGATCGCGCTCCGCAACGTCGAGCGAAGCGTCGGGCCGCTCGGGCGCGTCGGCTTCGATAGCCTCATAAAGCGAAAACAGCTTTGCCCGCCGATCTCTCCGCAAGCGGTCCACCCGCAGGTTACGGGCGATCGTGTAGATCCAGGCCGCCGGGCTGGCGCGCGTCCGATCGAATTGCCCGGCCTTTCGCCACACCATCAGCATCGTATCCTGCGCAATGTCCTCGGCCACCTCAGCCGCAGCGCCGCGCCGCATCAGCATAGCTTTGATGCGGCCGGCATAACATTCGAACAGCGCAGCGAAGGCCGCGCGGTCCCCTTCGGCCGCGATCGCGCCGATCCATCGAGCCGGATCGGAACCCAAAGCGCCATTACCTTCATCGTGCATGCGCGCTCCATGCCACAGCCAATCCTGCCGGACGTAAAGCGGCCTGCAGTCGGCCTGTACCGGCGGCAACGCAGGCTGCCATTGCCTTGTAATCGCGACTTGCATGCCCGGGGATACGACCGGCGGCAGCATTTGGATCAGGCCGAATTGGCGGTGATCCAAGCCCAAAAATCAATCGTAACTTCCTCGCCATGCAAAAAGCGGCCGATTTGACGCGGCGGTCTTTCAGGTGAAACGGACGAATGATGCAGCGCAACGCTGTCCGGAGAAAGAATATTGCGGTCATCGGCACCGGCATTTCCGGGATGGCGGCGGCGTGGCTCCTGAGCCACGCCCACGACGTCACCGTATACGAGAGCGATCGCCGTGTGGGCGGACATTCCAACACTGTTAACGTTGCAACGGCAAACGGACCGATTGCCGTCGATACGGGGTTTATCGTTTATAACGAACTGACCTATCCCAACCTGACCGCCTTATTCGATCACCTCGGCGTACCGACACAACTGTCCGACATGTCGCTCGCAGTCTCTCTAGCCGGTGGCGAGCTCGAATATTCCGGCAGCCTGTCCGGTCTGTTTGCCGACAAGCGCAATCTGCTGCGGCCGCGATTCTGGTCGATGCTGCGTGACCTGCAACGCTTCTATCGCGAGGCGCCTCGCGACCTGGCGATGCTCGAACAGACGCACATCACGCTCGGCGAGTATCTTGAGGCCGGCGCTTACGGCATAGCCTTTCGCGACGATCATCTGCTGCCGATGGCGGCCGCAATCTGGTCGGCGCCAGCAACCAAGATCCTTAGCTACCCCGCGGCGTCCTTCATCCGCTTTCAAGACAGCCACGGTCTGCTCAAGCTGAGCAATCGGCCGCCCTGGCGAACCGTTCTTGGCGGCAGCCGCGCCTATGTCGAGCGCCTGACGGAATCCTTCGCGGATCGCATCCGCCGTGCGACGGCCGTCACCGCCGCGCGCCGAAGCGACGGCAAAGTCAAAGTCCGCGACAGCTCCGGGGCAATCGAGACGTTCGATCACGCGATCATTGCCAGCCACGCCGATCAAGCCTTGGCGATGCTGGACGATCCGACAGCTGAGGAAAAGCGGCTGCTTGGGGCCTTCCACTACTGCAGTAATGTCGCGGTGCTGCATTCCGATGCGACTTTGATGCCAAAACGACGCGCGGTGTGGTCAAGCTGGAACTATATCGGCGGCCGCGACGATGGCGATCGATGCGCAACCGTCACCTACTGGATGAACTCCTTGCAGCGCATTCCGCGGGACACGCCCCTGTTCGTCACGCTCAATCCGCCGCGTGCGCCACGCGCGGAGCACTACCGTGAGACTTATCACCACCCACTATTCGATACCGCGGCGATTTCGGCGCAGCGGCAGCTATGGTCGCTGCAGGGGGTACGCAATACCTGGTTCTGCGGGGCCTATTTCGGCGCCGGCTTTCATGAAGACGGACTGCAGGCCGGACTTGCCGTCGCCGAAGCGATCGGCGGCTGCCGCCGGCCATGGACCGTGGCGAACGAATCTGGGCGCATTGCCATCGGCCCCCTGCCCGCGTCGCAATTGCCGCAAACGGAGCTCGCGGCATGAGCCATCTTCGCTCTACGTTATACGTTGGATCGGTGATCCACCGGCGGCTGAAGCCACACCCGCATCGCCTGCGTTACCGGGTATTTTGGCTGCTGCTCGACCTCGACGAAATCGATCGCTTGAGCAAAAGCCTGCGGCTGTTTTCGCATAACCGCTTCAATGCCGTCAGCTTCCATGACGCCGATCATGGCGACGAGAGCGGCCGCCCGTTGCGCGACCAGGTCGAGCAGCATCTTATCCAAGCCGGTATCGGCTGGAGCGGCGGTACCATCCGGCTCCTCTGCATGCCGCGGATTTTCGGTTGCGGCTTCAACCCGCTGAGCGTCTACTTCTGCCATCACCGCGGCGGCGAGTTCGCAGCCGTGCTCTACGAGGTCCACAATACATTCGGCGAACGCCACAGCTATCTGATACCCGCCGGGGAAAACCCGGGCACGGTCATCGAGCAGCAATGCCGGAAGGTATTTTACGTCTCGCCGTTCATGGACATGGACCTGACATATGAGTTCCGCACCGCCGTCCCGGATGAGCGCGTGTCGGTGGCGATCAGAGCGGCGGCGGCGGACGGCGTAATGCTCGCTGCGGCACTATCGGGACGACGCCGGGACATTTCGGACTTAAACCTGCTGAGCCTCCTCATCACTCATCCGCTGCTGACGCTGAAGGTCATAACCGCAATTCATTGGAATGCGTTGCGTATGCTGTTGAAAGGCTACCGACTGCGCCCCCGGCCAACTCCTCCGACGCTGCCGGTCACCAGCGTGCGCGTCGGAGGCCGATCGCCATGAGTTTTTCCAATCCATCCTATCCATCGCACGACGGCGCCGGACAAGCGCGGCAGCGGCCGAGCATGCTCGGCCGGCTGCTCGACCGATCTCTGCCGCGCTTGCAAACCGGACGACTCGATATCGCCTTGCCGAACATGGACATTATCGCACGCCGCGGCGAGCGCCTCGGACCGGAAGCGACAATGGCGATGCGGCGTTGGCGCGCGCTGTGGCGCTTATTGTCCGAGGGCGAGGACGGCTTCTGCAACGGCTATATCGACGGCGACTGGACAACGTCCGACCTGGTGAAGCTTCTCGACCTCGGCATGGACAACGAAACAGCCCTCGATCCGCATACCAGGAAATGGCTGCTCAGCTTCCTGCGTAACCGTATCGGCCACACGCTTCGCGCCAATACGCGAAACGGCAGCCGGCGCAACATCGCCGCGCATTACGATCTCGGCAACGATTTCTTCCGGCCGTGGCTCGATGCCGGCATGAATTACTCTGCGGCGCTCTATCTTGGCGACGAGGCGCTCGAGCGCGCGCAAGAGCAAAAACTCGATCGGATCGGAGAGCTTCTGCAACTGCGGGGCGGCGAGACCATATTGGAGATCGGCTGCGGCTGGGGGGCGTTGGCCGAACGGCTGATCCGGCATCATGGTGCGTCGGTGCGCGGCATAACACTATCCACCGAGCAATTGCGCTATGCCACGACGCGCTTAACCGCCGAAATTCACGACGGCCGCGCCGAAATGCGGCTGCAGGACTATCGCGACGTCACCGACCGCTTCGATCGCATCGCTTCGATCGAAATGGTCGAGGCGGTCGGCGAGCGTTATTGGCCGGTTTATTTCGCAAAACTCCGCGCCTGCCTCGCCGCCGGTGGCGTTGCGCTCCTGCAAGCCATCACCATCGATGACGCACGTTTCGCGCAATACCGCAAGCGGCCCGATTTCATCCAGCGCCGCATTTTCCCCGGCGGCATGCTGCCGACGCGCGCAATCCTCGAGCGCGAAGCGGCCCGGGCCGGGCTGAAGCTCACGTATCACCAATCGTTCGGCGACAGCTACGAGCGGACCTTGCACGAATGGCGCCGCCGCTTCTTGCAGGCGCGGCCGAAGCTCGAAGCCTTGGGACTAGATGCACGTTTTCAGCGGTTGTGGGACTATTATCTGGCCTATTGCGAAGTCGGCTTTCGTCACCGCGTCGTCGATGTCGGGTTCTTTCAGTTTCGCGGCTGAGTAGCGAAAACGCGCGCTGGTGACAAATCGTCTCCCGCCGGGGTATGTCCCTTGGCAAGTCCTGCGCCTTCATTATAGTCGACGCCGCAAGCGCGCGGGCAGCAAACAGGAAACTTGCGGCCGAAAGACGCGTTGGGGTCGAACAAAGGGATGGGACAATGTCTGGACATACGAAAGCAGTCTGGGCCGGCAGAGGCCTGAGGCTTGCTGCGGCCGGGCTCGGTTTCTTCGCCCTGGCCATTCCGGCGAACGCCGCCGACTTCATCTTGAAGTTTGGCACCGCGACAATGAACGAAACGCAGCATCAGTTCATCAAATTCTACAAGGAAGAAGTCGAGAAGGATTCCGGCGGCCGCATCGAGGTGCAGGTCTACCCTGCGAGTCAGTTGGGGCCGATCCCGTCCGAAATTCAGGGCGTCCAGCTCGGCACCGTGCAGGGCTATATCGGTCCCGTCGACTTCTTCGTCGGTGTCGATCCCCGTTTCGGCGTGTTCTCGGCGCCGATGCTGTTCAAGAGCAACGAGAACGCCATCGCTACAGTTCAAGACGCGGCGATCCAGAAGGCGATGTTCGACATGGCCGCGCCGAAGCGCATGGTCGGCATCGCCACTATGAATATTGGCGCGTCCGACTACGGCGCCAAAAAGGGCATCATGTGGCTGTCGGATTTCCAGGGCAAAAAACTGCGTATCAACGGCACCGAGCTCGAGCGCGAGAAGATGGCGAAGCTCGGCGCCACCGGCATCGGTATGCCGCTGTCGGACGTCGTGCCCGCGCTTGATCAAGGCACGATCGACGGCACTATTTCCGGCCTGTCGGTGTTCGTCGCCTTCAAGATGAACGATTTGCTCAAGGTAATCACCGTCACCAACGACACCTACATCATCTCCCTCGCCGTGATCAGCAAACCCTGGTTTGACACCCTGCCACCGGATTTGCAGAAGATCGTGATCGACGACGGCGCCAAGGTGCAAGCCAAGACGCAAGCGTGGAACGTCAACTTCACCAAAAACCTGGTCGACACCTGGACCAAGCTCGGCGGCACCGTGCATACGCTGCCGGCCGACGACCTCGCCAAGCTGAAGACGCTGCTCGATCCGGTCGCCGACCAGGCGACCAAGGATCAGCCCGCGGTGCATGACATGCTGCAAATGGTGCGCGCGGCCGTCGCCAGACACTGAAGCTTCTTCCGTTTCCCGGACGCGATGCACACGAAAGCCGTGCACCGCCGATCCGGGATCGTCACAGACTGAGTTTCCAACGATCCCGGCTCTGCGGCGCAGCACTTTGTGCCGCGTCGCGCCCGGGAAGCAGAATCGGCGGGCAAGCTGATGACCGATATCCTCAGGCGCGTCGCGAACGCGCTCGTTGCCGTGCTTCGCGTTGCCGCCGGCACCATGCTGATGCTGAGCGTCGGCATCAACTTCGCCAACATCATCGGCCGCTATGTGTTCTCGGTTTCGTTGTATTGGGCCGAGGAGGCGATGCTGTTCTTGATGATCGGCTGCGTCTTCCTCGGCGCCAGCCAAGCCGGCTGGCTCGGCCGCCATATCCGCATGGACGTTGTCATCTCGCTCCTGCCGCCACGCGCGCGCAAGGTTTTCGATGTGCTCGCCGATCTCATCACCATCGCCACCTGCATCGCGGTCGCAGTGTTCGCCTGGCCGGTCATGACCATGTTCTACGAGCTCGATCAGCGCAGCGAGACCGCGAACATCCCCCTTGTCATTCCCCAGTCCGCCGTGCCGATCGGCGTGCTGCTGACGGCACTGCTGATCGCGGCGCGGCTCGTCACCGTCGGCTCCCGCCACGACGACATCGTCGCCAGCCGGGATCTCGAGCACTGAAATGTCGACCTTCGTCTATTTCATCCTGCCGCTGATTCTGCTGATGCTCGGCCTGCCGATCTTCGTCGTACTGCTGCTGACCTCATTCGCCGCGATCGTGTTCGTCGCCCACGTGCCGACTGATGCCGTGCAGACCTATATGTTCGGCAGCCTCGACAATTTTCCGCTGTTGGCGGTGCCGTTCTTCGTGCTCGCCGGCGAAATCATGGGTAAGGGCGGCATCGCCGACCGCGTCGTCAACTGGGTGGTCTCGATCGTCGGCGGGGTGCGCGGTTCGCTGGCAGTGACTACCGTCGCCTCTTCCGAACTGTTCGGCGCGATGGCGCATACCTCGGTCGGCACCGTAGTCGCCATCGGCCGGCTGCTGTTCCCGTCCCTGACCAAGCACGGCTACAGCGAGCGTTTCGCCATCAGCCTGATCACCTCGTCGGGCGCGGTTGCGGTGATCATACCGCCGTCGATCGCGATGATCCTCTACGCCATGACCGCGGAAGTCTCAGCGATCAAGCTGTTCACCGCCGGCATTCTGCCCAGCCTTTTGATTGGCATCGTCGACGCCGTCTACGTCATGGTCTACGCCAAGGTCAAAATGGTGCCGCTGTCGGCGCCGGCGCGCTGGAAGAATATCTGGGCCTCGACCAAAGAAGCGAGTTGGGCGATCGGCACGCTGGCCGTGATTTTCGGCGGCATTTACGGCGGGGTCTTCACGCCGACCGAGGCGGCCGGCGTCGCTGTCGTCTATTCGCTGTTCGTGGCAATGGTGGTCTACCGCACCATCGGCCTGACCGAGCTCTGGCAGATCATCGTCAGTTCTGTAGTGCTGATCGGCCAGATCCTGATCATCGTCACCTCGGCCGGGGTCTATTCCTGGCTAATGACCACGAGCGGCATTCCGCAACGCCTGATCCACGGCATCGAGGCGATGCACCTGCCGCATTGGCAGACGCTGCTCGCCGTCAACGCCGGCTTGCTCGTGGCCGGCAGCTTTCTCGAGCCGGCGCCGGCGATCCTGGTGCTGACGCCGCTCCTGCTGCCGATCGTGGAGGCGGCCGGCATCGATGCCATCCACTTCGGCATCATCATGGCCGTCAATCTGTCAATCGGCCTTTACATGCCGCCGTTCGGGCTGAACCTGTTCGCCGCGCGCGCCGTCTTCAACGTGCCGATGGCCGTCATCTATCGCGGCGTGCTGCCGTTCGTGCTGCTCAATTTCCTGGCACTATTGGTCATCACCTACGTGCCGGCGATTTCGACCGTGCTGATCGGAGGCGGCCATTAGCAACGGCAAGCCGCGCCGGTGTTTCGACCAGAAGTTGCGGGCGCGGCTGACAATTGTTCCAACAATCGATCACAACTCATTGTGATGCCCCCGGCAAAACCCAAAGCCGAATCCATTCGTAGCTACGTTGTGCGGCGGCCCAAGCGACCCATCCGTTGCGCTCACACGGGCGGAACATCGGCGGTCCCACCGACCGACGTCCTACCTGGCCGCTACACCACCAGAAGCTCAAGGAGGATATCCGGGCCGATGGCGGCAAGGCCACGATCAATACGGTGGAAGGAGAGCCCTTGACCTTTACCGAGCACGACGGCCGCATCCGCATTACCG
This sequence comes from Xanthobacteraceae bacterium, assembly GCA_049796395.1. Classification (GTDB taxonomy): domain Bacteria; phylum Pseudomonadota; class Alphaproteobacteria; order Rhizobiales; family Xanthobacteraceae; genus BOG-931. The sequence continues at coordinate 50,695 of JBARER010000351.1, forward strand.
ACGAGAAGGGCGATGTCGCCGAGATCACGCAAGGTAACGTCATGCAATCGAACGGCGTTATCCAGGTTATAAACTCGGTGCTGATGCCGAGCTAACGTCTGCAATGATCCGGAACCCGTCGCGCCACGGCGGGTTCCATCATCCTTTAGGACAGACATGAGCGACCTCGCGGCACCCGCCAACGAAACTGCCCTCGATGCCGCCGATCGGATCGCCGTCGTTTATCGGCACAGTGTGACGGTGCGCCTGACTCATTGGATCGGCGCTTTCTGCATGGCAATTCTGCTGATGAGCGGACTGCAAATACTCAATGCCCACCCCGCACTTTATATCGGCCACGCCTCTGACTTTGCTCATCCGATCGCGTCGATCGGCACTGCTCAACAAGGCAGCCGGGAAATCGGCGTCACGACGATTTTCGGGCACAGGTTCGATACCACCGGCGCGCTAGGTCTTTCTGGGAAGTCCGATTCCGACGAGCAGGCGTTTCCCTCATGGATAACGCTTCCGGGCTATCAAGACCTCGCCACAGGGCGGCGCTGGCACTTTTTCTTCGCTTGGCTGTTGGTTTTCGATGGCGCCCTTTATCTGCTTTACAGCTTCGTCAGCGGACATTTCTGGCGCGATTTGGTTCCATCCAGGCGGCAGTTGTGCCGCATCGGCCGGTCGATCCTCGATCATCTGCGATTTCGCTTTCCGCGCGGCGAGGGAGCCAAACGTTACAATGTCCTCCAACGGCTGGCTTATCTCGCGATCGTCGTTATCGTTCTGCCGCTCCTCATCCTCACCGGCTTGACGATGTCGCCCGGTCTCGACGCCGCATTTCCCTTTTTGACCGTTATTTTCGGCGGCCGGCAGACTGCCCGCACCATCCATTTCATCTGCGCATTTCTGGTCGTCGGCTTCGTCATTGTGCATGTCGCCATGGTGCTGGTGTCCGGTGTTTGGAACAACATGCGCTCGATGATCACCGGCTGGTATGCGATCGAACCGGAGAGTACCCTTCATGGCGAATCAGCTTGACCGCCGACGCCTGCTGTCGGGCGCCGCCGCGATATTCGGCACGCTGCCGCTCGCCGGCTGCAATCTCGGATCGCAGAACCCGACCGTCGATAAGATCTTGGACAGCGCCGAGGCGCTGACAGAACGCGCACAACGCGCGGTCTTGAGTCAGAAATCGATGGCACGCGAATACCCGGGGACGGATATTTCGAAGCATTTTCGTGCCAATGGATCGATCGATCCCGACGATCCGGGCTATCAGGCGCAGGTCCAATCCGGCTTTAAGGACTGGCGCCTCGAAGTCGGCGGTCTTGTCGACAATCCGTTGACTCTATCGCTGGACGACTTGCGCGCGCTACCATCGCGCACGCAGATCACGCGTCACGACTGCGTCGAAGGCTGGAGCTGCATCGGCAAATGGACCGGCGTGCCGCTCGGCACGGTGCTCAACCGTGCCGGCCTCAAGCCGAACGCCAAATATATCGTGTTTTATTGCGCCGACAGTCTCGGCCAATCGCTCGATCAATCGAACCAGTATTACGAAAGCATCGGTCTCCTTGACGCATTCCATCCGCAGACCATTCTTGCCTACGACATGAACGGCGCACCGCTGATGGTTCCCTATGGCGCGCCGCTGCGCCTGCGCGTCGAACGACAGCTCGGCTACAAGATGGCTAAATACATCATGAAAATCGCGGCGGTCGAGAGCTTCGCGAATATAGCAGGTGGCCACGGCAGCTACTGGGCCGACCGCGGCTATGAATGGTACGCCGGTATTTGATCCGCGCGCGGCGCTTACGCGCCGCCGCCTCTTCGGCGATAGGCGTCAGATGACGTTTCTATTGAAATAAATCGAACCCCACAGCACCATGGCCCCGACCGCAGCCAGCGTAACAAGCGCCCCAACAACAATCATTTCGTTCTCTCCCTCGATAAACGGTCCTCCTGGACTTCAGTTTTTTATTTTTGGTCGGCGGCTCTGCCCGCCGTAATTGCTTTTAGACAAGCCGATCCGCATCGGCCTTTCGAAAGGACCACAGCGTGACTCGGTGGTTGCAGTTTTCACCTCTTGCCGCGGCTTAGCAAGCCGGCAGGCGTGCGCTGCAACATAACCTACGATTTAAAGCGGCGCCGTGTGCGGCGAGTCACGCCGGCGCAAGCGCTGCCGCAGGAACGGCCAGCACTTGCGGTAACGGTGTCTGCAACGTCGCCGCAATAAAAGCGTCGACGTCGCGCAGCACCGGAACAAATTCGCGCAAGATCGGCGCGATCGCGGCAACGATAATAAAATGCCCGACGCGCCGGTAGCTCTTGACGGTGGCGGCGTTGCCGGCGGCGACCAGTCGCGCCGCGAGCCGGACGGAATTGCCGGGCTCCACCAGTCGGTCGCGGCCGCCGGTGATCAGCAAGGACGGCGGCGCTCCCGGCGCCACATGGAAAATCGGCTGCGTCTCGGGCCGGTTGGCGCCGCCGAAAATCACTTTCAAGACTTCGTCGCGCAACGGCAAGTAATCGTAAGGACCGGCAAGGCCGATCAGGCCGGCGATGTCGCGGCCAGGATCGAGCCCGACCTTTTGCAGCCAACGAGGATCGAGCGCGAGCATCGCCGCAATATGGGCGCCGGCCGAATGACCCTTCAGAAATATTTTGCCCGGATCGCCGCCGAAGCCGGCGATGTTATCCTTGACCCAGCGCACGACCTGCGCGCCGTCTTCCAAAAATTCCGGATAAAGCACTTCCGGATAGATACGATAGTCCGGCAGCACGGCGACATAGCCGCGGCGCGCCAGCGCCTTGGTGACGTAGCGGTAAAGCTTCTTGTTGCCGGACCGCCAAGCCCCGCCATAAAAAAACACCACGACCGGTGCCGGGGCTGCACCGACCGGCCGGCAGATATCGAGCCGGTGCCGCGATTGTGCGGCGTAAGCAATCGATTGCGTAAGTTTAATGCCGAAGCCCATGCGACCGCCGAACAACCACGCGATGACGACGAATTAATGGCGGTTGCGCCTGACCCACTCGTCTTCGCCGATAATCTTATGTTAAATGCGCGGCGCGGACATCAATAGTGGAACGTCGATACCCTTTGGAGCGGATGATGAGAGCTGCCCTCGCAGTCATTATACTGTGCCTGACGGGCTTGATCGCACACGCCGAGACCATAGAAATTACCGGCGATTACGGCGGCTTCCTGGTGGCCTATGAAGCGAAATTCGCCAAGCTCGCCGACGAGCACGCCAATATCCGCATCGCCGGGCCTTGCGTGTCCGCCTGCACAGTTTTCGCCAAGTTCATTCCACGCGACGATATCTGCGTAACGCCCAAAGGCTCGCTTGGATTCCACCAGGCGATTCCACCGTTTGTGACGCCGACTTTGTGGAAGGATTACCCGCCGGACATTCAAACCTGGATCACGCAAAAAGGCGGCCTGACCCATTCGCTGTTGTGGCTGCAAGCGCCGGAAATCTACAAATTCTTCAAGAAATGCCCGCAGGAGAATTGAGGCGCGACCGCAATTCCCGGTCGTCCGCAGCCTGCCCGCTCATGATCCATCGCAGTTTTCGGAAAATTTTATCCAATCCAACGCGACAATTTTAGACAATTTGCGCCACCATGGCGCGATCAATACTGCCAAGAGCGGCACCACACCATGAGCAACGCCATGAACGATTTCTGGGATAATTGGCTCGAAGCCGTACGCTTCACCTGCGAAGCGCAAAGCGTGATTTCGGCGCGGATGATGCTCTTGGCTTCGACGGCGCCGGACACGGCGGTCGAGGAAACCGCGCGCATGGTGACCGAAAAATTTCTCGCCTTCGCCAAGGCGGGATTAGCGGCCGAGCACGCGCTGGAAGAGGGACTTGGCTTTTATGCCGCCGCCGAGCGCGCCTATGCGCCGCTGGCCGACTGCGTTCACGCCAATAGCGACCGGTTGATCCGCGCCGCCTGAAGAAAAATCGCTAAAAGCGAATGGGGACGGGATTGACCCCGTCCCCACTGGATCGACTGACGGTTGCCGGGAGACGACGGCAGCACCGCCGCTGGTCGATCACTTCCGGCTATTTGGCGCCATGCGTTATGCCTTGCCGAGCGGCAGCGCCACGAAGCGCGTGCCGTCGGCCATCTTGACCCGCATCAGCACGTCGTGCTTGCCCTGCGCCTTGGCCTCGACGAGCGCCTGGACAACGTCGTGGGCATTGGCCACCGACTTGCCGCCGACATCGAGGATCACCGCGCCGGTTTGAAAGCCGGCTTCGGCTGCCGGGCCGTCGGGATCGACGCCCATGACGACGACGCCCTGATCGCCGGCACCGGACACGTCCTTGGCCGGCGCCACCTTCAGGCCGAGATGCGGCACGCCGCTCGGCTCGGCATTCTGCCCAGTGTCGTTGCTGGCGACCTGTTCGTTGTTCGACATTTGCGCCAGCGTCACGGACACGGTCTGCGGTTGACCCTGGCGGATGATGTCGAGTTTCACCGCGGCGTCCGGCGCCATCATGCCGATGGTGCGGGCGAGCTCGCGGGCATCCTTCACCGGCGTGCCGTTGACCGCCGTGATCACGTCGCCGGACTGGATGCCGGCCTTGGCTGCCGGGCTGCCGCTCTGGGGCTCGTCGACCATGGCGCCCTCGGCCTTTTTCAGCCCGAGGCTATCGGCAATGCCGGTGGTCACCGGCTGGATCTGCACGCCGAGCCAGCCGCGAGTCACATGGCCGTCCTTCTTCAACTCCGCGACGACGCGCTTGGCCGTGGCGGCGGGGATATCGAAGCCGATGCCGACCGAACCGCCGGACGGTGAATAGATGGCGGTGTTAATGCCGATGACGTTGCCGTCGACGTCGAAGGCCGGTCCGCCGGAATTGCCTTTGTTGATGGGCGCGTCGATCTGAATGTAATCGTCATAGGGCCCCGAGCCGATATCGCGGCCCTCGGCCGAGACAATACCCGCTGTCACCGTGCCGCCGAGCCCGAACGGATTGCCCACCGCGACCACCCAATCTCCGACCTTGGGCCGTTGCGAGGCGAACTGCACGTAGGGGAAATCGCCTTTGCCGTCGACCTTGATCAGAGCGAGATCGGTCTTCGGATCGGTACCGACCACCTTCGCCGTATGAATCGTGCCGTCGGCAGTCGTCACCTGCACCGATTTGGCATGATTGACAACGTGATTGTTGGTCACCGCGTAGCCGTCCGGCGAAATGAAGAAGCCCGAGCCTTCGCCGATGATGGTCTCATGCGAATTGGGGGCGTTCATTTGCTGGCCGAATTGGTTGCCGAATTGCTGAAAGAACTTGTAAAGCGGCGAACCGGGCTCCGCCGGAATTTGCTGCTGGTCGTTGTCGCCGTTCAATTGCTCGGCCATCGCTGGATCGGCGGAGGCAGGGATTTTCACCCGCACGGAAATCACCGCGGGCTTTACCTTGGTGACCAGATCGGCGAAGCCTTGCGGATGGGCAATCGGGCCCTGCGCCACCGGCGCGGTTTCCGCGGCGTTGGCGGACGGAGTTCCGAACGCGCCGTTCCAATAGCCGCCCGGTCCGGCGATCAACAGTGCGCCACCGACCGCGGCGACGGAGGCCAGAAGGACGAGACGGCGCCCTGACAGGGCTCTCACTTTTTCGGACTGAGGGGGATTTGTTTGGTTCATGACGCGATCTCCTTTGCGAGCCCTCCAAAATGGGCCGTTTCATCTAGAACGCTTAAATGGCCAATCGCGCGTTACGGCGACCTGAAGGTGAGATTAATTCGAGGAAAGCTTGGTCGTTGTGCGATGTTCCGCCCGCCGCAGGCCGGTGCGGTGCGGAACGGGCGCGGCGCTCGGCGGTTGACAGATTGACGCAGGCGGACGCCGAATGAAGGATTTTGCCAATGCAGCACAAACAAATCCACCGGAGCGACGACGGACAGCGCACCTACGCGGTGGTGCTGGAAACTGGCGAAGAAGCCTTCCAATGCCTCAACCGCTTTGTCTCTGCGGAACGGATTGGCGCAGCGCAGCTCACGGCCATCGGCGCATTCAGTGACCTCGTGCTGATGTATTTCGATTGGGAGAAGAAAGCCTATTCGCGCATTCCGGTGCGCGAGCAAGTCGAGGTCGCGTCGCTGATCGGCGACGTTGCAACCGGACCGGACGGCAAGCCGTCGCTGCACATCCATCTGGTCGTCGGCAAGCGCGACGGCAACGCCATGGCCGGCCACCTCGGCGAAGCCCACGTGCGGCCGACGCTGGAAGTCATTGTGACCGAAAATCCGGCTCATTTGCGGAAAGTGAAAGACGAAACCTCCGGGCTGCCGCTGATCCGTCCGGCCGCGTGATCGCGCTGGGCGAATCCCGGCGGCTCACACCGTCCGGGTTGCGCGCTTGCGTCGCCGCCGCAATACGTTGCGCAAACGGAGTGGCTCCTTGGCCTCTTCTTCGGTCAGGGCATCGGCGATCTTCGGCGGCGTCAGGTACCACGGCACCATGATGACGACGACGCGCGGACCGCCATATTCGAGCACCGCGCGGCGCAGCCGCTGGGCGCGCTGAGTGCTCAGGAGATATTCCCACCAGTGCGTCTTGACGAGTTCTGGGATCAGCACGGCGACGGAGCGGTCGGGATGCTTTTCGATCAGCTCCTTGATCAGCTTGAGAAGCGGAGCGTGAATGCGCCGGAACGGCGCGCTTAAAAAAACCAGACCCGGCTTGCGGCCGGTTTGCTGCACCACCGCCGATTTGTCGACCTCCTTGGTCCAGCGGTCACGCAGGCGTTTCTCCTCCGTCTGCACATCGGGACCTTCAAGCGCCGCGAGATGCACGGCGATGACGTCCGGCGATATCTCCATGGCGAAGCACAGCGCCTTGTCGGTCAGCTTGCTCCACTGGCGCGTCATGACCAGCACGAGCGGCGGCTTGGTACTGCAGGCCTGCAATTGCTCGTCGTCGCGCAACGCCTGTTCGCGCTTGGCGTAATACCCGTGGATGGCCTTGAGCAGCCAAATCACGCATGGGATCGTGACGATCGTGATCCAACCGCCTTCGATGAATTTGGCAACGACGATAATCGCGAGCGCCGCCGCGGTCGCAGTGGCACCGACGGCGTTGATGCAGAGCTTGCCGGTGATGCGCCGGCGCTCGCCGCCTTTCGCCTCGCCGAGTTGCTTCCACCAATGCGCCACCATCCCGGTCTGCGAAATGGTAAAGGTCAAAAACGCGCCGATGGCGTACAGCGGAATCAGGCGGTCGGTGATGCCGCCGAATACGATCAGCAAAACACCGGCGGCGATCGTCAGATAAAGTATGCCGACCGATTCGACGAGACGCCGGCCGACCAGCGCGAACGGCGCCGGCAGGAACTTATCCTGCGCCACCGTGCGGCAAAGCCGCGGCAGGCCGACAAAACTGGTGTCGGACGACAGGCAAAGAAGGACAATCGTGCTTGCGATTGCGACATAGTAAAACGCACCGCGTCCCATCACCGCGCCGACGATCTGCGACAACACGCTCTGATAGCCCGGCTGCGTTTGATCCATCGCCATGACGCCATAAGCCGAGGCGAGATAGGTGACGCCCGCGAGCAGCACGATGAGCGTGGCGACGATGGCGCTCAGTGTGATGCGCGCATAAGTAACTTGCGGCTCGCGAAAGGCGTTGACGCCGTTCGACACCGCCTCGACACCGGTCATCGCCGTGCAGCCCGACGCGAAGGCGCGCAACAGGAGCCACCAGCCGACCGCCTCGACGGCTTTGGGTGGATGCGGCGGCGGCATCACCGGATGCGGATGGCCGCCGCCGCTCAGCGCGGCGTAACCGCCGACGGCGATCACGATCAAAAAGCAGAGAATGAACAGATAGGTCGGCAGCGCGAACAAACGGCTGGCGTCGGCAAGGCCACGCAAATTGGCGAGCGTCAACAGCGCGAGAATGCCTAGGCAGAGCGCAAGCGTATAGGAGTGCAGCATCGGTACCGCCGAGACGAGCGCGGCGACGCCCGCGGAAATACCGACGGCGACGGTCAGCACGTAATCGATCATCAAGGCCGCCACGGCAAGGAGGCTGGCGTTCACGCCGAGATTGGCTTGCGCCACGGTGTAGGCCCCGCCGCTCTTCGGATAAGCCGCGATCGTCTGCCAATAGGAGACGAAGAGAATCCCGAGCAGCGCCAAAATCAGCAGCATGATCGGACCGAGCGCGGCGAGCCCTGCGGCGCCGGCCGCGGTCAGGATGGTCAGCGCCGCCTCCGGCCCGTAAGCGGTCGAGCTCAGCCCGTCGAGGCCGAGCGCGGGAACGCCCTCGAGCAAGCCGATTTGGTTGGTTTTGCCCTCACGGTTAGCGAGCGGACGGCCCAGCACGACACGGGCGCAGGCCGTCAGCAGCGACGGCGCCGGGGATTTTTCGGATTCGCTGTCTTGCTCCGCCTCAACCATCGGCCAATCGTCTCACAGTCACGCGCTATAACGCGCGGTCGTGGACATAGTGCCAGACCAGCGGGTCGTCGCCTAACCGCCTTCGACCCGATACCAAACCGCGTGAACGGAGCTATTCGGCGGGTATTGCCGCCGCCAAAGCCTCGTCGTCGGCCATAGTCCCCGTCAAAGCCGGCGCCAGCGCCGGATAGCGGCTAAGTGCGAACAGGAAGACCGCCACAATTGCATAGGCGACCGCGACAGTCGGCGTCACTGCGATACCGACCGCTTGGCCGTGCATGAAGCCAAAGAACGTCAACACCGCGCCCGCGAGCGCGAACGCCGCCGCGTTGACAAACTTCTTGTCGATGATGTTGGCGCCGATGGCTGCGAGCACCAGCCCGGTCAGGATGGCGCCCCCGCCCATTGTCTCCAGACCCGGATAAAGCACGCCGACGTTGGCGAGCTTGTCGAAACCCAGCGTGTGTGCGTCGGTGCCGGCGACTTGCAGCGCGCCATCCATCAAGGTCTTGGCCCAGGCCGCGACATGCGGGGTGAGCGCCAGGATAATGACGGGTGCGTGGACTTTCGGCGTGGTCTGGAAGGCCTGCGCGCCGATCAGCATGCCGATGTAAAGCAGAATCGGCGAGATCGCGACGACCGGCACGACGGCCAGCAGCAGCGCGATGATGCCAAACCACGACAGCACGATGACCATGACACCGACCGCGGCCGAATAGCCGATGCGCCCACCCATGCCTTTCCAGCCCGGGTGCCCAATATAGACAGCGTTGATATAAGGATTGCCCATCAGGCAGCCGATCAGGCTGACGATGCCGTCGGCGGTCAGCACGCGGGTGGTCGGATACGGATCGCCGCCGGCTTCCGCGCTTTCGACATTATCCATCGCCTCGACGAGGTCGTAGATGCCGAACGGCACCGCGGTGACAAGGATCACGCCGAGATATTTGAAACCCGAAAATACCTCATGAAAGGCAGGTAGCGGCACGTTGAAGCCAAAATTCGAAAATGCGTCCATCACGCCTTTGCCGCTGAGGCTGCCATAATTGAGACCGAACAGATTCGAGCCCCAGGCGATGAGCATACCGACGGCGATAGCGACGAGGCCGGCCGGGATACCCATCGGATATTGGAAGCCGCCGAGCCAGTTCACCAGGATGATGGCAAAACACGTGAGCCCGATCACCGGCGTCATATACATCTGCAATGCCGGAGTCATCGAAATGAAGGTAATCGACACGCCGGCCAGCGTTCCGAGCAGCGCGGCGCGCGGCGTAATCTTGCGGATGATCGGCGCGATGAAGCCGCCGATCATCAGGATGAAGCTCTGGAAGAACACCCACACCAAGCCGGCTTCCCAGCCTTGGATCGGATCGCCGGTCTTCAGTTTGATCGGCAGCATGATGACCAAGGTCACAATAAACATGTGTGGAACGCTGATACCCGATGGCAGCGCACAAACGTCGTTGCGCCCGGTCCGCTTCGCCAGCCGATAGGCGAGAAATGCATAATAAAACGTCGACAGGCACATCATCAGGCCCATCGCCGGCAAGATGCGGCCGAAGACGATCGCGTCGGGCATTTTCAGCACGAAACGCAATAGGATGGTCAACGTCAGCATGTTGACCAGAATGTTGGTGCCGAAGCCGAAAAATGCGTTCCAGTCGCCGGGCGACCACAATGTCGGCCGGAACGTGCTCGTGGATGTCGTCATGTCGCGCCCCCTCGATCGCGTCTTAAGCGATCTTTTGATTGCCGACGGACGCCAACGCTCCCAGCAGTTCATTGGAGCCCGTCACCGAGCCAAAAATGCCGCCCTGCGCCTTGATCATGGCGAGTCCGGCTTGATGAAATTCAGGAAAATAGGATGCGCAGCAGTCGCTGAGCACGATGCAGCGCAAGCCGCGATCATTGGCCTCGCGCACCGTGGTGTTGACGCACACCTCTGTCGTCACTCCGGCGACGAATAAGGTGTCGATGCCCCGATTGCGCAGCATCAGCTCGAGATCGGTCTGATAGAAAGCGCCCTTGCCGGGCTTGTCGATGACCGGTTCGTTTTCCAGCGGATAAAGCTCGGCAACGATGTCGTGACCGGGTTCGCCGCGAACGAGAATGCGACCCATCGGACCGGGCGCGCCGATGCGCATCGACGGATCGCCGCGCTCGACCTTGTAGCGCGGCGCGTCGGACAAATCGGGCCGATGACCTTCGCGGGTGTGGATGATCGACAGTCCCAGCCGGCGCGCCTCGTTCAGCACGGCCCGGCACGGCGCCACCGCCGCTTGCAGCATCGTGACGTCATTGCCGAGCGCCGCGCCAAAGCCGCCCGGCTCCAAAAAGTCGCGCTGCATATCGATGATGATGAACGCCGCGCTATCGAGATCGATCGCAAGCGGTGAGGGCTGGGCTTCCAGTCTGACGCGTGGCATGTCCGTCTCCTGCCTCGCAACAGCAATGAACTTGCAAGATTGGGGCCAGCAGTTTCAAGCCGTCGGCAAGGCGTCGGCGGCCGATTGCTGCCTAATAATTGAGCGGCAACTTCTTAAGTCGCACAGCAAGCGCACTCGCCGGGGCCACAAAGCGGCCCGTACCGCGACAAACACGCGGTTAAGACGCTGCAACCACGCCCGGCGGTTTGGCACGCCCTTTGCGGAGGACTCGCCCAGACAACGACGCGCCAGCCTGGGAGGCTTCAATGAAGCGCCGCGACTTTCTCAAATCGATGACTGCGCTAACCGCAACCGCAGCAATACCGGCCCCTGCCATATGGTCGCCGGCGAAAGCACAGTCGCACCAGGACACGCTGCTGATCGTTTCGGAAAGCGGGCCCAACAATCTCGACATCCACGGCGTCGGTACCAACGTGCCCGGCTACGAAGTCTCGTGGAATTGCTACGACCGGCTGATCAGCCATGAGATGAAGACGCTGCCCAACGGCACGCCTTATTACGACAAAAGCAAATTCAAGCCCGAACTCGCCGAGGACATGAATGTCGGCGACATGTCGGCGACCTTCAAGCTGCGCAAGGACGCCGTGTTCCAGGACGGCACCCCGGTCACCGCCAAGGACGTGAAGTGGTCGTTCGACCGCGCCGTGACGGTCGGCGGCTTTCCCACCTTCCAGATGAGCGCGGGCTCGCTGAGCAAGCCCGAACAATTCGTCGTCGTCGATGATCACACATTCCGCGTCGACTTCATCAAGAAGGACCGGCTGACGATTCCGGATCTGGCCGTGATCGTGCCCTGTGTCATCAATTCCGAGTTGGTGAAGAAGAACGCTACTCCGCAGGACCCCTGGGGCTTGGAATACACCAAGCTCAACACCGTCGGTTCGGGCGCCTACAAAGTGACGAACTGGACGGCCGGCGCGCAGATCGTTCTGGAGCGCAACGACAAATGGACCGGCGGACCGATGCCGAAGATCAAGCGCGTGGTCTGGCGCATCGTCCCGGACTCGGGCAACCGGCGCGCGTTGCTCGAACGCGGCGATGCCGACGTATCCTACGACCTGCCCAACAAGGACTTTGCCGAGCTGAAAAGCGACGGCAAGCTCACCATCATCTCAACGCCCTACTCGAACGGTATCCAATATATCGGCATGAACGTGCAGCATCCGCCGTTCAACGACGTGAGGGTGCGAGACGCGATCGCCTATGCCATACCCTACCAGAAGATCATGGACGTAGTGCTCTACGGCCTCGGCAAGCCGATGTTCGGCGCGGCGGCGGATACGCCGACCGAAGTCGCCTGGCCGCAGCCGCACAAATTCAACACCGATCTCGATAAGGCGAAGAAACTGCTCGCCGAAGCCGGCGCCAGCAATATCAACGTGCCGATCTCGTTCGACCTCGGTTTTGCCGGCGTCAATCAGCCGATCTGCGAATTGGTGCAGGAGAGCCTGCAGAAGATCGGCGTCACCACCACCATCAACAAGGTTCCCGGCGCCAACTGGCGCACCGAGCTCACCAAAAAGTCCATGCCGCTGTTCACCAACGTATTCTCCGGCTGGCTCGATTATCCCGAATACTTCTTCTACTGGTGCTACCACTCCGGCAAATCGATCTTCAACACCATGGACTATCAGTCGCCGCAGATGGACACTTTCATCGACGGCGCGCGCGCCGCGGCGGCGACCGCCGATTGGGACACTTACAACAAAGACGTGAAGGGCTTTGTCGATCTCGCCTTCACCGACATGCCGCGCATCCCGCTCTATCAGCCTTACGTCAATGTGGCGATGCAGAAGAACATTAGCGGCTACCAATATTGGTTCCATCGCCGGCTCGATTATCGAACTTTCGCGAAGGCGTGACGCAAGTGAGGCTGCGTCAGACACTCTCCCGCCGCGCCTGCGGAGGGAAAGATGATGCGAGGTGTGCATGCTGACACTGATCCTCAAGCGCTTGGCGATGGCGATCCCGTCACTGATCGGCGTGGTCGTCGTCACCTTCCTCTTGACCCGCGCGCTGCCCGGCGATCCCGCCGTCTATTTCGCCGGTCCCGCCGCGACCCCGCAGGCGATCCAGGAAGTACGGGTCAAGCTCGGCCTCGACAAGCCGCTGATCCAGCAGTTCGGCCGTTACGTCGTCGATCTCGCCCACGGCAATCTCGGCACCTCGCTCACCACCGGCCAGGCGGTCACGACCGAGCTGAGGAACCGCCTGCCGGCGTCCGCCGAGCTGACGCTGCTCGGGCTCATCGTCTCGATCGTGATCGCGGTGCCGCTCGGCATCCTGGCCGCGACCAAACCAAATTCCCTCATCGATCACGCCTGCCGGGTGGTCTCCACGCTCGGCGTTTCGCTGCCGGTGTTCTTCACCGGCCTGATCCTGGTCTACGTGTTCTATTATCTTTTGGGCTGGGCTCCGGCGCCGCTCGGCCGGCTTGACGTGTTCTCCACCGAGCCGCCGCATGTCACCGGCTTCTATCTGATCGACAGCCTGATCGCCGGCGATTTCGAAACCTTCGTAGCGAGCCTCAAGCAACTGATCCTACCGGCGCTGACGCTCGGCATTTTCTCGCTGGCACCGATCGCGCGCATGACGCGGGCGTCCATGCTTGCCGTGCTGTCGTCGGATTTCGTACGCACGGCGCGCGCGAGCGGGCTGTCGAGCTACACCGTGATCGTCACCTATGCCTTCCGCAACGCGATGCTGCCGGTCATCACCACGCTGGGCATGGTGTTCTCCTTTCTGCTCGGCGCCAATGTGCTGGTCGAGAAGGTATTCGCCTGGCCGGGAATCGGCTCCTATGCGGTGGAAGCGCTACTCGCCTCCGACTTTGCGCCGGTGCAGGGTTTTGTGCTGACCATGGCGGTGCTGTATGTCACGCTCAACCTTGTCATCGACGTGCTCTACGGCCTGATCGACCCGCGTGTGAGACTTGAAGCATGACCGATATTGCCGCCGCACCGGTACGCGACAGCGGCCTGTCCGCGATCGTCCGTCATTTGCGCTACGTCATGGGCGAGAACCCGGTCACCGGATTTGCCTTTGCGCTGTTCGTGCTGATCGTCTTGGCGGCTGCCTTCGGGCCGCACATCGTGCCTTTCGACCCGCTGCAAAGCGACACCAGCGAAGCCTTAAAGCCGCCAAGGCTGCATCATTTGTTCGGCACCGATCAGCTCGGACGCGACGTGTTCAGCCGCGTCGTCGTCGCCACTCGGCTCGATTTCTTCATCGCGGTGGCGTCGGTGGCTCTGGTTTTCGTCATGGGCGGCTTCGCCGGCGTCGCCGCCGGATTTTTCGGCGGCTGGACCGACCGTATCGTCGGCCGCATCGCCGATACCATCATGGCTTTCCCGCTATTCGTGCTGGCGATGGGCATCGTCGCGGCTCTCGGCAACACGGTACAGAACATTGTCATCGCCACCGCCATCGTGAACTTTCCGCTGTATGCGCGCATCGCCCGCGCCGAAGCCAACGTCCGGCGCGACTCCGGATTCGTCGAAGCGGCGCGGCTGTCCGGCAATTCCGATTGGCGCATCGTCGCCTTCCAGATCCTGCCCAATGTATTTCCGATCCTGGTGGTGCAGATGTCGCTGACCATGGGCTACGCCATCCTCAATGCCGCCGGGCTGTCCTTCATCGGCCTCGGCGTGCGGCCGCCGACGCCGGAATGGGGCATCATGGTCGCGGAGGGCGCGCAGTTCATCGTTTCCGGCGAGTGGTGGAACGCGTTCTTTCCCGGCGCCGCGCTGATGGTGGCGGTGTTCTGCTTCAACCTGCTCGGCGACGGTTTGCGCGACATGGTCGATCCGAGGAGACGCACATGACGGCGGCGCTTTCCGTCGAAGGCTTAAGCGTCCAATTCCGCACCCGCTCCGGGCTGGTGCATGCGCTCGACAATGTCAGCTTCAACGTCGCCAAGGGCGAGACCATCGCGCTGGTCGGCGAATCCGGCTCCGGTAAATCGGTCACCGCCTACGCGGTGATGGGCATTCTCGATCCCGCCGGCCGCGTCACCGCCGGCCGTGCCATGCTGGGCGATATGGATTTGCTGGCGGCAACGCCGAGGCAGCTCGCCGAAGTGCGCGGCCGCAAGATCGCGATGATCTTCCAGAACCCGCGCACCGCGCTCAATCCGATCCGCCCCGTCGGGCGGCAGATCGCCGACGTCTTGATCCGTCACGGCGGCATATCGCGCCGCGCCGCTCCGGCGCATGCGGTCGAAATGCTGCGCGCGGTCGGCATCACCGATCCAGCGCGTCGCGCCAAGGCCTATCCGTTCGAAATGTCCGGCGGCATGTGCCAACGCGTCATGATCGCGATCGCACTCGCCGCTAAGCCGTCGCTGCTGATCGCCGACGAGCCGACCACCGGGCTCGACGTCACCACCCAGGCGGTGATCATGGATTTGATCGGCGATCTGGCTAAAGACCTGGGCATGGCGACGATCTTCATCACCCACGACCTGGCGCTGGCCGGCCAGCGCTCGGCCCGCATCGTGGTGATGCATGCCGGCCATGTGGTCGAGAACGCGCCGACCCGGGAGCTGGTCGCCAATCCGCGCCATCCCTACACCGCGGAGCTGATTGCCGCCACGCCGGATTCGGCGCAAAGCCTCGGCGCACTCGCCGCCATTCCCGGCTCGCTGCCCGACTTGCGCCGGACCGACCTGCCGCCGTGCCGCTACTCGGAGCGTTGCCCGCGCAAGCTTGCGGCCTGTTCGCAGCCGCTGCCGCAGGCCGCGCCCGGCCTTGCGCATTTCGTGGCGTGCTGGAATCCCCTGCCCGACCGGGCGCAAGCCGCCGCCTATCCGCCAGCCGTGAGTGCCGCATGACTGCGCTGCTCGACGTTGCCGACGTCTTCAAGCTGTTTCCGGCCGCCGCCAAAGAGGGGCCGTGGACGCGTTTCAGGCGGCGTTTGGCAGGCGGGCCGGAGAATGTCCCCAAGGTGCATGCCGTTGACGACGTGAGCTTTACGATCGAGAAAGGCGAAACGGTCGGTCTGGTCGGCGAATCCGGCTGCGGCAAGTCGACCTTGGTGCGGGCGCTGACCCGGCTGATCGACGTGAGCGAAGGCAGCATCAAGCTCGGCCCGCGGGAACTGGCGCTTAAGCCGTCGCGGGTGTTCGCCCGCGACCGCGACCGTGCCCGCATCCAGATGGTCTTCCAGGACGCCGGCGAAAGCGTCAATCCGCGCTTTACCGCATTCGCCGCCATCGCCGACCCGCTGCGGCGGCTGCGTCACTTGCGCGGCGCGGCGCTCAAAGCGCGGGTCGAGACGGTGGCCGGCCAATGCGGCCTGCCGCTGCAACTGTTGGCGCGATTTCCGCATCAGCTCTCCGGCGGGCAACGTGCCCGCGTCGGCATTGCCCGCGCCATCGCCGTCGGCCCCGATCTGTTGGTGCTCGACGAGCCGACAGCGGCGCTCGACGTTTCCGTGCAGGTCATCATTCTGCAACTCCTGCAGCGCCTTAAAGAACAGACCGGGATGAGCTATCTTTTCGTCTCGCACGATCTTTCCGTGGTCCGGCTGCTGTGCGATCGTGTGCTGGTGATGTATCTCGGCAAAATCGTCGAATCCGGGCCGGCGCGCGAGGTGTTCGAGCACCCGCTGCATCCCTATACCCAGGCGCTGGTCGCCGCGGTGCCGCGGCTTGACGAGACCGCCGGCGAACGGCTGCGCTTGACCGGCGAACCGCGCAGCCCGATCGATCCCGATCCGCATGTCTGCCGCTTCTACGGCCGCTGCCCGCGCGGTACGGAGGTATGCCAGATGACGATGCCGCCGCTGCGCCAGTTCGGCGATCGTGCCGTCGCCTGCCACTTCGCCGAGGAATTCCTGCCGCCGGCGCGGAGCCTGTCATGACGCGCAAGACGACCGCCAAGTCCGCCATGAGCAGGAACGCCGCCAAGCCGCAGCAGCCGAAATCGGCGGCAGCCGCGACGCAGTCCCTCGACGCGCTGGTTGCGGCCGGCGCGCAGGCGCTCGGCATCCCGCTCGATCCGTCCTGGCAAGCCGGTGTGACATTCAATCTGCGGCTTATTTTGAGCCATACGGCGAAAGTCGACGGCTTCCCCCTGCCCGACGACACCGAGCCGGCACCGATTTTCCATGCTTGATACGCCCGCGAGCGCGTCCGATTTCGCCACCGCCGCCCATATCGCCGCGGCGGTCGCGTCCGGCCGCAGCAGCGCCGTCGATGTCGTGCAGGCGACACTCAATCGCATCCGCGAGCGCGATCCGGTGCTCAATTCATTCACCGCGGTCACCGAGCAGCGGGCGCTTCTGCGCGCCGAAGCGGTCGACGCCACCCGGGCGCGCGGCGAGGCGCTGGGTCCGCTCGCCGGCGTGCCGTTCGCGGTCAAGAATCTGTTCGACGTGGCCGGCCTGCCGACGCTTGCCGGATCGAAGATCAATCGCGAGTTGCCGCCGGCGGCGCGCGACGCCGCATTGATCGAGCGGCTGGAAGCCGCCGGCGCCATCCTGATCGGCGCCTTGAATATGGGCGAATACGCCTACGATTTCACTGGCGAAAACGTTCACGACGGCGCCTCGCATAATCCGCACGATCACGAGCGCATGACCGGCGGATCGTCCGGCGGTTCCGGCGCGGCCGTGGGCGGCGGACTGGTGCCGATTTGCCTCGGCTCCGACACCAACGGCTCGATCCGCGTGCCATCGTCGCTGTGCGGCATATTCGGATTGAAGCCGACCTACGGACGGCTGACGCGCGCGCGCACCTTCCCGTTCGTCGCCAGCCTCGATCATCTCGGCCCGTTCGCCCGTACCGCGCGCGATCTCGCGCTGGCCTATGACGCGATGCAGGGTTTCGATGCCGACGACCCGGCATGCGCCGAGCGGCCGGTCGAACTCACCGCCCCGCTCCTCGACCTCGGCACGGACGGCCTGCGCGTCGCCGTCGCCGGCGGCTACTTCAAATGCAACAGCGGCGACACCTGCAGCGCGGTCGACCGCGTCGCGGCGGCGCTCGGCGCCAACCGCGATATCGAGATTCCGCAAGCCGAGCGCGCCCGCGCGGCGGCCTTCATCATCACCGCCAGCGAGGGCGCGAGCCTGCATCTCGACCGGTTGCGCACGCGCGCCCGCGACTTCGATCCGGCCGTGCGCGACCGGTTGATCGCCGGCGCGATGACGCCGGCCGCACTGGTGGTCAAAGCGCAGAAATTCCGCCGCTGGTACCGGGCGCAGGTTTTGCAACTGTTCGAGGACGTCGACGCCATCATCGCGCCGGCGACGCCGTGCACGGCGCCGCTCCTCGGCCAAGAGACATTCATGTTCGGCGACACCGAACTGCCGGTGCGCGCCAATCTCGGCCTTTACACCCAGCCGATTTCGTTCATCGGCTTGCCGGTCGTTGCCGTGCCGGTGCCACTGTCGCCGCTGCCGATCGGCGTGCAGATCATCACGGCGCCCTGGCGCGAGGACATCGCCTTGCGGCTGGCGCACACGCTCGAGGCGAAAGGCGTGGTCGCGGCGCCAAGGCCGACGCTGTAATTTTGCCGATCGGAGGAAACAATGCAGATCGACCTGCCGGAGGTCGTTGCCGAAGTGAAAGCCGCGTTCGATCGCTACGAACAAGCGCTGGTCGCAAACGACGTCGCTACGCTCGATGCGCTGTTCCACGACGATCCGCGCACCATCCGCTACGGCGGCGGCGAAAATCTGTACGGCTATGCCGCGATCAAGGCGTTCCGCTCCGCGCGTTCGCCGGCCGGCCTCACCCGCACTTTGTCGAAGACCGTCATCACCGCCTATGGCCGCGACATCGCCATCGCTTCGACGCTGTTTGCGCGCCCCTCGGTGGCGGGCAAAATCGGCCGGCAGATGCAGACCTGGGCGCGCTTTCCCGAAGGCTGGCGTGTCGTTGCCGCGCATGTCAGTTTGATCGACGCCTAAACTCACTTAAGCGCGCCGCGCGGCAAGCCGGTTGCGGCTTCGAATTGCCGGCCGAAGGCGACGAGCTTGGCGTCCTCGCCGCCGGGCGCCAACAGCGTGATACCGAACGGCAGGCCATTGCTGCCGATCGAGGCCGGCACGGCAAGCCCGCACAGATCGAGCAGATTGACGAAATTGGTATAGGTGCCGAGGCGATTATTCAGTTCGACCGGCTCGGCGAGAACCTCGGCGACGGTGTAGGTGGCGGGCGCCGTCGGCACTACCAGCGCGTCGATCGCGGTAAACACGCGGTCGCGCATGCGGCGCAGTTCTTCCAGCCGGTAAAACGCCGTGAATGCATCCACCGTTCGCAGGTCGCGGCCAGCCTCGATGATCTGCCGCGTCACCGGCAGGATCGCCTCGGGCGACTTGGCGAGCACACGCTTGGCGACGACATAACGCTCGGCCACCCAAGGCCCGTCGTAGAGGAGCCGCGCGGTCTCGTAAAACGGCTCGAAGTCCACTTCGACAAGCTTGCCGCCGAGCGCGGCGAGCTTGGCCAAGGCGGCGTCATAGGCGGCGGCCGCCACCTTGTCGCCGAAGAACTGGCGCTGGGGCGCGCCCGGCACGCCGAGCCGCATCGGTTGCGGCGGCGGCACGACCGGCCCGACGCGGCGCGGCCGCGAATACGGATCGGCGTCGTCAAAGCCGGCCATCACATTGAGCGCCGTCATGGCGTCATCGACGGTGAGCGTGAAAGCCGTGACGCAGTCGAGCGAGCGGCAGGCCGGGACGACGCCGCAGGTGGAGACCAGACCGACGCTCGGCTTGAGCCCGACGATGTTGTTGAACGCGGCCGGCACGCGGCCCGATCCCGCGGTATCGGTACCGAGCGTCAGCGGCGCGATGCCGGCGCCGACGGCGACGCCCGAACCCGAACTCGATCCGCCCGGAATCAATTTGGCATCGAACAGATTGCGCGGCGTGCCATAGGGCGAGCGCGTGCCGACAAGCCCGGTGGCGAATTGATCGAGATTGAGCTTGCCGAGAATGAGCGCACCGGCGGCGCGCAGCCGCGCCACCACGGTGGCGTCGGCCTCGGCGCGATAGGCGAAGGCCGGACACGCCGCGGTGGTCGGCATTCCGGCGACGTCGATATTGTCTTTGACCGCGATCGGAATGCCGTAGAGCGGCAGCGATGTGTCGCCCGAACGCGCCTGCGCCAGCGCGTCCGAGGCGACGTCTTTCTCTTCACGTAATGTGATGAACATCGCCGGATCGTCATGGGCGCGGATGCGCGCATAACTGCGCGCGACGATGTCGGCGGGCGTTGCCGCGCCGCTGCGATAGGCCTTGAGGATTTCGGCGATCGTCTCGCTCACGCGGACCTTTCCACTGGCGCATATTCACGGGCCGGCCCGCCGCGCTCGCCGTTCAATGTCCTAAAGGGCAAAAGGCTGGTGTGCAATCGTCGTGCCATGGGGTGCCTTCCCGTCATTGCGATGCGCCGTCTTCGTCCTGCCCCGCGATAGCGGGGAAGGGGGACCGCGCGTAGCGCGGTGGAAGGGGCGTCTGACGCGTCGCTCCACTGTCGTCGCAAAACAATCGTCACCGCCCGCGCCCCCTCCACCATGCTTCGCATGGTCCCCCTCCACCGCTATCGCCGGGGCGGATGCAAGTTTCCTCGTTCTCGCGATGCGCCTTTGCATCCGAGTTTTGCTTCACGCTTTAAGAAAGCCCTTCCCAATCTCCTCCCTCAAAAAAGAGGGAGGCGGAGCGCCGATAAGCGCACCAACTGGAGTCCGCTCCGCTGCAGAAAGGAAAGCCTGCCAGCGTATGCGGCGAGCACCATCGCTTTTCTCTCCCGCACAGTGCAGGAGCCAAAGCGGCGGCGCCCTCGCCTTTCGGCGCCCCACCGCGGTCATGCGCCGAAGGTTTTATCCCTCGACTCGGCTCCGGGCCGCGCTTCCTGGAATCACCGGGTGCAAACGGGAGGACCCTCCCCGGCGCCAGTGCAGCGAGCACCTCGCAGTCCGGTCAAGTGCCGGACGGGACGATGCCCAGAACC
>JBARER010000352.1:0-5681 GCA_049796395.1 Xanthobacteraceae bacterium
CCCGAAGGGCGGTGGAAGGGGCGCTGGACTAGACGAGATGCAGCGCTCTAAGGAGATACGGGCGGCGACATTTTGACCGCCATGCATGGACAACGAAGCTTCAACTCACAGGCCCCCTCCACCACGCTTCGCGTGGTCCCCCTCCCCCGCTTTGCGGGGGCGGATGCAATAGGAAATCCCATGACCATCCCTCGCCGCCGCTTTCTCCAACTCACCGCCGGCGCCGCCGCGCTGCCCACTTACGCGCGCATCGCCCGCGCTGACGCCTATCCGTCGCGGCCGGTGCATCTCGACGTCGGATTCGGGCCGGGTTCGGCGTCCGACATCAATGCGCGGCTCCTCGGCCAATGGCTGGCGCAGCGGCTCGGTCAGAACTTCATCGTCGAAAACCGCGCCGGCGCCGGCGGCAATATCGCCTCGGATTACGTTATTCACGCGGCGCCTGACGGCTACACGCTCCTCTATGCGTCGACCGCAGTCGCCATCAACACGACGCTTGACGCCGGCCAGCTCGATTTCGATTTCCAGCGCGATACCGTGCCGGTCGCTGCCGTCGTACGCACGCCGTTCGTGATGGAGGTCAACAACGACCTTCCGGCAAAGACCGTTCCCGAATTCATCGCCTATGCCAAGGCCAATCCCGGCAAGATCAACTTCGCGACGGTGGGACCCGGCAGCGCTCAGCATCTTTACGGCGAGTATTTTAATATGCTGACCGGGACCACGCTGGTGCCGGTGCATTATCACGGCGCCACGCCGGCGCTCGCCGATTTGATCGCGGGCCGCGTGCAAGTGATGTTCGACGTCGTCGTCTCCTCGCTGTCGTTCATCAAGGCCGGCCAGATCCGCGCGCTGGCGGTCACCACGGCGGCGCCGCAGGCCGTGCTGCCGGGCGTGCCGACGGTCGGCCAATTCGTGCCGGGCTATGAAGCGAGCGGCTGGCAGGGCGTCTGCGCGCCCAAGGGCACGCCTTCCGACATCGTCGATAAGCTCAACCACGAGATCAACGCCGGCCTGGCCGACGCCGATTTCAAAGAAAAACTCGCCACGCTCGGCGGCGCACCCTTCCCCGGCACGCCGGCCGATTGGGGCAATTTCATCGCGTCGGAGACCGAAAAGTGGGGCAAGGTGGTGAAAGAGGCGCACATGAAGGCGGAGTGAGGGGGACGCACCCCTTGTCGCCCCGAGGTGCTCGCGCGAAGCGCGAGCCTCAATGCCTCATCCTGAGGTGCACGCCGCAGGCGTGCCTCGAAGGATGCGCGCCGAAGCGCCAGGGCCTCGCCCTTCGAGGCTCGGCGCTATTGCGCCGAGCACCTCAGGGTGAGGACAATCTTCCGTCATGCCCGCACTTGTTGCGGGCATCCACATCTTAGATCGCGTCGAAGCCCGAGACGTGGATGGCCGGAACAAGCCCGGCCTTGACTCTTTGTAGAGTGGGTGGAGCGAAGCAACCCCCGTAAGCAAATGCGTGCACCTGTGCCTATCCTACTCTTAATCGTCATCAAGACTTGTCGTGTTAGCCTTGTCTATTTGCTCCAGTTTAAGAACGGTCGGCCGCGAGCAGACCTCACAAAATCCGAAGCCAAGGGTCGTTAGATGATAATAATACACCGACGCCTCGAGATCAGCCGCTCGTTCACTCGGCGCGTTAACATCTACATCAATGACAACCTTACGGATCAAACCAAGCGACTCCAAGATCGCCAGATCATCTTCACGTCGAATTCCCGTCGCATGAACAGTATCATAACTTGCCCATTTTCCATTCTTCCGACATTCGCGAACAGTCACGAGCTCGATGAAAACTCCAGGTGAAACCAGGTATTCAAAAATTGCATCGAGCGTCTTCTGAAGATCTTTCTTGGATCTCAGATTTTTCGTAACAAGGTCACGCAGTTCTTGCTTCGCGAAGTGCTCAGCATAAATGTAGGGCGCATTGGAAACACATGCATACGGCAACTTAAATTGTTCGAATTCATGAAATGCGACGTACTCCAAACATTCGGCTTGGCTACCCGACAGCTCTTCCAAAATACTTACAAATCTTGGCTGTACCGATAACTGTAGCGATGCGGAGGCAAGCAGATTTGCCCAACGATCAATCATCCCCTCGTCACGAATGTCTTCGCAAGAGCCTTTTTCAATTAATGGAACTAGGAGTTTAGTTGGCACTGCCTGAGGGTTGCCCTGCTCAATTCGTATTCTTTCGCGCGCTCGCTTCGCGATTTCGATCGCTACCTCTTCGCGTTGAAGCCGTACAAGATCGGCCCTTAATCCGCGAGGTTCACTGAATGGACGAATCAGGTCAGTAAACGCATCAAAAAGACGACCAACCGAGGTCGCGGGCACATCCGCCCTCACCACGAGTTTTGCTTCCGCGCGGGCGCCGATATCAACTTTAACAGATGATTTGTGCTTACCCATAAGGTCACACCGGCAAATTATCGGGCTTCATCGGCGGTAGTTCTACCGTCTTGGTGCGCAGCATCGCCAGCGCGCGGGTGATGCGCGGCCGGGTGGCGCGCGGCAGAATCAAGTCGTCGATATAGCCGCGCTCGGAACCCGCAGTCATATCGCTGCCAGATGATGCTCGTGGCCCTCGTCGATGATGGCAATCAGGACATTGACATCAAAGAGGACGCGCATCGTCAGTCCTTGGGCCGGAGCCCCGCGTCCTCCAGATCGGCCTCTTCGGCGAGACGCTTGACCAATGCCGACGTGACCACCCCGCCGCGCGACGGCAGGACGTAAAAGCCGTTGCGTTCGATCAGCGGTCCCGACGGCGGCCGCGTTAACTCGCGCCGCGCCAGCTCGGAAACAATTTCGTCAGGCGTCGTACCGCGTTCGGCGGCCAAGCGCTCGGCCGCACGCATCACGTCGTCGTCGATCTGGACGGTCTTGCCCATGCGTCGAATGTAGCCGTGAAACGAGTGCGTGACAACCTAAACGGGCAAATTATCGTTGGCGCGGCGGCTCGATGGTCTTGGCGCGCAGCACACTCACGCCTCCCGCCCCGCGGTAGCGGGGAGGGGGGACCGGGCACTTGCGCGGTGGGAGGGGCGCGGGCATCGACGAAACACTACCGACGAAAGCGAGTGCATTGAGTCAGATGCCCCCTCCACCACGCTACGCGTGGTCCCCCCCGCTTTCGCGGGGGCGGATAAGAAATCACACCGGCAAATTATCGTGCTTGCGCGGCGGCAACTCCACCGTCTTGGTGCGCAGCATCGCCAGCGCCCGGGCGATGCGCGGCCGCGTCGCGTGCGGCAGGATGACGTCGTCAATATAGCCGCGCTCGGCGGCGATGAACGGCGACAGAAAGCGCTCCTCGTATTCCTTGGTCCGCGCGGCGATTTTCTGCGCGTCGCCGGCATCGGCGCGGAAGATGATCTCGACCGCGCCCTTGGCGCCCATCACCGCGATCTGCGCCGTCGGCCAGGCGTAATTGACGTCGCCGCCGATGTGTTTTGACGCCATCACGTCATAGGCGCCCCCGAAGGCCTTGCGCGTAATGACGGTGACGAGCGGCACCGTGCATTGCGAATAAGCGAACAAAAGCTTGGCGCCGTGCTTGATCAGCCCGCCATATTCCTGCGCGGTGCCCGGCAAAAATCCCGGCACGTCAACGAAGGTGACGATCGGGATATTGAAGGCGTCGCAAAAACGCACGAAGCGTGCCGCCTTGCGGCTGGCGTCGCTATCGAGCACGCCGGCCAACACCATCGGCTGATTGGCGACGATGCCGATAGTGCGGCCGCCGATGCGGCCGAAGCCGGTGACGATGTTGCGGGCGAACGCTTCGGAGAGCTCGAAGAAATCGCCTTCATCGAGCACCTTCAGGATCAGCTCCCGGATGTCGTAAGGCTTGTTCGGGTTGTCGGGCACCAGCGAGTCGAGCGACGGCTCGATGCGCTCGACGTCGTCGAACGACGGCCATTCCGGTACGCCCGCCGTCGCATTGGCGGGCAGAAAATCGATCAGCCGGCGCATCTGCAGCAGCGTCTCGACGTCGTTGTCATAGGCACCGTCGGCGATCGAGGATTTGGTGGCGTGCACCGAAGCGCCGCCGAGCTCCTCGGCGGTGACGATCTCGTTGGTCACCGTCTTCACCACCTCCGGGCCGGTGACGAACATGTAGCTCGTGTCGCGCACCATGAAGATGAAATCGGTCATCGCCGGCGAATAGACGTCGCCGCCGGCGCAGGGACCCATGATCACCGAAATCTGCGGGATGACGCCCGACGACAGCACGTTCTGCTTGAACACCTCGCCGTAGCCGCCAAGCGCCGCGACGCCTTCCTGGATGCGGGCGCCGCCGGCGTCGAACAGGCCGACGATCGGCGCGCGGGCGCGCATCGCCATGTCCTGGATTTTGATGATCTTCTGCGCATGCGTTTCGGACAAAGAGCCGCCGAACACAGTGAAATCCTTGGCGAAGGCGAACACGGTGCGGCCGTTGACGGTGCCGAAGCCGGTGACCACGCCGTCGCCGGCGATATGGGCCTTCTCCATGCCGAAATCGGTGGAACGATGCTCGACGAACATGTCGAGCTCCTCGAACGAGCCGCGGTCCATGAGGAGCTCGATGCGCTCGCGGGCGGTGAGCTTGCCACGCTTGTGCTGCGCCTCGATGCGCTTCTCGCCGCCGCCGGCGCGCGCATTGGCGCGGCGGTCGTCGAGCTTGTCGATGATGTCTTTCATGGTGTTCTACCGATCCGTCCTAAAGAGCGCATGATCTTTTCGGAAAACCGGCTTCCACTTTTCCGGATCATGCTCGTGGCGGCCCCCCAACCGGCCGGATTAGACAAGATTTCATAGCAAGATAGGGGCCAAGCGTCATCTCCCGGCTACATTCCGCCATTGTGAGGTGGGCGCGAAAGCGAGCAAACCCGCAGGTTCTGGACAGGCGCGGCGCGACCTGCTGCCATGCCGGCCGTTTGGAAATGAAGGAGCCTCCCGATGACGATCATCGATTCCCAGGTCCACGCCTATGAAACGAATACGCCCAAGCGGCCCTGGCACAGCGAGCCCAATTGGCCGGCGCATGCGACCGGCGATGAGATGGTCGCCGCAATGGACAAGGTCGGCGTTGACGGCGCCATCTTCATCTCGGCCTTTGGCCTGTACCGCTACGACGCGAGCTATGCGGTGGAGGTGCAGCGCGCTCATCCCGGCCGCTTCGCCATCGTCAAGCCGGTCGATCCCGATGATCCGGCCGTGGACGACGTCATTGCGGAGTGGAAAAAGACGCCAGGAACGGTCGGCATCCGCATCATGCTGACCAAGGAGCCGGGACGCGACCGCGATCCGAAACATCCGGGGCTGGACCGCATCGCCCGCGCGGCCGTCAAGCACGACTTCCCGGTCAATATCCTGTGCTGGGGCAATCTCGATACCGGCACGCAACTGATCGATCGCCATCCCGACACCCGCTTCATCATCGACCATTTGGGGATTCTTCAGCCGCGCACGCCGCCGGCACCGCCAGAGCCATGGGCCGATCTGCCGAAGGTGCTGGAGCTCGCCAAGCGCAAGAACGCGGTGATCAAAGTGAGCGGCGCCTGCACGCTGTCGCAAAAACCCTATCCGTTCCCGGACATCTGGGAGCCGCTTGGCCGCGTATTCGATGCCTGGGGTCTCGACCGCTGCCTGTGGGGCACGGACTGGACCCGCGCCTATGC
>JBARER010000353.1:0-8286 GCA_049796395.1 Xanthobacteraceae bacterium
GACGCAAGCCGCCCAAGCGCGCGAACGGCTCGCGGAGTTTGCCGTCAGCTTCGGCGACCAGCAAAGGCAGCCCGAGCACGCGGCCCCAGCTTTGCCATTCGGCGACGATGTCATCGGTTTGCGGCGACGCGAACAAGGGCAGCGACAGCGCCGGATCGTCGTGTTCGAGCACGACCGCGATCGAGGATGGCGCAGCGTCGCCGCATGGCGCACCGCCCTCCCCGCGCAGCCTGATCGCCACGCCGCGGAATGCCGTCACCGGCAGATTGAGCGCCATGCGCATGCCGCGCACCGCGCGCCGCATCACCACGCGTTCGGGATAAAGATCGACGACGCGCAACTGTCCGTCGGCGGCCGCGTCGGCGGCCTCGAATCGCACGGGCAGAGAGAACGGGTCGAGCCGCAACGGGGGGACCATCGCTTCTGCGCGATGGAGCCCCCCTGCATGGCGGCCCGTCCCGGCAGCTTGCCTGCCGGCTTCCATTTGACGCCCCGAAAAGGTTCGGCTCCCGCCGGGCTGTTACCGCCCGGTCTTGAGCCAACCATGCCACGGCGGCCTCGCAATCGGCTTAAGGAGACTGGTTAAGGCCAAGTAGCGCGGCCGCATGATTGACGAGTGGTTGCCGCGCGCCGGACAATTGGCGGCAGAACGGTGCACCGGAAACAGGGTTATGGAGGATTGAATCGCGCGCCATAAGCGCACATCTTGGTTTGACCGTCTCGGCTTGGCGGTTTTCCGCCTTCCTGCGTCAGCGGGAATTGAGATCCGGGTCCCCACCGTCGCGGGGACGCACAACGCAGACGATCCCCGCAAACGGAACTGCCCCACAAACGGAATTGCAAAATCAAATGTCCTCACTGCTCGATCAAACCGCCCTCGTCGATCTCGCCTCTCGCCTGGTCGCCGCGGCGCGCCGCGCCGGCGCCGATGCGGCCGATGCTGTCGCCGTGCGCTCGGTGTCGCTGTCGGTCGACGTGCGCGACGGCGCGGTCGAGGAATCGCAGCGCTCCGAAGGCGACGACGTCGGGCTTCGCGTCCTGGTCGGCCACCGCCAGGCGGCGGTGTCGACCAACGACATCAAGGCCGCCGGTCTCGATGCGCTCGCCGAACGCGCCGTTGCCATGGCGCGGGTGGCACCCGAGGACGCGTTCGCCGGGCTCGCCGATCCGGCGCTGCTGGCGCAGAACTTTCCCGATCTCGATCTGCTCGATCCCGACATGCCCGGTGTCGAACTCCTGGAACATCGCGCGCGCGCGGCGGAAGCGGCCGCGCTCGCGGTCGGCGGCGTGAGCAAATCCGGCGGCGGTTCGGCCTCGGCCGGCATTGGCGGCATGGTGCTGGTGACGAGCCAAGGCTTCTCCGGCGCCACGCTCGGCTCGCGGCATTCGATCTCGATGCAGGCGATCGCCGGCAGCGGCACCGGCATGGAACAGGACTACGATTTCACCTCAACGCTGCATGCCGCCGATCTCGCCAGCGCCGAAGCGGTCGGACGCAGCGCCGGCATGCGTGCGGTCGAGCGGCTCAATCCGCGAAAAGTGGCGACGCGAAAGGTCCCGGTGGTGTTCGACACCCGCATCGCCAACTCGCTGGTCAATCACCTGGCCAGCGCCGCCAATGGTGGCGCGGTGGCGCGCAAGACGAGTTTCCTACGCGACAAGCTCGGCGCGCAGATTTTTGCGCCCGGCATCGCCATCGTCGACGATCCGCTGCGGCGGCGCGGCCAGCGCTCGCGCGCATTCGACGCCGAAGGCGTCGCCACGAAAAAGCTCATGCTGGTCGAGGACGGCGTGCTCAAGACCTGGCTGCTCGACAGCGCCACGGCGCGCGAGCTCAAGCTCAAAACCACCGGCCATGCCCAGCGCGGGGTATCGTCGGTGCCGTCGCCCGGCCCGAGCAATCTTTATCTCGCGCCCGGCACCAAGAGCCCGGACGAGTTGATCGCCGACATCGAAGACGGCTTCTACATCACCGACCTGATCGGCTCGGGAACCAATCTCGTCACCGGCGACTATAGCCGCGGCGCTTCCGGCTTCTGGATCGAGAACGGCAAGCGCACTTTTCCGGTGAGCGAGGTCACCGTCGCCGGTCATCTCAACGACATTTTCAAAAGTCTCACCCCGGCCAACGACCTCGAATTCCGCTACGGCACCAATGCACCGACCTTGCGTGTGGAGGGCCTCACCGTTGCCGGTCATTAATGCAGCGGACGACCTGACCAGTCTCGGCGAACGGCTGCAAAGTGCCGTGCGCGAAGCGGGCGTGCTGGCACGCGGCATGTTCGGCACGGCGCTGAAGAATTGGACCAAGGGTCCGACCGAGTCTCCGGTCAGCGAGGCCGACATCGCCGTCGACGATTTGTTGCGGCAACGTCTCGCCGGCGGCGACGACGGCATCGCCTGGCTGTCGGAGGAAAGCATCGACGACCCGGTCCGGCTGGCCGCCCGCCGCGTCTGGATCGTCGACCCGATCGACGGCACCCGTGCCTTCATCGCCGGTTTTCCCGATTGGGCGGTGTCGGCGGCGCTGGTCGAAGATGGCCGGCCGATCGTGGCCTGTCTCTATGCGCCGGTTGGCGAACAGTTCTTCGTCGCGCGCGTCAAGGCGGGCGCCACCTGCAATGGTGCGCCGATCGCGGCGACTCGAGGTTCGACGATAGACGGCGCGCGCATCGCCGGACCGCGCGGCCTGTTGGAGCGGCTTGCCGCCGTGGCGCCGCCCTTCACCGCCGTGCCGCGGGTGCGCTCGCTGGCACTTCGTCTCGCCCAGGTCGCGCACGGCGCCTGCGACGTGGCTTTTGCCGGCGGTAATAGCCACGACTGGGACCTTGCAGCGGCTGATCTTTTGGTGCACGAAGCGGGCGGCGCATTGACGCCCGTCGCGGGCGGAACTGTAACCTATAATCGTCCGGTGCCGCGGCACGGCATGCTCGTTGCGGCGGGCTCGCACAGGCACGCGGCGCTTATCGAACTTCTTGGGGAAGGACGCCTGGCGTTTTCATAAATCGCGTAGCGAACGCGCGGATTGAACACCATGTCTGACGTCCCCACCCCGAAGCCTAATCAACTGCTCCATCTCGTTTTCGGCGGCGAGCTTGAGTCGGTTGCCAACACTCAATTCAAGGATCTCGATCGGATCGATATCGTCGGTATCTATCCGAATTACGCCAGCGCCTATGCGGCGTGGAAGGCGAAGGCACAAGGCTCGGTCGACAACGCACAGATGCGCTACTTCATCGTTCATTTGCATCGCCTGCTCGACCCCGAAGGCCAGCCGCCGCAACGCTGAAGACGATGCATGGACTTATGGCGGCGAATCGGAGAGCAGCGCTGGGCCAAGGTGACGATCGGAGTCGCCGCCGCCGAATATCTGCGCTTTGTCGGCATGACGACCCGCTTCACGCTGGAGCCGGCCGACGTCTACGCGCGCGGCGAACAGGATATGCCGATCATTTTGGCGTTCTGGCACGGTCAGCATTTGCTGGCCCCGGTCGCCCGCAAGATCGAGCATAAGGTGAATATGCTGGTGTCGCGGCATCGCGACGGCGAAATCAATGCGGTGGCCGCGCGGCGTCTCGGCGTCGGCACCATTCGCGGGTCCGGCAATCATGGCGGTGGCTTCGTGCACAAGGCCGGCGTCGCCGCCTTCCAGGCTATGCTCGATTCGCTCGCCGCAGGCAGTTCCATCGCGCTCTCCGCCGACGTGCCCAAAGTGGCTCGCGTCGTCGGTCTCGGCATCATCAAGCTGGCGCAAGCCTCCGGCCGGCCGATCTATCCGAGCGCGATCGCAACGAGCCGCCGCGTCGTGCTCGACAATTGGGACCGCACCACGATCAATCTGCCGTTCGGGCGCGGCGCCGGCGTCGCCGCCGAGCCGATCAGGGTGCCGGCCGAGGCCGGCGATTCCGGACTTGAAGCGGCCCGCCTTCTCCTTGAGGATCGCCTCAATGCGGCGACACGGCGGGCTTACGAGCTGGTCGATAAAAGCTAGAGCGGCATGGGTGTGAGCGTGGCGGGTCGCGTACCGTTGGCGTTGCGTCTTTATCAGGTGGCGTCGGCCGCCGGCTCGCCGCTGGCGCAGCAGATTTTGGCGCGGCGGCTGCATCGCGGCAAGGAGCATCCCGAGCGGCTGGCGGAGCGCCGCGGCGAGGCGACGCTGGCGCGGCCGGACGGTCCGCTGATCTGGGTGCACGGCGCCAGCGTCGGCGAAATGCTCGCGGCGGTGCCGCTGATCGAGCGGCTGCGGGCGCAAAATTTTGCCGTTCTGGTCACCTCGGGCACCGTTACGTCGGCGGCGCTCGCCGAGCAACGCCTGCCGGCGGGCACCCTGCACCAGTTCATTCCGCTCGATGCCCCGCGTTTCGTCCGCCGCTTCCTCGACCATTGGCAACCGGGGCTCGCTTTGTTCGTCGAATCCGATTTGTGGCCCAATCTCATCTTGTCGTGCGCCGAGCGGAAAATTCCGATGATCTTGATTAACGGCCGGCTATCGAATCGCTCGTTCACGCGCTGGCGCCGGCTGCCGAACACGATCGCGGCGTTGCTGAGCCGGTTCGACCTGTGCCTGGCGCAATCGGTCGCCGACGCCGAACGCTACGCGCAGCTCGGCGCGCCGCGGGTGATGATGACCGGCAATCTCAAGCTCGACGTGCCGCCGCCGCCGGTCGATCAGGCGGTCTACAAGCAGCTGAAAGACATCATCGGCAATCGCCCCGTCATCGCCGCCGCTTCGACACATCCCGGCGAAGAGGCGGCAATCCTCGCGGCGCATAAGCGGCTGCAGGTGGCAATGCCTGGACTATTGACGGTGATCGCGCCGCGGCATCCCGCGCGCGGCGAAAGCATCGCCGCGTTGGCCAAAGCCGCCGGCCTGACGGCCGCGCTGCGCTCGCAAAGCGCTCAGCCGATGCCGGACGTTGCGATCTATATTGCCGATACGTTGGGTGAACTCGGCCTCATCTACCGGATTGCACCGATCGTGTTCATGGGCGGCTCGCTGGCGAGCCATGGCGGTCAAAACCCGATCGAGGCGGTGCGGCTCGGCGCCGCCGTGGTCCATGGGCCGCACGTCTGGAATTTCGCCGAAATCTACGCAACGCTCGACGACGCGCACGGAGCCGAGCGCATCGACGACGAGGCGGCGCTCGCCGTCAGGCTCGGCGCCTGGCTCAACGACGCGGCCGCGCGCAAGAGCGTTGCCGACGCCGCCGCGAAAACAGTGGGCCGGCTGGGCGGCGCGCTCAAGCGCACGCTGGTGGCGCTCGATCCTTATCTGTTGCAGTTGCGGCTCGAGCAGAGAGCCTCTTAGATGAGCGCGAGTATCATCACATGATCCGCGAGCCGGCCTTCTGGTGGCGTTCCGGCACCGGCGGCCTGCTTGTTCCCTTGGCGGCAATCTACGGCGCGGTCGCCGGCGTGCGCATGGGAAGCGCCGGACGCAAAGCCGGGCTGCCGGTCATTTGTCTCGGCAACCTCACCGTCGGCGGCGCCGGCAAAACACCGGCGGCGATCGCCGTCGCCCAGCTCCTACTTGCCGCGCACGAACGGCCGTTCTTCTTGAGCCGCGGCTATGGCGGCCGACTGAGCGGTCCGGTCCGCGTCAATCCGGCGACGCATGGCGCCCGCGACGTTGGCGACGAACCCCTGCTCCTGAGCCGGCTGGCGCCGACGATTGTCGGGAGGGACCGCGTCGCCGGCGCGAAATTTGCGCAATTCGCCGGCGCCAGTGTCGTCGTCATGGACGACGGCTTGCAAAACGTCGCGCTCGCCAAGGAGTTGACAGTCGTCGTCGTCGACGGCCGCCGCGGTATCGGCAACGGCCACATCATTCCGGCCGGCCCGTTGCGGGCGCCGCTCGGATTGCAACTGGAGCGGGCGCAGGCGCTCCTGGTGGTCGGGCAGCCGGACGGCGCGTCGAAATTGATCGACCGTGCGCAGCGCCGCGGCATCGCCATCTTCCGTGCCCGACTCGAACCCGACCGCGGCGTTATCGCCGCCATCGGCCGGCGAAAAGTTCTGGCGTTTGCCGGCATCGGCGATCCCGAAAAATTCTTTGCCACACTTGCCGGCTGCGGCATCGATGTCGCCGAGCGCACAAGCTTTCCCGATCACCACAGTTACACGGCGGCGGAGGCCCAAGACCTGATCGCCCGCGCGCAAGCCAGAAACCTGATGCTGGTCACCACCGAGAAGGACCAGGTGAGGCTCACAGGCGAGCCGGCGCTGGAGACGCTCGCCGCGCGGACCAGTGTGTTGCCGGTGCGGCTCGTGATTGAAGAGCAGGACGCCTTTCGGCAGATGCTGCTGCAGGCGTTGCAGCGCGGCCGCGATCGGTCCGGCCGCGATTAGAGCATGATCCGGAAAAGTGGATGCCGGTTTTCCGAAAAGATCATGCTCCAATCAAGACTCTTAGACCATGATCCGATACAACTTCATCGGATCATGGTCTAAGCTTTGGGCGCGTAGTCGGAAGCCATGCGCTGCAGCACCGCTTCCGGCGTCGCATAGGCCTCCTGCAGGTCGACGCTCCAATAGCGCAGCTCTTCCAGCGGAATCGAAGCGCCAGTCACCGCGCAGCGCACGAAGGCGCCCGGCCGCATCACGCGAAAATCGCCGTCGAGATATTTGATTTCGGCTTCGCCGGGCATCGGCGCCGGCCGATCGGTACGATTGAGCAAATTGACCTCCGATTGCCCGAAAGAATATCGCGCTGGCCAATCGCGACGTGAAAGGCCCTCCGCGGTAAACATAAGCGCTCCGGCGCCGCGCGGAAAGACTGCCATTTGCTCGGAAAATCAAAACGCCGCACCGAGAGTCGGTGCGGCGTCAGATCGACTTCGGCGTTACTCGCCTCGTCGCAAGCGTGGATACCTTACCAGCCGCAGACGCGGTAGCCGCGATGCCACCAGCAATGACGCCAACCCCGATGCCAGCCGCCGCGCCAGCCACCGTGCCAACCGCGGTGCCAGTACACCTGGGTGAGATTGCCCTGTCCGCTCGCGGTCGTTGCCGAAAGCGGCGCAATCGGCGCAGCTTGCGAAGTCCCGGGAACGGCCGCGAAACACACCGCAGCGACCGCCATCGCAAAAACAGTCCTTAGCATTTTCGATCTCCTTGAGGCGCGAACCTGCGCGAGCACATAACACGCCAGCATCATGGCAGTTCCGCGACCACAGGATCGCCGTGAAATGAACAAACAGTCAGAAATCCGAACTCAACCGAGATTAAACAACACCTTCGCGTTATCGCGGCCGATCTTCATGCGATCATGTTCGGCGATCTCGACGTTGTCGAACCACGATGCGGCTTGATCATGATATTCGAACGGATAATCGACGGCGAACAGCACGCGGTCGGCACCGACAGTGAGAATGGCCTGAATCAGCGATTGCGTGCAGAAATGACCGCTGGTCGTGATGTAGAAATTCTGCCGGAAATACTCGGCCATCGGCCGTTTGTTGGGGTGATCCGGCAGCTTCTTGAGCCGGTGGTCGAGCCGCCACAGATCGAACGGAATGCGCTCGCCGAGATGGCCGATGACGATTTTTAATTTTGGATACTCGTCGAACAGCCCGGAACCCATCAGACGCAGCGCATGGATCGCCGTCTCTTCGGCAAAATCCCACGGCGAACCGACCATCCAGGGATGACCTTCATAGCGCTGGCGCCGGCTCGGCAGCGAATAGCGCGGGTGCAGATAAAACGGCGCGCCGAGGCGTTCAACCTCAGCCCAGAACGGCCGGTATTGCGGTACGTCGTAATAGACCGCCGAATCGGCGGTACCGATCTGGGAAAAGCCATTGACCAGCGCGCCTTTGAACTTCAGGTCGCGGACGCAGCGCTGCAATTCCGCGGCGGCCGCGTCCGGATCCTGCATCGGCAGCGCGGCGAGCGCGGCAAAGCGATCCGGCCGCTTGGCGACCGCGGCCGCCAGGGTATCGTTGGCCTCGCGCGCCAATTCGACGGCCTTGGCGGCGTCGGCGATTTCCTGGATGCCGTTGGCGTTGAGCGACAGCACGGCGCAGCCAATACCGCAGTCATCCATTTCGGCGATACGCCGGTCGAACAGGTCGATGAGCTTGCCCTCAATGCCGGACCAATAGGGGTCCTGCGGAAAGCGCACCGACTTGGCGGCCGTCTTGCCGATGGCGAAATGCTCTTCCACCGCGATCTTGCCTTCCATATCTGCGTTTCCTTCTGGTGTTTTCTTTTAAAACAAATCGCCCTGACCCGGACCGCCGCCGCGCCGTCCGCGCGGCTTCGCCGGCTCGCCGCCGGGCTTCGCGC
>JBARER010000354.1:0-18938 GCA_049796395.1 Xanthobacteraceae bacterium
CATGAACGCCGACGATCTCGGCCGCATGCTGGGCTGGGAATTCTCGCTGATGACGGCGGCGGTGCGCATCGTCAATTCCGGCTTGCTCGATGAGTTGCCGAGTTTGCGCATCCAGTTCTCGCATTTCGCCGGCGGCATCGGCCGCTATCTCGGCCGCATCCGCGGCTTCCAGCAACGCGGCAAATGGGGCACTACGCAGGTGCCGCGGCACGGCCGGCAGCCGCAGCGGCCGTTCGACTATTATCTCGATCATCGCCTCTACTACGACATCGCTGGCTGGGCCGGGCCGGATCATGCCGCGGAGTGGGGCGCCGACTGGGTTCGCTTCGGGCTCGATGAGCTCGCCTTCTCGCAGCTTGTTTTCGCCTCCGACTATCCGCAGGCGGTGCGCGAGCCAAGCGAGGTTGCCGGCTATGTCGAAGCGGTGCGGGCGCTCGGCGGCAACGGCCGCGCGCTCACGGCCGGCGTCAATGCCGAAAAACTCATTCCCGATCTCGGCCGGCGGCTTGCCGCGCGCCAGAAAACCAAGGTGCCGGCATGAATGACAAGGCAACAACCGGCGGCACATCGTTCGACCCGGCCGCCAACGGCTGGGACCGGGTCCAGGCGCATAATTTCGGCGAGCTGATCGGGCCGGTCTGGCGCAAAGGCGATGGCCTGTTCGGCATCGTGACCGCGGACAAGCATAGAAATCATCGCAGCATGCTTCATGGCGGCGTGTTGATGAGTTTCGCCGATCAGGCGATGGGCATGACGGGGCGGCGCCTCACCGGCGACAAGCCGCACGCCACCATCGAGATGAATATGCAGTTCATCGCCGGCGTGAAAATCGGCGATTTCGTCGAGGCGCATTGCGAAGTGGTGCGTGAGACGCGCTCGGTGCTGTTCATCGAAGGCAAGCTGAAAGTGGGCGACCGCATCGTCGCCTCGGCGAGCGGCATCTGGAAGATTCTGGGGGAGAGGTAATTGTCATGCCCGCGCAGGCGGGCATCCAGTAATCGCCGATCCGTGAGTACTGGATCATCCGCCTTCGCGGATGATGACACACTCTACCCCCGAAACCGCTTCAACGTCCCGCCCTTCATCACCGAACCAGGCAGCGGATGGCCGACGATATCTTCGGCAAGCTTGGCGCAGTCGATCAGAGCCTCGAGGTCGATGCCGGTTTTGATGCCGAGCTCGTCGCACATGAATACCAAGTCTTCGGTGCAGACATTGCCGGCGGCGCCGGCATGGCCGGCGAATGGACAGCCGCCAAGCCCGGCCACCGCGGCATCGAAGCGCGTCACGCCCATTTCCAGGCCGGCATAAGCGCAGGCGATCGCCATGCCGCGGGTGTCGTGCAGATGCAGCGCGAAATCCATATCCGGAAATCGCTCGCGTAAACGCCCGATCGTGCGCTTGATCGAAAGCGGCGTCGCCCAGGCCATGGTATCGGCGAGCGTGATGTATTTGAGCGTCACGCCGTGCTCGCGCGCGACGTCTAGAATTTGCTGCGTCAGCGCTATGAGATGCGAGACCGCAATGTCGCCTTCGAAATTGCAGCCGAACGCCGCCATGATCGAGCCGCGCTCGACCGGCACGCCGGCCGCCTTGTACATGGCGACGATGGCCCGCTGGCCGGCAAGCTGCGCCGCCGCGTCGCGGTTCTGATTGCGGATGGAGAATTTCTCCGATGCGCAGAGCTGGATGGTGCCGGTGTTGGCGAGCCGGTTGGAATAAGCGAGCGCCCGGGCAAAGCCTTTCTCGTTGAGCCAGAGCGCCGTGTAGGCGACGCCGGGCTGCGGCGCGACGCCGGCCACCACCGCGTCGGCGTCTGCCATGCCCGGCACATTCTTCGGATTGACGAAAGAGACGATCTGGATGCGATCGAGGCCGGTCTTCGACAGCGCATCGATCAGCGCGATCTTGCGCGCGGTCGGGATCGGGCCTTTCTCGATCTGAAAGCCCTCGCGCGGGCCTTCCTCGGTGATGTGCACGGCGCCCGGCAGATCGCTCATTTTCTTTTTCCTCGCTCATTCCCGCGCAAGCGGGAATCCAGCCTAGGTCCCCGCTTGCGCGGGGACGAGCGGACTATTTACTCTCATCCAAACCGTCAACACTCACAATGCCTTGCTTCGCCAGAACAACGATTTCTTCCTCGGCAAGCCCGAGCTCGGCCAAAATCTCTGACGTATGCTCGCCGATGCGCGGGGCTTGTCGCCGCAAACCGAAATCGTGGTCGTCCATCTCGATCGGCAGCCGCGGCAACTTGGCGCGCCGGCCATTGCCGAATGCGATCTCCAGCATACGGTTCCCGGCATTGAGCTGCGGATCATCGAACAAGTCGCCGGGCTTGGCCACTGGCGCAAACGGAATATCGATACGGTCGAACACCTCGGCAAGCTCGGCAAGCGTGTGCCGGGCGACGATGGCGGCGACGAGCGGCAGCAGAGTGGGCCGCGCGCGCACGCGGTCCTCGTTGGTCTTGTAGGCCGCGTCCGCCAGCAAATCCTTCCGCCCGAACTGCTCGCAGAACCGGCGCCAATGGCCGTCGCTGGTCAGGCCGACAAAAATCTCGTGGCCGTCGGCGGTGGCGAAAGGTTCGTAAATAGCCCAGGCTCCTTCACGAGACGGCATTGGCGGCATTGGCTTCCCGGTCACCACTTCGCCGGCCATGTGCTGCATCATCAGAAAGCCGGTCGATTCGAACAAAGCGGATTTGACCATCTGCCCGCGGCCGGTGCGTTCGCGCTCGCGCAACGCCGCCTGGACGCCGATCACCGCGAACATTCCGCCCATGATGTCGACGACGGAAGCGCCGGCGCGCAACGGCTGGCCCGGCGGCCCGGTCATGTAAGCCAAGCCCGCCATGAATTGCACCACCTCGTCCAGCGCCGGGCGATGCTCATAAGGGCCGCTGAGAAAACCTTTGAGCGCGCAATAGACGATGCGTGGATTTTTCGCCGCGAGATCGGCGTAACCGCAGCCGAGCCGGTCCATGGTGCCGGGCGCATAGTTTTCCAGGACGACGTCGGACGTGGCGGTGAGCCGGTGCAGCACATGGCGGCCTTCGTCCGACTTCAGGTCGACGGCTAAGCTCCGCTTGTTGCGGTTGAAGGTCGGAAAGAACCCCGCGGCGAAGCCGTAGAGCCGGCGCGTGTGATCGCCGCCGGTGGGTTCGACCTTGATCACGTCGGCGCCGAGATCGGCGAGAATAAGCCCCGCCGTCGGCCCCATGATGGTATGGCAGAATTCGAGCACGCGGATGCCGGCAAGGGGGAGGGTGTCAGTCGTTGGCATGCAGCTAGTTTAGGCCGTCATGCCCGCGCTTGTCGCGGGCATCCACGTCTTTAGGATGGTCGGCATAGCAATAGACGTGGATGGCCGGAACAAGTCCGGCCATGACAAGGAGGAAAAGCGATGCAAAAATCATTCGTCGGCGGGGCGCGCACCGCCAAGCGGGCTTATTCGCCGGCGGTTATCACCGAGGGCGGCAAGATCGTCTGGCTTGCCGGCCATACCGGCGCGGTCGACGATACCGGCAAATCGCTCGCCGGCGATTTCGACGCGCAGTGCCGGCAGACCTTCCGCAATCTCGAGAAGACGCTGGCCGAAGCCGGCGCCAAGCTCGCCGATCTCGTCACCATGACGGTGTTTCTGATCGACGCGCGGCACACCACGCGGATGACGGAATTGCGCACGGAGATTTTCGCCAAGGATTTTCCGGCCAGCGCCGCGATCACCGTCGCCGGCTTTGCCCAGCCGGAGATGATGATCGAGATTCAGGGTGTCGCGGTGATCGCCGTATAATTCAAAAGCGCGGCATTTTCTGCGAACGCAAACGCGCAGGCTTCACTCCGGCCATGGCGTGCGCCAGGATAGTCCGGCGAGATCGCCGACCGGTCCGATCACGCCGTCGAAGCGCATGGTCATGCGTTCCTCGCGCCCATAGGCCGGCCACGCCGGCAGGCGTGGATGATCGGGCTTGCCGGTGCGGGCGAACGCGATCCAGGCCGGCTGCAT
The DNA here is from genome assembly GCA_049796395.1 of Xanthobacteraceae bacterium. Classification (GTDB taxonomy): domain Bacteria; phylum Pseudomonadota; class Alphaproteobacteria; order Rhizobiales; family Xanthobacteraceae; genus BOG-931. The sequence continues at coordinate 4,006 of JBARER010000354.1, forward strand.
GGCCGCGGCAAGCCCTGCCATTTCCGCCGGACTCGCGCCCTTGAGCATCGGCGACTCCGTCCACGCCGACGGATTGTTGAAGACGAACGGCACTTCCAGGCAGTGACAGGATTCGAAGCCCGCCGGCGACTGCCAATCGAACTGATAGAGATAAACGGGCCGGCCTTGGTCGGCGCGCCATTCGGCGAGCCGCAGCGTGCCCATCCGGAACATCGCGTCGGTCATCAGGTCGCCGAGCAGCGCATTATTGGTGGCTGCGGCACGCAAGCGGCGGTATTCGTCATAATGGCGCCGAGGCTCGGTCTTGAACACGGACGCGAACACGCCGTCGATCGCGGCCTGATCGGCTTTGGGAATGTCGGGATCGATGCCATAGAAGGCCGCCATTTCCTCGCGCGTCGTGCCGAGCAGGGTGTCGATGTCGGCGCCGGCACCGGCCTCGAGCGCCGGCGCGATCTCGCCCGGAATAATCTCGCCGTCGATCACCGGCCAGAACGGCGCCAGCGCGCTGGCAAACTTCTTTTCCAGCCGCGCCAGCTCGCCTTGCGCCGCGATTAGGTTCGCGACCGGCACCGCTTTCAATTCAGCCGCTTCGTCCGGCTTGAGGCCGAGCACTTCCAAAAGACGCCGGCCGATCCGATGCGCGTCATCACGCGTGCGCGCGATGCGTCCGAACGGGGTGCTCTGCATGATGGCGCGGCGGAACAGGCCATGCGCCGCCGGCATCGTCATGAGCATGGCAATCGACGCCGCTCCCGCCGACTGGCCCACCACGGTGACATTGTCGGGATCGCCGCCGAAGGCCGCGATATTGTCGCGCACGAAACGCAGTGCCGCCATCTGGTCGAGCAGGCCGAGATTGCCGCCGCTTACTCCCGGTAGGTAGAGAAAGCCGAGTGCGCCCAGCCGATAATTGATCGAGACCGCAACCACATCGCCATTGGTGGCAAGACGATCGCCGGCATACCAGGACAAGGAGCCGGCACCGCTCGAATAGGCGCCGCCGTGAATCCAGATCAGCACCGGGCGCTTTGCTTTATCCGCGGCCGGAGTCCAGATGTTGAGCGTCAGGCAGTCCTCCGATTGCTGGCGCTCGAATTCACCCATGATGTGGGCGAGACGCGAACGGGCCTGCGGCGCAATCGGACCGTCGCTGGTCGCGTCGTGAACGCCGGACCAGGCCGTAACCGGCCGCGGCGGCGCGAAGCGCAATTCGACGACCGGCGCTGCGGCATAGGAAACGCCGCGGAACGTAACGACGCCGTCCTCGCGCGTGCCGCGCAGGTCGCCGGCTTTGGTCCGTACCACCACGTCGTCAATTGCTGTCGTCGTCACTTTAAGCCTCGCTCTCTATTTTGGCTTCAGCGTCGCGCAAAGCGCCGCTCCAGCGGCACGATCACCAGCCGCTCGCCGGCAACGAAGATCAGCACGATGGCAAAGCAGCTGGCAAGAAAGGTCGTGCTGTCGGCCGCGGTCTGAGCCTGCAGCATGAGATAGCCGAGCCCGCTCGTTGCGCCGAGCAATTCCGCAACCAGTGCGATCTTCCAGGCGACACCATAGGCAATCCGCAGTGCCGAAAGTCCGTAAGGCACAAGCAGCGGCAGCGTCAGGCGCCACAGAATGCGCGCGCGGTGCCGCGTGAAACTTCGGCCCATTTCCATGAGCTGGCGATCGACGTTGCGCAGGCCCTCGGCGATGTTGATCAGGCAGAACGGAATCAGGATCGCGGTCTCGACGAAGATGACGCCGAAATTGCCGGGCTCGAACCAGATCGCCGCGAGGATCGCCCAGCCGATGGACGGAAACGAGTTGAGCACCGGCTTGATGCGCTCCTCGACCACCGCCGCGAGCGACGGCACGCCATAGGCCAGGAAGGCGAGCCCGCCGCCGATCAGCAAAGCCGCCGCGATGGAAACCAGCACGCGCCAAGCCGAGGTGAAGACGTTCCACAGGAAGTCCGGCGTCACCAGGAGTTCGGCAAGCCGGTGCGCCACCGGCAGCGGCCCCGGCAGAATGAATTCCGGCAAATGCCGCGCCATCGCCCACCAGCCGGCGATAGCGGCGACGGTGACCGCGTCGCCGATGACGCGCGCACCGATCATGGAAGCCGCCGATTGCCGTTCAGCTTGCATAATGCCGCGACACGCTCATTTGCAGCGGTCCCAATATGTAACGGTCCATGCAGTGCACAAAGCCGATGATCAGAATGATGGCGGCAAAGATCGTCGCCGTGTCGAAGTCCTGGCGCGCCATGTTGATCATGTAGCCCAAGCCGGCATTGCCGCCGAACAGCTCGGCGGTCAGCGTCACCTTCCACGCCACGCCGAACATGATGCGCAGCGTGGCGAAGATGAACGGATAGAGCGAAGGCACGATCACGCGCAGGAAGATCCGCGCCCGGTTTCGCGTGAAGCTCTGCGCCATTTCCAAAGTCTCGCTGTCGATATCGGCGAGGCCGGCCGCCATGTTGACCAGCGCAAACGGCACCAGCACCACGCTGATCGCGAAGATCACGGTGAGCGAGGTAACGCCGAACCACATGATCGAAAGCAGCGTCCAGCCGATCGCGGAAAATGAGTTGAGAAACGGGCCGATACGGCGTTCGATCGCCAGGCGGAACACCGGCAGGTAATAAGGAATCAGCGCCAAAAGCGAGCCGATGACGAACGAGATCGTGATCGCCGCGGCGACGTGAAACAGCGAGGCGCCGAGATGACCGAGATCGCGTTCGCTGGTGACGAAGCGCGCCAGCCGCCGCGCCACCGCGACCGGGCCGGGGACGAGATAGGCCGGCGCCACCAAGGACGCAGCTTGCCACACCACGAAGCAGCACAGCGTGAACAGATGCGCGATGGCTTTGCCGGCGACGGCGCCGCGTCGCGGCAACGATTGAGCGGACGCGATGTCGGTCGCAGCCATCAGGCGCGCAGCGCGTGCTCCCAGACCAGCGTGCGGATGTCCGGATAGCTCGGAATCATTCCGATCTCCTTCGACAAGTCGTAGAACTTCATGACGATCTTGGCGTGCTCTTCGGTGAAGGTGCCGGGGACGTCCGAGCTCTTGTCGAACCACCAGGTGAAGAACTCCGGCGGCAGATTGTTCTTCTTGCCGACGGCGCCAAACACCTCGTCGCGGTTGGCGAGCGCATAGCGCGCCGAGTCGCGGAACATGCGGTCGAATTCCTTGAACGCATCCGGCCGCTGCGCCAGCCGCTCCGGATAGGAGACGTTGAGCGCGCTGATGAAGCGCATGCCGAAAGTCTCGATATTGTCGCGCCCGGTTTCGGCGATGACGCGGAACTCGCCGGATTTCTGGGCGCGGAAAGCTTGGCTATGAATCAATGTGGCGGCATCGATCTGGCCCGCGGCCAGCGCGCCGGGCAGGTTAGGCGCCTGAATTTCGACTTGGCGCAGGTCGCCGCCTTCGAGAGCCGCGTTGAGGCCGTATTTATGGATCAGCGCGAGCCGCACCTGGGTGTATCCGGTTGAGCGCAGCGCGTAGGAGCCGAGCGTCTTGCCTTTCAGTTCTTTCGGATCCTTGATCGGCGAGTCGCTCTTGACCCAGATGCCAGCGCCTTCGCCCGCCGCCGCCTGCTGCAAGGCCGTGGCCAGCACGCGAAGCTCGAGGCCGTGCGCCTGCGCCGGCGGTACCGCGATCACCGCGGTCATGATGACGTCGTACTGCTTGGCGGACGTGGCTTGGATCAGTTGCGGAATGGCAAGTCCGCGCGCCTCGACGTCGATCTGCTCCGACGTGACCTTGCCGTTCGACATCGCCCAGGTGACCGCGTCATAAGCGGGATCCAGCAGATAGGCGTAGGTGACTTTTTCCTTGGCGTAGCCGAGGCGGGTGACGCTGAGCACGGCAGGCGCGGCGAGGAGTTTGATGACGGAACGGCGTTTGATCATGTCACGGTACTCTGTTGGGGGCCCGGCTGTTCGATGGTACGAAACAGTGTAACCAATTTCTCGCGGTTTGCATCACGATGCCCGGTTGCGGCGCGCGGTCGCGGCGTGTCGAGGGCGATGATATCGAGCACGCGGGTCGGCTTGCCGGAGAGCACGACCGTGCGGTCGGCGAGCTGCAGCGCCTCGTCGATGTCGTGGGTGACGAAGACCACGGTCTTGCCGGTTTCGAGCCAGATGCGCTCCATTTCGCTGCGCATGCGTGCGCGCATATTAGGATCGAGCGCCGAGAACGGCTCGTCCATGAGCACGATTTTCGGATCGACCGCGAGCGCGCGGGCGATGGCGACCCGCTGGCGCTCGCCGCCGGACAGCATGGACGGGTATTTGTGCGCGTCGCCGGCGAGACCGACGAGGGCGAGCAACTCCCGCGCGTGCTCCTTGCGCGGCTTGGTTTTGCCTCCGCCGAAGCGCAGCTCCGAGCCGAGCATGACGTTGTCGAGCGCCGAGCGCCACGGCACCAGCCGCGGCGATTGGAACACGAAAGCGATATCCGCCCAGGCGTCGCGTGGGGGGCGGCCGTCGACGACGACCTGCCCGTCGTTGACGTCGAGCAAGCCGCCGATGATGCGCAACGACGTCGACTTGCCGCAGCCGGAGGGACCCAGGATGCAGATGAATTCGCCGCGCTGGACCTGAAAGCTCAGCCGGTCGTAGATGCGTTCCGGCCCGAAATTGATGCCGACATTATCGAAGACGATGATTGGGTCGGATGTCCCCGTGATTGGCATCGCGCTTGTGCCGCCTGTTGGTCGGATTGCAACAGTCGCATCGCATTTCGGAATGTCAAATCCGCTCCACCAGTGCCGCTAAGCACTCCTCTCCCGCGCCTCATGAATCGTCCGCCACAACACTTCCGGCGTCGCCGGCATCGGCACATGCACCACGCCGAGCGGGGAGAGCGCGTCGACCAAAGCATTCGCCACCGCCGGCATGGCGCCGACGCAGCCGGCCTCGCCGGCGCCCTTGACGCCGAGCAGGTTGGTTTTGGTCGGCACCGGATTGGAATCGACATGGAATGCGGTGAGATCGGTGGCGCGGGGCATGGCGTAATCCATGAACGAGCCGGTGAGGATTTGTCCTTCGGTGTCGAACTTGATGTCTTCCATCAGGATTTGCCCGACGCCTTGCGCGATGCCGCCGTCGATCTGGCCGTGCAGCAACAGCGGATTGAGCACGGTGCCGACATCGTCGACGACGTGATAACCGACAATCTCCACCTCGCCGGTCTCCTCGTCGATTTCCAGCTCGCAGACATGGACGCCGTTGGGATAGGCCGCCACCTTGCCGGAATAGATCGCCCGCTCGATCAGGCCGCATTCCATGCCTTGCGGCAGGTTCTTGGGATCGAGCGAGGCCTTGGCGACTTCCTTGATGGTGAGCGTCTGGTTGGTCTTCGGGCTGGAGAACAGGCCTTCGTGGAAATTGATATCCGCCACGTCGAGCTTGAGCATGGTGGCGGCGATGGCCTTGGCCTTGGTCTCGATCTTGTCGGCGGCAAGCGTGAAGGCGGAGCTCGACAATGCCGCTGAGCGCGAACCGCCGGTGCCTTCCGAGAAAAACACCTGGTCGGTGTCACCCTGGATGTAGTTCACCTCGTTCGGATCGAGCCCCAGCCGGTCGCAGACGACCTGCTTGAACGCGGTTTCGTGGCCCTGACCTTGATTGATGCTGCCGGAAAAGATCGACACCGAGCCGGTGCGATCGAAACGGATCTCGGCGCCTTCCAATCCCGGAGCGGCCGAGCGCTCGATGGTATTGGAGAAGCCGAAGCCGCGCAGCTTGCCGTTTTTCTTCGCCGCCGCGCGCCGCGCCTCGAAGCCGTTCTTGTCGGCTGCGGTCAGCGCGAGGTCCATGTTCTTTTCGAATTCGCCGCAATCATAGGTAAACGTCACGCTGGTCTTGAACGGCATGGCGCTTGCCGGAATCGTGTTGCGCCGGCGCAATTCCGCCGGATCGATGCCGAGCTGATCGGCGGCGACGTCGACCATGCGCTCGATGACGTAACCCGCCTCGGGGCGGCCGTTGCCGCGATAGGGCCGCACCGGCTGGGTGTGGGTGAATACGGCCGTCACGTCGATATGCGAAGCGGGCGTGCGATAGACGCCGGCGAGCGTGCCGAGATTGCCGGTGAACGCCGGCATGCCGACCTGCAGATAGGCACCGATCGCGGCGATGATCTTGGCGCGGAAGCCGAGGAAATGCCCGTCCTTATCGAGCGCCAGTTCGGCCTCGGTGACATTGTCGCGCGCCTGCGCGTCGCACAGAAACGATTCCGAGCGGGTGGCCACCCACTTCACCGGCCGGCCGATCAGCTTTGCCGCGCACAGCACCAGCGCCACTTCATTATAGACCGGCGACTTCATGCCGAAGCTGCCGCCGATATCGCCGCACACCACGCGGATTTTACTGTCGGGAACCTTCAATACGTGTTGCGACAGTTCGGTCTGAAACACCGTGGTGCGCTGCAGCGTGGTGTAGATCGTGTAGCGGCCTTCGATCGGATCGAACAGGCCGATACTGCCGCGTGGCTCCATGGCCGCGGCGGTGACGCGGTTGATGACGAAGCGATGCTTGACGACATGCGCGGCGCGGGCGAAGGCGGCGTCGGTCGCTTCCTTATTTCCCTCGACCTGGACGAAGCCGATATTGTTCGGGCAATCGTCCCACACCAGCGGCACATCGGCGTTGACCGCGTCGCCGGTCGAAACCACGGCCGGCAGCGGCTCGTAATCGACCTCGATCAATTCGCTGGCATCGACCGCCTGGAAATAGGTCTCGGCGACGACGAAGGCGACATAGTCGCCGATCATGCGCACGCGGTCCTCGACCAGCGCCGGATAACGCGGCTTGTAGCCGGGCGTGTCGCCGCGGCGTTTGAGCCCGCCGGGCACCGGCAAATCGCCAAAACCCGCGGCCTTGTAATCGGCGCCGGTCAGCACCGCGAGCACGCCGGGCGCTGCCTTAGCCTTCGCCGTGTCGATGGAGCGGATGCGGGCATGGGCATGCGGCGAGCGCAGCACATAGCCGAACGCCATGCCCGGAAACGTCATGTCGGCGATATAGCGGCCATGACCTTTGACCAGCCGCGGATCCTCGAACCGGGGAACGGGCTGGCCAACTGCGAATTCACCCATCGGAGTCCTCGCTCATCGGCAAATACAGGCGCCTGTCGTGCTGGCGCTCATTCATAGACATGCCCGGCGCAACTCCACGAGAGATGGCCGGGCATCGCTGGAGAGGCTTAGTCTTTACCGCGTGTCGGGGGGGCCTTCAATCGGGCGCCGCGAAGAGCTAAATTCCCACCATGACTGAGGCTGCGGTTGTGACATTCGAGGCAGCGCTGCATGCGCGCGCCGATGCCATGGCCGACGCCTGCAGCCGCTGCGGCAAGTGCGTCGAGGCCTGCCCGACCACCGTGGCGGCGGGGCTGACCGCCGACCAGCGGGCCAATCCCATCCAGGTCATCGGCGGCGTCATCGACATTATAAAGGGCGGCCAAAATACCGAAGCCGGCACCGACGCCGCGCGCAAATGGGCGAGCGGCTGCGTCCGCTCCGGCGAGTGCATCGAGGCCTGCGACTACGGCGTCAATCCGCGCTTTCTCCTGAGCATGGCGCGCGCCGCCATGGCCCGCGCCGAAAGCGACGCGGTGACGCTGCGCCGCAACGGCGTGGAGGGCTTTCGCCACGTCGCACGCGACGTCAACGCCATTACCAAAATCCAGATCGACGATGCGCTGTTGGCGCGGCTCGGGCAGGGGGCGAAACCATCCGCCGGGGAGCCGGCGGATTTCGTTTTCTACACCGGCTGCAACGTGCTCAAGACCCCGCATATCGCGCTCTTGGCGCTCGATATCATGGACGCGCTCGATATCTCTTACGAAGTCATGGGCGGCCCGACCCATTGCTGCGGCGTGCAGCAACTGCGCTCCGGCGATCTGGCGACTTTCGGACGCGTTGCCGAAAGCGCGCTTGACAAGCTGTCGCGCAGCAAGACCGGGCAGGTGTTGTCCTGGTGTCCGTCATGCCACGTGCAATTCACCGAAATGACGCTGCCGGCGGCCGAAGCGACCCGCGGCGCAAAACCGTTCGAGATGACGCCGTTCACAATGTTCGTGCGCGACAATCTCGACCGGTTGCGGCCGCTGTTGCGCGCGCCGGTGCCGATGCGGATTGCGCTGCATAAGCATCCCGGCGTCCGCGGCGTTGTCGAAGCCGCCGAGGACATTTTGCGCGCCGTGCCCGGCATCGCCATCGTCGATCTGCATCAGCCGAGCGTCGGCCTGCAATCGAACGAGCTCAAAGTGCTGCCGGCCTATCGCCGCGATCTGCAGCTTGCCGAACTGCAAGCGGCGGAAGCCGCGGGCGTCGACGCGCTGGTCGCGCTCTACCATTCGGACCATCGCGAACTCTGCGCGCACGAGCGCGACTGGCCATTCCGCATCATGAATATGTATGAAATCCTGGGCTTAAGCATGGGGCTGTCTTACGACGACGGCTTCAAGCGGCTGAAAATCATGCAGGACGCCGACGCGATCATGGCCGATTGCGACGACCTGATCCGCCGGCATGGCCTCGACCGCGACACCACGCGGCTCGCCATTGTGTCCATGCTCGCCGAACAGCCGGCGCCGCTAAGGGGTGGCATCCGCCCCCGCGAAGCGGGGGAGGGGGACCACGCGTAGCGTGGTGGAGGGGGCGTCTGACTTGGCGCTTCGTTGCCGCTGCAGAAAGCGTCGAGTCCCGCGCCCCTCCCACCATCCTTCGCGCGGTGCGCTACAGATGGTTCCCCCTCTCCGCTATCGCGGGGCGGGATGCCAAAGCGCTCATTCCGCACCTGCCGGAACCGGCACGCCGGCATCACGTTGAACCAGCGCCGTGACGCTGCCGACAACCAAACTCTGGCATCTGATCCGTGACGCCGCCGGCGACTGGGTCACCCATAAGGACGGCCGCCAGGGCGCCGCGCTCGCCTATTATTCCGTATTCTCGCTCGGTCCGGTCCTGGTCATCGCCGTCGCGGTGGCGGGCCTTGTGTTCGGCCGGGATGCAGCGCGCGGCGAGGTCGAGCTGCAGCTGCGCGGGCTCCTGGGCGACGCGGCGGCGAAGGCCGTCGATGCCATGCTGATCGGCGCCAGCAAGCCGGCGCAGGGCGTGTTCGCCACGGTGCTGGGAACGGTCATTCTGTTGTTCTCGGCGCTGGGCGTCGTTGTCCAGCTCAAGGACGCGTTCAACACCGTCTGGGAGGTCGATGCCAAGAAGATCAGCGGCGTGTGGCAGTTCTTCCGCGCTTATCTGGTGTCGCTCGCCGCCATCCTGGCGCTCGGCTTCCTGCTCTTGGTGTCGCTCCTGCTGACCGCGGGGCTGTCGGCGGCCGGCCACTATCTGGGCGCGGCCTCGAGCCTGCAATTGGCCGGTTCGCTGATCTCGTTTGCCGCGATCGCGGTCATCTTCGCGATGATGTTCAAATGGCTGCCGGATGCCGATGTCGAATGGCGCGACGTGTGGCTTGGCGCGGCGATCACCGCGGCGCTGTTCGAACTCGGCAAGTTCCTGATCGGTCTTTATATCGGCAAGCTGGCGCTCGATTCCACCTACGGCGCGGCGGCGTCGATCGTGATCCTCTTGATCTGGGTCTATTATTCCTCGCAGATCGTCTTGCTCGGCGCCGAATTCACCCACGTCTATGCCTGCCGCCGGCGCGTGCCGCAGCCGAGTGCATCGGCCACGCCCCACGATGAGCGCCGCGCGGCGTAAGCGCATCCGCCCCCGCGAAAGCGAGGGAGGGGGACCACCCGAAGCTCACGTAGTGAGCCAGGGTGGTGGAGGGGGTCTCTGACTCGACGTTTCGCTGTCGGCCCAGAACGATCGTTGCGGCCCGCGCCCCGCCCACCATCCTTCGCGCGATGCGCTACGGATGGTCCCGCCTCCCCGCTATCGCGGGGCGGGATGCCAAAGTCAGTCCGCCTGGATGTTGGCGTCCTTGACCATTTTCCGCCACTCGCCGAGCTCGGTCTTGATGTAGTCGCCGAACTCGGCCGGCGTCGACGAAAAGCCTTCGAAGCCGACGTTTTTGAACTTGGCCTGGACTTCGGGGCTGTCGATGACCTTGCGCAGCGCCGGATTGAGCTTGTCGATCACGTTTTGCGGCACGCCGGACGGCGCGACCAGGCCCGCCCAGGCGTCGAGGTTGAAGCCCTTGAGCCCGGATTCGTCCATGGTCGGCAGTTGCGGAAACAGCGAAGAGCGCTTGATCCGCGACACCGCAATCGCCCGCAGCGAGCCGGCCGCGACATGCGGCATCGCCGTGGTGAAGTCGGCGAACATCATCGAGACGCGGCCGGCGATGATGTCTTCGAGCGCCGGCGGCGTGCTCATATAGGGCACGTGAATGATGTTGATACCCGCCCAATTTGCCAGCGTGTCGCCGCCGACGATGCCGGCGGTGTTGCCGCTGGCAAACGACAATTTGCCGGGATTGGCCTTGGCGTAGGCGATCAGGTCCTTAACCGATTGAATCGGCAGCTTCGGATTGACCACCAGCATCAAGGTGAAGCTGCCGACGCGGGTGACCGGCACAAAGTCCTTCTCCACGTCATAGTCGACTTTGTGCAGGAACGGATCGGCCGACAGCGGCGAATTGGTCGCCATCAACAGCGTGTAGCCGTCGGCCGGCTGGTGATGCACATAGGCCGCGGCAACCGCGCCGTCGGCGCCGGGACGGTCCTCGACCACGACCGGCTGACCGAGCGCTTTGCTGAGCGGATCGGCGATGATGCGGCAGATGGTGTCGCTGGCGCTGCCGGGCCCGAACACGGCGACCATGGTGATCGGCCGCGACGGATAGTCGTCGGCGCGGACTTTTGTGTGCAACGCTATCGCCGCTACGGCGGCGGTCACGAGAACGGCAAAAAGCTTTCTCATTCCTTCCTCCCCTTGCTGGCGCAAATTTTGTTTGATGCCGGGGTGTCAGCTTGCGGCGCCGCACGCCCGTTGCAGGAGGCAGGATAGCAGGGAAGCGGGCGCTCGCCCACGGGGGCGCGGGCGTGGCGCGCCAGTCAGATGGCCGCACCCTTTCGGCGTCATCATCCGCGCATGCGGATGGTCCGGCCCGTAGCTCGTGGGATGGGTAGAGCGAAGCGAAACCCATCGTTTCGGCAGTAACCCCTAGGATGGGTAGAGCAAAGCGAAACCCATCGCCTCGGCGGTTTTGCTAAGCTCAGGCGATGACCAACTATCGACGCAATCTCATTTCCGGCGGCAGCTTTTTCTTTACGGCGAATCTCGCCGAACGGCGGCGGCGTCTGCTGACCGATTACATCCATCTGCTGCGCAAAGCATTCCGGGACGTGCGGCGGCGCCACCCGTTCGAAATCGACGCGATTGTCATCCTGCCCGATCATCTGCACGCGGTTTGGACATTGCCGCAGGATGACGCCGACTATGCTTTGCGCTGGCGGCAGATCAAATCGGCGTTCTCCCGCGGCCTGCCCACCGGCGAGCGCATTTCGGAGAGCCGCGCCGAGAAGGGTGAGCGCGGAATCTGGCAGCGGCGCTATTGGGAACACACGCTACGTGACGATGCGGATTTGGCGCGTCACGTCGATTACATTCATTTCAACCCGGTGAAGCATGGGCATGTCGGCCGGGTGATGGATTGGCCGTATTCGTCGTTCCATCGCATGGTCCGGCTTGGCGTCTATCCGCTCGACTGGGCGGGAGACGCAGCGGATGCTGAGCCGGATTTCGGGGAAAGACGATGGGTTTCGCTGCGCTCTACCCATCCTACGGGCTGATGAGTTGGTAGGTCGCGGCGCCGCACTGCCGAGGCGCTCAGGCCGTCGTCCTCCGAGGCTCGCGGAGCCTGTCATCGGGCCGCGCGCTTCGCGCGGACCCGGCTCGCACCTCAGGATGACGGATAAGCGCAAGAGATTCGTTGAGACGGACGCCCTTTCCATTTCGCGGTCGCGACATCTTGTCACTGAACAACATTTTTGAACTAGCCCAGGAAATTCGCTGATAGCAAATAGGTGCCCTCACCGGAGGACGCTCATGACCGATTTCAATAATTTCCAACGCCGTGGTGCCGTTAGCAATGCACATGCGGGTCGCGAATTCGAAGAGGCGGCTCGGCTGTTCTTCGAGAACAGTGGTATCCCACTCAGTCAAACCTTTCCTGTGCCGGTCGGCGGACATATCAAAAAACAGCACAATTTTGATCTCGGAAGCGAAGACCCGCCGATCTTGGTCGAGTGCAAGTCTTACACATGGACGGAGACAGGAAAACCGCCTAGCGCGAAGATCAGAGGGATGAACGAGGTTATGCTTCTGTTCGGCCTGTCTCCGCCCCGTTATCGAAAAATACTTTTCGTTTTGAAGCATCTCCATCAACGGACGCAACAGAGCCTGGCAACGCATTACATCCGAACACAAGGTCATTTAATTCCAGAGGGTGTCGAGATTTGGGAATTCGACTTGGATGAGAAACACGGCGCGCGCGTGTTCCCGACGTAGCGGGCGAGCAGGGTGGGTTAGTGCCGCAGGGCGCATAACCCATCAGCGGCGTTTCCGCGATCTCAGTCGTGCTGAGGTCGCGGGGCCAAATTTGCTGGAGACTTCGTATTGGGGCAATCCTTTGACGGTCGCACTAGCGGGGCTCGGTGTGCTGTCGGCCATCGCATGTTCTTTTGCGGCCCGCGGGTCGAAATTCTGGCAGGAGAATTGGGAGCGCCATGTCGACATGCTGGAAGGCACGATAGAGGGCCACCTATACAAGACAGTCTGGTTGCACAAAGAAGGTGTTAGCTTCTCGGTTTCGGGGGTGAATGTAGCGCTCAGCGACTGTTTTGTCGGATTCTGGCTCTTAGTTGCTCCCTATGCCATTTGGAGATTCCTCGGATCGCATCTGCCGCTGCTGTCTTGGGTGCCAATTCCCGATCCGCACGCGAGATGGGCGATAATCATTATAGTTCTGACCCTAGTGGGCATTTGGTGGTGCTGGAAAAAAACTAATATCAGGGGCGCGATTCCCAATGATAAAGACGAGCTCCGAGATTTGCCTTGGTCGCAACCGCGTTGGTGCCATCGTTGGTGCCAAGCGAAGCGTTACGAGATAGTGCGTCGCTTTGCGCCCGACGAAGACCGTGGAGAGCTGTAGCTCGGGTTCACGAAATGAATCGCCGAAACTTAGCAGGACAGCCGTTGGAGGCGCGTAATCTTCCCGGGTTTGCTTAGAGCTTGTCCCGCAAAAGTGAAAACCGGTTTTGCGAAAAGCACATGCTGAAACAAACAGCTAGGAGCGTATCCCGATTCTGCTAAATTGGGATAGGCTATAGGCCTCTGATGGTGGGTTACGGTGCCGCGCGCCCAACCCCCGCCTATTGCAGAATCAGAAGTCGAATCCGCTATCATCAGTGCCGGTCGGCGGCTGGCGGCGCGCCCGCTCAGTGCGCTCCGCCAAAATTTCGTTCCAAATCTTGTAAGTACGGTCGATTGCCTTGTTCAATAAGGCTTCCTCAACCACATCGCGCTCATCAAACGTGAAAATCTCAACTTCGCGTTTGCCGGTTTGTTTGTTTAATGGAAATCGCACAATCTCAAGCTTCGCGCCTGTAAAGTCACCGATCGAAACGTTGTGATGCATGGCGGAAAACACGAACGTACGACCGAAGATGCCGAGTCCGTCAGTCAATCGGGGGTCAAGAAATGAAAGAACGGGCACATCGTTCTGGATCGAGTAGAAATTATGCCAGAATTTTATTTTGGCCCCGTAACCAACAGGAATGAATGGAAACTCCCACTCAACTGCCTTAATGCAGCGCCGTTCATTGTAATTGAACAGCAGCTTCGCCAACGATAGATTCGGCGCGAGCCAATGAAGGTTTGTACCAGACAGCCGCCGAATAGCGGCTTCAATCTCCCCGAACGTGCACCTCGGCAGCTCAAATAATGAAGGTCTGGCCGCGTACAGCGCCGGGGCGATCTTCCGCAGAGGCGATAACGAATGCGGCGGTACGAATGACCTCACCGCGCGTAAAATGATCTGCTTCTGATCGTCAGGCAAAAGTGCGACGCGGGCCAAATCCGTTTCAGGCAACGAGCGGGACGTCTTCATCTGGTTCTCTGTCCTTGTAATTCGGCTTATCTCCAAACCACAGGTATTTGAAACGCTCTGCAATCACGCCATCACTGATCTTTAGTCCGATGTTCGCACTCGTCGTTGCGGCACTCACCACATAATCCCACGGCCCGTCCTTTGCGTGGGTTAGCTCAACAAGTTCCCCAGGAGTTTTGACTCCGTAAAATCGAACGACGCGTTGTACAACATCGAGCATCGCGCGGTCGGCCGGCAGAGCGATCGGCCTTCGCGTGCCGGTTACGGGGTCAAACCTCTCAGCATCTTCCGTGATCGGGTTCGAACCAAAACATTTGAACGCATCGTACGCTTCGCGGTGGACGGGACCGTACTGCCACGCTTCAAAACTTCCCCGCACGAGCGCCTGTCCGGTGTCCACCAAATAGAATGCGTGACAAAGGAAGAGAAGCTTCTGAAGCTTCAAATTCGAGACTTGATATCCCCGCGAACGAGCCTCCTTAAGAAGGAGATTGGCCACGGCTCTTGGATCACAGGTCAAAGCGAGTCACCTCAACTCAGAAGAACGTACCACGAACATCGAGAAAAGACCAGAGCAGTGAGTGGGCTTGTGAACAAATCAACAAAATTAGACGGGACGACCGTTAATTTCGCGTGCCCGGTGCCATCAGTCTCTTTTCTTGAGACAATCGTTGACAACGGTCCCCGGTTGGGGTACATATGTCACCGAATCATCTCGCCCGGTGAAGGACGGCGTCGCGAAGGCAAATCGCGGCGGCGGGGCGAGAGGCGGAGCCCGCGGGCAGGCTTGCAACCTGTTCCCGGGCGGTCCGGGCATCATGCCCGCCGGCATTACGACCGGCGTGCGAGGTG